>CANROT010000092.1 GCA_947632285.1 uncultured Clostridia bacterium
TATTGAAGTCCGCGTCCATCTTTACGCGGTTGGAATAGAACTTGAGCTCGGGCGAATAAAGCAGCGTCTCGCTCGAGGCGAAGCCGGGGACGACCTTGTCGACCGCGAGGATAAAGTTTATGATGTTTATCATCGAGCGGTACGGCATCGCCGCCGTTATATCGCCCGCGACCGCGTCCGGGAGCGTCGGGCGGACGTTTGAACGCGTGAGCTCGCGCTGCCACGTGCGCTTTCCGTCAAGAATATCGCCGAAGCGCTGCACAAGTATGTGCCCCGCGCCGAGCATGTTGGTGAGCTCGCCCACCTTTTGCGCGTAAGCGATAGGCTGGTTGAACGGCTCGCTGAAATTGTGCGAGCAGAGTATCGCGAGGTTCGTGTTGTCGGACTTTTTGTCCTTGAACGAATGCCCGTTGACGACCGCGAGGTCGTTGTCGTAGTTCTCCTGGCTGACAAATCCGCCGGGGTTCTGGCAGAATATGCGGACCTTGTTCTTGAACGGCTTCGGATATCCTATGAGCTTTGATTCGTAAAGCGCGCGGTTGATCGTCTCCATGACCTCGTTCCGCACCTCGACGCGGACGCCGATGTCAACGGTGCCCGGCTGGTGCGCGATATTATAGCCGGAGCAAATGCGCTCGAGCCAGTCGGCGCCTCTCCGCCCCGTCGCGATTATCGTGCGCGGCGCGCGAATCTCTCTGCTCTCCCCGTTTTTGGAGATAACGATCCCGCAGCACTTCCCGTCCTCGAGCAGAAGATCCGAGCATTCCCAGCCGAAGATCAGCTCGACGCCGTTGTCGGCAAGATAGTGCTGGATAGAGAGATAGAGCGCGTGGCTCCGCTCCGTCCCGATGTGGCGGATCGGGCAGTCCACGAGCTTCAGCCCCGCGCTTATCGCGCGCTTGCGGATCTCCTTGACCTCTTCGGAGTTGTTTATCCCCTCGATCTTCGTGTCCGCGCCGAATTCGAGATATATGCTGTCCGCGTAGTTTATTGTCTCTTGCGCAAGCTCGGGCCCGATCAGGTCAGGCAGGTCGCCGCCGACCTCATACGAGAGCGAGAGCTTTCCGTCCGAAAATGCGCCCGCGCCGGAAAAGCCCGTCGTTATATTGCAGTACGGCTTGCAGTTCACGCAGACCTGCGTTTTATCCTTCGGGCAGACGCGCTCTTCAAGCGGCCTTCCCTTTTCAACTATCGTTATTTTTTTACGGCTGCCTCTCCTCAACAGTTCGAGCGCCGTGAATATGCCGGCAGGACCGGCGCCGACGATCACAACATCAGTTTTCATAAAAAATCTCTCCAATTCCGCGGCAAAACCGCACGTGCATATTTTACCATAAAAGCGGCTGCGACAGCAGCCGATGCAGGCGGAACGCCTGCGAGCAGCGGCGAAGCCGATGCCTTTTAGCCGTCAATATCGAACCTGCGGCGTATGCCGCAGCAAAAGCGAAGCTTTTGAGGTTTGCGGAGCAAACAAGTGAAGATATTATACCATATTATTGCATTATCGTCAAGTCACGAGTTTATTATTGAATCCTGCGCCGCGTTGTGGTATACTGTTGTACGATCAAAAGCTGCCGGAGGCACATATGACAAAGACAAACGCGCAGCGCCTGCTCGACGCTGCAAAGATAAAATATGAAACGGTGGAATACGAGGTCGATGAGGACGACCTTTCGGGCACGCACGCCGCGGAGGTCAGCGGGATCGACCCGGACAGAATGTTCAAAACGCTCGTCGCGAAGAACGAGCACGGCGAATACCTCGTTTTCTGTATCCCCGTCGCGTGCGAGCTCGATCTGAAAAAGTGCGCCTCTGCGGCAGGCTGCAAGAGTGCCTCCATGATACACGTCCGCGACCTCTTGCCCGTGACCGGTTACATACGCGGCGGCTGCTCGCCCGTCGGAATGAAAAAGCGGTTTCCCACATTCATAGACGACACCTCCGAGCTTTTTGACGAAATATACGTCAGCGCCGGGGTGCGCGGGCTGCAAATGAAAGTAAAGACATCAGATCTCATATCCTTTACCGGCGCGCGCACCGCCGACCTGACGGCGCGCCGCTGACGAAAAACGGCCGGAGCAGCATCGCCCCGGCGTTTTTACTTTATTCCCACAACGACGATCCTGTCCGTGTTCTCCTCGGTGTGTATCTCCGTGCAAGAGAACCCGGCGCGCGCGAACATTTCGGCAAATTCGTCCGTCGTCGGCGCAAAGAGCGCATATTTCTCGATCGACTCCCTCGATTCCTTTGACATTCCTTCGTGCGTATATACATCGGCGGCGAGCGCGAACCGACCGCCCTTTTTCATCACGCGGCACACCTCAGACAGATCGTCCGTCGGCCTCGGCCAAAAATAAAAGCTCTCAACGGAGATGACCTTGTCAAACGTCCCGTCCGCAAACGGCAGATCTTCAACAGACGCTTCGATTATCTCGGTCTTCCCCTCCGCGATCTCTTTCGCGTTCGTCTCGCGTGACAGCGACACGGAAACGGGCGAATAATCGACGCCGACAAGGCGCCCCGCCGTGACGAGCTCCGCCATGCGGTAAAGCGCCGCGCCGCCGCCGCAGCCGACGTCAAGGACGCAGTCACCCCCGCCAAGCTCCAAAAGCGATATCGCCCAAGCTGTCAGGCTCGCATGGCTTTCGTTCATTCTGCCGAGCATGACGCGCCCCGCGTCCCCCTCGGGCTTTTTCGGGTTTCCGAGCTTTGTTATGCTTTCGCGGCTCGCAAAGTTTCCGTTATCCACGTTTATACCGTCCGTTTCTCCTCAAGTTTTAAGGGGAACTCTCAAAAAGAGGTCCCCCGGTTTTGTTTTTATCTTTCGCTCGCGCGCTCGGCGTAAACGTCCGTGCCGTGCTTTGTCATGATGACCGCGCCGGACATCGGTGCGATCATTATGCAGTCCTCGCCCTCCGTGACGTCGCCCGACGTTATGAGGACTTCCGCGTCCTTCCCGGCTCCGAATTCGAGGACGATGACGTCGTCCGAGCGGTTCGCCGCCGTGTATGCGGTCACGTCGCCGTCTCCCCTGCCGAACATGAAGAAGCCGTCTATTCCGAACCGGCAAAGGTACAGCTCGCCTTTTTTGTAGACGTCACATTCGCGGCGTATTTTGCCTATCTCGCGATAAAATTCGAGCAGCTCACGGTTTTCGCGCCCCCACGGGTACGGCAGCCTGTTGAACGGGTCCGAATAGCCCTCAACGCCCGCCTCGTCGCCGTAATATATGGACGGGATCCCGGGGATCGTCGCGTTTATCATATATCCGAGCCGCACGAGCGCGACGCCGCGCGCGTACTGCGCCTCCGTCATGCGCTTTACGGCGAGCTCCGCGTTCGACCGCCCTTCGGCAGAGTCGCCCGCGAGCACCGTTATGATCCGCGCCGTGTCGTGCGTCCCCATAAGATTCATGACCGCGTGAACGATCTCGCGCGGATAGTGCTCCCATATGATGGAAAGCGCGCGCGTCAGCCCGTCTCCGTCGCGCTGGATCAAGAATTCGATCAGCGCCGAGCGGACCGGATAATTCATCACAGAGTCAAGCTGACTGCCCGTAAAATATCTGCGGCGCCGGCTGTACGCTATCTTGCAGGACGCGTCCTCCCAGACCTCGCCGATTATGAGCGGGGTACCCCCGCCGCGCCGCGCCGCGGACTTGTGCGCGCGCGCTGCGAGCGCGTCCACAAATTCGTCCGACAGCTCGTCGACGACGTCGAGCCTCCACCCGGAAACGCCGGAGGACGTGTAGCGGTCTATGATCCCGCCGCCCCCGGAGATATAGTCGATATACGTCTCGTCGCGGCTGTTGACTCGCGGCAATATCTTTATACCCCACCAGGATTCATAGTCGTCCGGATAGTTATAGAACGAGAACCAGCGGTAATACTTCGACTTTTTCGAATGATACGCGCCGAGGCAGTCGTATGTTCCCTCGCGGTTGAAATATTTGCTGTCGCTGCCGGTGTGGTTGAAAACGCCGTCAAGAATGACCTTTATGCCGCGCTTTTCGGCGGCGCGCAAGAGCGAGTCGAGCGCGCGCTTGCCGCCGAACATCGAGTCGACTCGTTCGAAATCGCCCGTATCGTACTTATGGTTTGAATGTGCCTCAAATATAGGCGAGAGATAAATGCAGGTCGCGCCGAGCGAGGCGATATAGTCGAGCTTGTCGCGCACGCCGTACAGGTCGCCGCCGAAAAACGTCTCGTTCGCGAGCGGCGCGCCCGGGTATGCCGGGTATTCGGTTATCCCGCCGTTCCAGTCGGCGAGCTTTGCATACGGCTTCGGCTCCGTCTTGCCGGACGCGGCGAACCTGTCCACAAATATGTGATATATTATCCCGCCGTACCACTCCTCGGGCGCGGGATATTTGCGGTCATATATCGTCAGCGCGAACGCGCCCTCGTCAAACTCGCCCGCCCTGAACTCGGGCAGGCCGTCCCTTCCGGACTGCTTGACGTACATTTTCTCTTCGTTGTGCGAAAGAAAATCGAATCCGTAATAATATAGCCCTGTTTCGGCTCCGAACTCGGCTGCGACATCGGCCATTTTAAGCGTGACCGCAAAGAGGTCGGCTCCTCGGTCAAGCCGGACGCGCGCCATCTCGTGGCGCACCGCCTCACCGCCGGACTCGCGCCAGATATGCATCGCGACCTCGTGCGGCATCATGGTGCGCGGCAGCCGCAGCTCGTACCTGACCTCAGCGCCCCGGCTGAATGCTCCGTGCGCAGTATAGTGTTCCGTTTCACCGTCGGAAACGTAACGCTCCAGCGTCGGGCGCAGATAGGGCGGGAATATACTGTATTTACTCATACTTGAAATCAAAACCTGCGGGGGTGTCTTTTATTCAAAGGCACCCCCAAATCCTTCCGGGATCAGTCGTATATAAGGGCATCGTGAACGAAGAGCGATCAATAGATGCTCTTCATATTCCATATCTTCTCTGCGTAATCCTTTATGCTGCGGTCCGCCGAGAAGTAGCCTGCGCCGGCGATATTGTATACCGACTTGCGGTACCACTCGTCGCGGTTCTTATAGTCGGCGACGGCGCGCTCATATGTCGCGATATACGAGTCATAATCCGCGAGGCACATATACGGGTCTGCGACGCCGTGCCCGCGCAGCAGATACTCCGTCATTTTCGAGAACGACTTTCCGTTGAATCCTGTGCTCAGCCTGTCGACGGCGGCGCGCAGACGGTCATTCGAATTGTAATACTTGACGGATTCGTAACCGTTGCGCCAGAGCTCGTCGACCTCCTGCGCGTGCAGGCCGAAGATATAGATGTTGTCGTCACCCACGGCCTGCGCCATTTCGACGTTTGCGCCGTCAAGCGTTCCGACGGTCAGGGCGCCGTTTATCATGAACTTCATGCAGCCCGTTCCGCTCGCTTCCTTGCCGGCAAGCGATATCTGCTCGCTGATGTCGGAGGCGGGCATGAGGATCTCGGCGGCCGAGACCTTGTAGTCCTCAAGGAAGACGACGCGTATGCGGTTGCGCAGGCGCGGGTCCGCCTCGATGTCGGCGCTGATGTTCCAGATGAGCTCGACGATGCTCTTTGCTATATAGTAGTTGGGCGCCGCTTTCCCGCCGAAGATAAACGTCTGAGGCGGGAGATCGGAGTTCGGATTCTCCTTGAGCTCGTTATAATACGTTATGATCTTTAATACATTCAGAAGCTGGCGCTTGTATTCGTGCATACGCTTTGCCTGAATGTCGAAGATGCTGTCCGTATCGAGCGAGACGCCCGTGAGCTTCTTATAATATTCCGCGAAGCGGACCTTGTTGTCGTGCTTGATCTTTTCAAGCTGTTTATGGATCGAGGTCTGATCCGCGTAATCCGCGAAATCGGACAGCGCGAGCGAATTCTTTCTGTACTCCGTACCGATGGTTTCGTCGAGCAGCTTTGCAAGCCCCGGGTTCGAGTAGCAGAGCCAGCGCCTGTGGGCGATGCCGTTCGTCACGTTCGTGAACTTATCGGGCGTGTACTTATAGTAGTCGTGGAATACCGTATCCTTCAGTATCTCGGAATGGAGCGCGGAAACGCCGTTTACCTTGTGCGATGCGACGACGCTCAGGTTCGCCATTCTGACCTGACCGTATCCGACTATGCTCATGCGGGATATCCTGCCCCAGTCGCCCGGGTAAGCGTCCCAGAGGTCGGCGCAGAAGCGGCGGTTTATCTCGCAGACGATCGTATAGATCCTCGGCAGCTTGATGCGGAAGAGCTCCTCGCTCCACGTCTCGAGCGCCTCGGGCATGACGGTGTGGTTCGTATAGGAGATAGTCTTCGTGACGACCTGCCACGCGTCCTCCCAAGTGTAGTTGTACTCGTCCATGAGGATTCTCATGAGCTCGGGCACAACGAGCGCCGGGTGCGTATCGTTGATATGTATCGCTACCTTGTCCGCAAAGTTGGCGAGCGTCCCGTACATTGAGAGATGATCGAGGAAAACGCTCTGGAGCGACGCCGAAACGAGGAAATACTGCTGCGTCAGTCGGAGGAGCTTGCCCTCCGTGTGCTCATCAGACGGATAGAGGACCTTCGTGATGATCTCCGCGCTCGTGTTCTGCTGCATTGCGCGGACATATTCGCCCTGAGAGAAGAGGCTCATATTGAACGTCTGGTTCATTCCTCTCGCGCGCCACAGGCGGAGCGTGTTGACGGCGCGGCTGTCGGCGCCGGAGATCATGAGGTCATAGGGCACCGCCTGGACCTCCGTGTAGTTCTCAAGAACGGAATCACAGTGTCCGTCGTGCCAGGTCTCGTTGACGTGACCGTCAAACTTGACCGTGATATGCTTATCCGTGCGCGGGACGAGCCAGCATTCGCCTCCCGGCAGCCATTCGTCCGGCAGCTCTACCTGCTTACCGTCGACCAGCTTCTGCCTGAAAAGGCCGTACTCGTAGCAGAGCGAGTAACCGTTCGCGCTATAGCCGAGAGATGAGAGCGAATCCATGAAGCAGGCCGCAAGCCTGCCGAGGCCGCCGTTGCCGAGGGACGGATCCGGTTCGAGCTCGTAAAGCTCGTCAAGAGATACGCCGATGTCGGAGAGCACCTTTCTGTACGTATCGGTAAGCCCTAAGTTGCAGAGATTGTTCTTGAGCTGACGGCCGAGCAGAAATTCCATGCAGAGATAGACGATGCGCTTGCCGCGGACCTTTTTGATGTCCTTCTTGTACTCTGCGCGCATGGAGGTCAGCCTGTCCTTGACCGTCATGACCGTAGCCTTATAGATCTGATCCTTTGTCGCGGTCTCGACCGTCGTGTTGAAGTACTGTGACAGCTTGCGCTCCAGTTCTTCTCTGATAATGCGTGGGGACTGTGTGTTCATGTTTAGATATTGTTCCTTTATAAATTAGTATTTGTAAGTGTCTTTAAAAGTTATACCATTTAATATTTTCATATTCTTTAGGTATATTGTTATCATCAAACCACTTTAAATTTTTTATGAATTTTATTGCATCCTTTCCATATTTTTGTTGCAGAAATTTTACAAACAGTTGCTCATCATAACAATTTGTTTTCTTCCATTGAAAAAACTGCTCTATTAAATCATCAAAATCATCTAATATCTTTTTATTGACTTCATACAGTATGATATCTCCATCTGCACTTAACATCAATTTTTCCATATCATTAACTCATAACTGTTTATCTAACTCAAACAAACTACTATTTATAATTTCTCATAGAGAGACATATAACCTTCAGCAGACGCGCGCCATGAGAAGTCGCACTTCATCGCGCGGCGCATGAGCGAGATCCAGCGCTTCTTGTCGCGGTAGATGCTCGTCGCGTAGCGCATCGTATAGAGCATGTCGTGCGCGTTATAGTTAGTGAACGTAAAGCCGTTGCCCTCGTTCGTGTACTCGTTGTAGGGCTTGATGGTGTCGTAAAGGCCGCCGGTCTCGCGGACTATCGGAACCGCACCGTAGCGGGACGCTATCATCTGCGAGAGCCCGCAAGGCTCGCTCTGAGACGGCATCAGGAACATATCCGCGCCCGCATAGATGCGGCGGGAGAGGTCCTTGTTGAACTGTAAGAGCGTGACGACCTTGTCGGGATAGCGGCGCGCGAGATATGCGAAATAGCTCTCGTATTCCTGATCTCCCGTTCCGAGGAGCACGAACTGCACGTTGTCATAGAGATATTCTTCGATGACGCGGCGCACAAGATCGAGCCCCTTGTGCTTTACAAGGCGCGTTATCATCGCCACCATCGGCACATCGGACGCGACGGGAAGCCCCAGCTCTTCCTGGAGCGCCTCCTTGCAGACGCGCTTGCCCGAATATGCGCGCGCGCTGTAATTTTTCGCGATGACCGGGTCGGTCTCGGGATCGTAGAGGG
>CANROT010000093.1 GCA_947632285.1 uncultured Clostridia bacterium
CTCAAATAAGATATTGAAGAAGCTCCGTATCTATACAGACGGCTCATGTAAACACAATCCCGGCCCGGGCGGCTGGTGCGCGATCCTTATTTATAAGGGGGCAGAAAAGGTCATATCCGGAGGCGAACCAAACACGACCAACAACCGCATGGAGCTCACGGCGGTCATCAAAGCGCTTGAGATCCTGCGGGAGGAGTGCGAGGTCGAGCTTGTCTCCGATTCACAGTATGTTATAAACGGGCTCACAAAGGGCTGGGCAGCCGCGTGGAAGAAGAACGGCTGGCGCAAGTCGGATAAATCACCGGCGCTGAACCCAGACCTGTGGGAGCGCTTGTTGGAGCTTACGGCTGTTCACCGCGTTAATTGTGCATGGACGAAGGGCCACGCGGGCAACGAATACAACGAGCGCTGTGATTCTATCGCGCAGGCGGAGGCGGATAAATATCGATAGAGCCGTCATAACACTCACATAGTTGAAATTATAAGGCGTCCTCAATTTTTGAGGGCGCCTTTAAAAATACAATGTTAAAGTCAATTATACTGCCTTTGTCGCGTCACTGTTGTAGTAGTCGAACTCGATTCCGGCGAACTCGCGCGAGATAAGGCGCTCGAGCGATTTGAGCACCGGCGCCTCGGTATTGTAATGACCCGCCTCGATCACGTTTATTCCGTATTCTCCGGCGTCTATGTCGAGATTATATCCGCACCGGCCCGTCACAAATGTGTCGGCGCCGCACTTGAGTGCGGGCATCAGATAGTCCTTCCCGTCTCCCCCGAGGAACGCAACATTATGTACTTCCCTCTCCGCGTCTACCGTTATGAGCGTGCCGACGTCGAGCGCTTTTTTGACGGAATCACAGAACTCCGCGAACGGCGTCGGAGATATAAGCGTTCCTATGCGGCCTATCGCCTCTCCCGCAGGGCCGAACGGCTCCGCGTTCTCTATATTTAAGAGCCCGGCGAGCGTGTCGTTGACGCCGTATTCGGGCAGAGCGTCGAGCCGCGTGTGATACGACAGGACGTTTATTCCGTTTCTGACGGCGTAGATCGCGGCGCGGGAGGAACACGTTTCGTCCGAGAGAGACCGCAGCGGCCTGAACACGAGCGGGTGATGCGAGATCACCGTGTCGCACCCGGTATCGTGCGCGTACATAAGCGCGCCCATCGTCACATCGAGCGAAAAAAGAATGCGGTGAAGCGGAGAGCCGTTGTCGGCGCAGACCATTACTCCGTCGTTGTCCCAGTCGCACGAGAGCGAGCGCGGTATCACCTCGTCAAGATATGACGATAGTTCGCGTATTTTTATTCCCATATTTCCCCCTGTAATATTTCCGAGAGCTTTTTTGCGATGCGCTGTTCCCCTGACGTGTCAGCGCCTGATATGCTCTTCCCTTTTATTGTCCGCTCGAATTTGGAAATCTCATGCATGAGATATCCGCGCCGAACGTCGGCCGAGGCGAAGTGCTTGACTTTGAAGTCACCGTACAGCGCCTGAAACTTATCCTCACATTCGCGGACAGCACCGTCACAGTCGGCAGAGATGACCGTATAATACTTTCCGCCGTCAAAAACGACCGATTCGGAAGTGACGGCAAAGCCACACCGAGACAGCGAGCGGCGAGTCGCCTCGGGCCTTGTCATCGGCTGCAAGATCAGCCTGAAACCGGAGACTTTAATAAAGTCCGCTCTGTCTATTATATCTGCGATAAGCTCGCCGCCCATGCCGCAGACGGCGGCGTCCGTTATGCCTTTATTGTCAAGCGAGTCAAAGCCGGACGTCAGCACACACGTGATGCGGTCTGAAACCCCGTATTGTTTTATGTTCTCTTCCGCACGCAAGAGCGGCGAGCGGTTCACGTCTGTCGCAAATGCGCGCTCTGACAGACCGCTTTTGACGGCGTATATCGGAAGGAGCGCATGATCTGTCCCGATGTCGGCGAAAACCGAGCCGCACCGTATGTATGAGGCGGCGGCGGCAAGGCGGCTGCCAAGCGTTAATGATGATGTGCCGGCCATATTATCAATGATCGGAAAAGTACAGCAAGGGGCTTTTAAAAGCCCCTTGCGCGCCGAACCGCTGCTTATTCGCCCTTGCTCTCAAGGAACTCGTTGATCTTTGCGACGAGCGCGTCCGCGTCTGTCGCGTGAACGGCGCATGCCTGCTCTATCGTCTCACCCGCAGATGCCGGGCAGCCGAGACAGTGCATGCCGATCTCGAAAAAGAATCTCGCGGTCTCGCGGTCGATCGCGAGCACATCTGTGATTATGGTATCTTTTGTGACTTTCATTTTTATCGCTCCTTTTATTTTATTATTTTCTATGTTATTTGAGATTATCCACGAGTTCAGTCTGTTATCGGGACTTTCTTAATTCTTGCTCCGAGCCCCGTGAGCTTTGCTACGATGTCCTCGTATCCGCGCTCGATATATTTGATGTCGTATATTTCTGTCGTGCCCTTTGTCATCAGCGCGGCTATAAGCACCGCGAAACCGGCACGGAGGTCTACTGCCTTGACGCGAGCGGGGTGAAGAGATTCGACCCCCTCGATTACGGCCGTTGCACTGTCTTCGTTTACGGTTATATTTGCGCCCATCGCGCGGAGCTCGTTCACATAGCGGAACCTCTCCGGCCATATGGTTTCCCGGATATTGCTGACGCCGTTTGCGATGGAAAGGAGCGGCGCCATCTGCGGATGCAGATCGGTCGGGAATCCGGGGTACGGAAGTGTTTTTATAGATGTTTTCTTATAGTGATCCGTACCGGTCACTATCACCGAATCGTCGAGCATTTCGACGCTTGCTCCAATCTCCTCAAGCTTTGCCGAGATCGATTCGAGATGCTTAGGTATGACGTTGTTTATTTTGATATGCCCGCCTGTTGCCGCGGCGGCGATCATAAATGTGCCCGCCTCGATCATGTCCGGGATTATGGCGTATGTACACCCGTGCAGCTTTTCAACGCCGCGTATCTTTATCATGTCCGTTCCGGCGCCAGTTATCCTTGCGCCGCACGTGTTCAGAAAGTTCGCAACGTCAACGACGTGCGGCTCCTTGGCCGCGTTGTCGATAGTCGTGATGCCCTTCGCGAGGACTGCGGCGAGCATTACGTTAATTGTGGCGCCGACGGAAATGCCGTCAAAATACACGCCGTTGCCGCGGACGCCGAGGGGCGCGTTTATCGTTATGTATTCTTCGTCTGTCTTTACTTCTCCGCCGAGCGCCTCAAGCCCCTTTATGTGGTAGTCGATGGGTCTGACGCCGAAGTCGCACCCGCCGGGATAGCCGACGTGCGATTTGCCGAATCTGCCGAGCTCCGCGCCGAGCAGATAATACGAGGCGCGCATCTGACCGACGAGCTGCCGGTCTGATATGGAGCCGACGAGGTTTTCCGTATCTATCTCTATTACCGAGTCTCCGATGGGCGTTATTTCCGCGCCCATTCCGCGGAGGATTTCAAACGAGGTCGAAACGTCGCTTATATCCGGTATATTTTCAAGCCGGCATTTGCCGGAGACGAGAATTGTCGCATATATGATAGGCAAAGCGGCATTTTTCATGGCGCTTACGTCTACGCTGCCACGAAGAGGCACACCGCCCTCGATGACAAGCTTATCCATAAAGATGATCCCTCCTTCGGGAATATGTATCCAAAGTGCGGCATACGCGCACGGAAAAAATATTCAGTCTTGTGATAATGTCACGGTCAAGGCATGACTATTCTATTATAACAGAATAAAGAAAAAAAAGAAAGTGTTAATTAAAAATTTTTATTTTTGTTCATAAAATCGCACCTTTTAGACACATATATAAGATAAAAAAAGACAAAAATATACATAGTGCACATGACCGCTGCAAAATCAGCAGGACTATTATGAGTATATTCGCGCTCACGTGTTTGTGTGTGGGCTCATTTTATCTCAGAACGTGAGGAACCCTTCGATATACCCTATGACTGCAAGATCGGCGACGAGGCCGTAGCTCCTTGTGCCCTGCGTCCCCTGGAGGGTCAGGTACGTATTGTTTATCGTGCCGGAAACGGAGGCGACGACGTTTTCTTCGTATTTTTCAAAAAAGGCGTTATATGCCCGCATCTCGTTTACGACGTGTGCATCGAGCTTTGAATAGACCTCGCGGTAGAGGCTGCGGTCGGCGCGCGAAAGCGCGGAATAAACGTATTCGAGCAGATTTTGCGTCCCGCAATATCTGATATACGGGTCGTCGCTCTCCATGCAGACGAGATATGCCATGAAGTTTGCCTCATCTTCCGGCGCGATGCCGCGCTGATGCGACATTTCGTGCGCCATCGTATACGGGAGCGTGTAGTCGGGAAAATTGATATTTACATTTGCTTCGCCGGTAAAAAATGTGTAGACGCCGGCAATGTGCGTGTACGTCATCGGCTCGCTCAGCGCGACGGACTTGACGTTTGAACGCAGAGGCGCTATGAAATCGTATTTCTTGCTCGCATTGATATATGCGTCGTTCAGCTTTTTGTTGAGCTCGCCGACGGAGTACGGCATGATAGAGGAGCCGTTCGAGTCAAATCTGACGCCGTCCGCTTCCCTGTTTACCGCCTCGGTCAGCGCCTCCGCCGTTTTATACAGCTCGTCCGCGGATATCCCGCGGCGCTGCATACCGAGCTTTTCGGTGACGGACGAGCCCTGATACCCCGTGCCGAGCGTAAAAACGAATATGATATAGATATATGCTATGACCGACAAAAGCGAGGTTATATACCGCCAGCTCTTTGTTTTTTCGGAGCTCACATTCGGGATTATACCGAATATCGCGATAATGAGCATGGCGGGCAGGAAAATAATGATCGTTTCCGCAAACGAGAACGGCATCCAGCCCGTCAGAAAAGCGGCGACGGCGCGGAAAACGGAGGCGATACGGATATTGAAAAAGTCAGCAAAGCGCGGTGAAAAGACGCTGACTATATGGATCAGCGCCGCTATCGGGAGCATGGCGAATATGACCATCGACCCTATCGGAATATACTTGTTTATCTTTTTCAGTGCAGCCTTCATTTTAAATCAATATACTTCCCTGTCAATTTCCTCATGTCTTCCGGCATCGGAGCCGTCACCGTTACGAAACCTTTTTCGGGCGACGGAAAAGAGAGTCTGTACGAATGCAGCGCCTGCCGCCCGATGAGCTCGCGGTGCCCGCCGTACAGCTCATCTCCGGCGAGCGGCGCGCCAATAGATGAAAAGTGGACGCGGAGCTGATGCGTCCTCCCCGTTACCGGTTCCGCTGATACGATGCTGATGCCGTTTCCCTTATATAAGCACGTGTAGACCGTTTTTGCGTAGTCCCCGCCGCCGTCCCGGGAGTCGGACGACTCGCGCAGGATTATTGTGTCCGGGCGGCGCCTTATATATGAGGTGATCGTATCCGTTTGCCCGCACGGCAGCGCGATCTCCCCCTCGAGCACGGCGATATACGTCTTTTTGATAACGCCCTCGCCGATCGCGCGCGAAAGCATGTATGCTGCGATCTTGCTCTTTGCGAGCAGGACAGCGCCGCTCGTGTCGCAGTCGAGCCTGTTGACGGCGCGAAATACAAACGGCGCGCCGCGCCGCCTGTATTCGGCGCACATCGCGTTTGCAAGCGTGTCCGCGTGGTGCCCGTGCGACGTGTGCGTCGGCATGCCGGACGGCTTGTTGACGACGAAAACGCTGCTGTCCTCATAGATTATATCGACTATATCCTCCGACGGGAGGATATAGTCGTTTTCATCTTCGAATGTGTCGGCATCGTCGGCAGACAGCACGTCATCGGCATGGACGGCGGCGCGGACGGTGACGTCCGCGCCGTTGAGAGTGATGCCGTGCTGGCGCGCCTTCATTCGCTTTATAAGCGTTCCGGACGCGCCGCACGCGCGCAGTATCTGATATACCGTTTTGCCATCTTGCTCCGGTTCAATCTTGATATTCACTCAGCCGAGAACGAGAACACCGTCGTGTAGTCGTAGACTTCACCGGGAGCAAGCTCCGTTGACGGGAATTCCGGGTGGTTCGGGCTGTCGGGATAGTGCTGAGTCTCAAGGCAGAGCGCGGCGAACCTGCGCTTCGGGACGCCGCCCTTGTAGGGCGCCTCGGTCGTGTCTATGCAGTTGCCTGTATAGAGCTGGACGGCGGGCTGGTTTGTGCTGACCGTCATCGTGCGGCCGGACTTCGGGTCGCGCACCTTTGCGGCGAGCTCGCACCTGCCGCCGTTGTCAAGGATAAAGTTGTGATCGTACCCTTGGCCGTACTTGAGCTGGACGTCGTCGCAGTTTATGTCTCTTCCTACCGGTTTTGCGGTCCTGAAATCGTGCGGCGTGCCGTCAACACGGATTATCTTTCCCGTCGGTATGAGCTCAGCGTCGACCTCTCCGTAAGCGTCCGAATTTATCATCACTTCATGGTCGAGTATGTCGCCGACCTCGTATCCCGCGAGGTTGAAATATGAATGGTTCGTCAGATTGAGGACGGTGTGCTTGTCTGTCACGGCGGTATAGCGGATCGAGAAATCGCACGAATCGGCGGGCAGCGTATAGATGACGTGTACCGTCAGCGTTCCGGGATATCCCTCCTCGCCGTCCGGCGAAACATAGCAAAGGTCCGCCGACATTTCCTTTTCGTTGTCGGCAAGGATCGTTACATTCCACATGCGGCGGTCAAAGCCGACCTTTCCGCCGTGCAGATGGTTGTGGACGTTGTCATTTTTGTATAGCGGATATTTTACGCCGTCGAGCGTGAATTCCGCCCCGCCTATGCGGTTGCAGAAGCGGCCGATGATCGCGCCGGGATAGCCGCCGCACGTGAGATACGAATCGGGATCGTCATATCCGCAGACGACGTCCGCCATGACTCCGTTTTTGTCCGGGACGTTTATCGAAACGATGGTTCCGCCGAGGTCGATGAAGCGGACGCTCATCTTCCCGTTGTCCATTGTATATGACGTTACGGCAACGCCGTCATGCGTCACGCCAAAGCTTGATTTTGTGATGCTCATTTCTCGGTGTCCTCATACCCTTTCGGATTATTTATGACAAAATTGTACGAGTCGCGGCACATATCGTCTATCGTGAGCTCTGCCTCCCACCCGAGGACTTCCTTTGCCCTCGTCGGGTCCGCGTATGAGACGGCGATGTCGCCGGGGCGGCGCGGCTGGATATTGCGCTTTATCGGCTTGCCGCTCGCGCGCTCGTATGCGTCGATGACCTCAAACACCGAGTAGCCTCTGCCGCAGCCGATGTTGTACGTTTCCCAGCCGGTCACTTTGGCTGCGCGGCGCAATGCCGCGATATGCGCCTTTGCGAGGTCGGTCACGTGAATATAGTCGCGGACGCCGGTGCCGTCCGGCGTGTCGTAGTCGGTGCCGAAAACGGTGATCGAATCCCATTCTCCGAGCGCGACCTTCTGAATGCGCGGTATGATGTTGTTCGGTATTCCCATCGGGTCCTCGCCAATAAGGCCGGACTTGTGGGCGCCGATCGGGTTGAAGTAGCGCAGGCACGAAACGCTCCATTCGGGGTCGGAGACGCAGAGGTCGGCAAGGATCCTCTCGATGACGATCTTCGTTTCGCCGTAGGGATTCGTCGCATGAGTGATCGGGAAATCCTCCTGCATCGGAACGTGATCCGGCTCGCCGTACACCGTCGCCGATGAGGAGAACACGATGCGCTTGACGCCGTGCGCAGCCATGCTTTCGCAGAGCACTATCGTCCCCGCGATGTTGTTGTAATAGTATGTAAGCGGTATCTTTACGGACTCGCCGACCGCCTTGAGACCCGCAAAGTGGATCACGGCGTCTATCTTGTTCTCGTCGAAGATGCGGTCGAGCGCCGCTCTGTCGAGCATATCGGCCTTATAGAATTTGAAGTCGCGCCCCGTTATCTTCTTTATCCTGTCGCATACGCAGGATTTGCTGTTGTAGAAATTGTCGAATACTACGACGTCGTAGCCCGCGAGCAAAAGCTCAACTACCGTATGCGAGCCTATAAATCCGGTCCCTCCGGATACGAGTATCGTCATTTTAAAAAACCTCCTTAAGCCCAGAGATCGTCGGGATAAACGCCGGCTTCAACGAGCGCGTTTATACCCGCTGCAACCGTCGGCTTGTCCTCGCGGACGGTCACACCGTACCAGTGGGCATCGCTCGTGAGCATGTCAACTTCGCATTTGTCCGCCTTTATCATGTCGAAGATCGCGGTCGGAAGGAGCGCCTCGCACTTGAGCGGGTCGCGGTTCGGATTCGTGAGCGTCGAGACGACGTTGGCGCGCAGCTCCGGGAAGACGTCCTTTGTAAGGCCCCAGCAGTTC
>CANROT010000094.1 GCA_947632285.1 uncultured Clostridia bacterium
CCCGCGCTCGAGCTCTCCGAGCTCGTCCATGAGATCGAGGACGTCTTCGGCTGCGTCACCGTTTCCGGCACTTACGAAGGCGAGGAGCTGCGGATATCCGAGCTCGGAGAGGGCGCGTTCTGCTCCGACTACGACCTTGACTCCCGCGCGGACTACACCGTAACGGCTCCGGAGGACGCCGTCATCAAAGTGGACGGTATGGCCGTCTCCGACAAATATATCGTCGGCAGCGAGGAGGCGGAGGCGCTCCGCACCGATTTTGAGCCGGGGCAGACGCTCAGGCTGAACGTCTATAAGCTGCCGCTGCTGCTCGGCACGCCGTCCGTTGAGGTCACGCTCGACGGCGAGGCGCTGACGCCGACGCAGCCGAACGGCACAACGTACTTCTATTCGTACCCGGATTCGTATAAAAAGGCGTACACCGTCAAGGTCCCCGTCGGAATGAAGCTGTTCTGCAACGGGATCGAGGTCGGCGACAGCTACGTTACCGAGGCGGACGGCACATACGCCTCGCCGCTCGCCTCCGGCACCGCGTCCGTCACCGAGCGCTGCCGCACGTATACGGTCTATCTCTGCCACGAGCCCGAGTTCACGGTCTCGTCAAGCGACGTCACCGTGACGGCGGACGGCGCATCATACGTCTTCTATCCGCTCCCGACGGAGGCGCAGCAGAACGCAGTCGGCGCGCTGGCGCAATCGTTCACCGAGCAGTTCATCAAATACAATATGCAGGGCTTTTCTGGGCTTGACGCGAACTTTGCCGCCTGCCTGTCGTATACGCTCGCGAACTCCGAGGCATACGAGATCATCTCGGGAACGTACTATGCCGTCATGTACAACGACACGTACACGATCTCAAAGCTGACGACGCGCGTCTATGACTTCGCAAGATACTCCGACAGCTGCATCTCCGTCAAGGTCGATTTCGAATCGCGCGGGGGGCTCTGGGTCTACGAAAAGGACAACAACGGCACATACACGATGGTGTGGGTGTTGAGCGGCGGCGCCTGGCGGCTGGCGGGACTTTCACTCTGACAATTTATAACAAACAAAAAAACGGCGATACCGGAAAAAAGAGGTATTCGCCGTTTTTTGTATTAGAAAACACCCCGTCTGGCAATACTTTTTTTAAGTAAAGTCAGATAGACGGGAGGGAAAAAAGACCCGACACAAAACCGGTCTTTTTTTCGTTAAAACGAATGTATTACGGCAAAGTCGAGATATGCGGCGTCAACACCGCAAAGCTGAAAACGCTCGGGAGCGAGGAAAAGCGCGAGCTTTTGCAAAAAATGAAGGAGGGCGACGAGCACGCGAGAGAGGAGCTGTTTTCGGGCAATTTAAGGCTCGTTTTGAGCATTGTCGGCCGGTTCGCGAACAGGCGCGAGAACATGGACGACCTCTTTCAGGTCGGCTGCATCGGCCTCTTAAAAGCTATTGATAATTTTGACACGACGAAGGAGGTCGAGCTCTCGACATACGCGGTCCCGATGATAATCGGCGAGATACGGCGCTATCTGCGGGACAACGCGACGATACGCGTCAGCCGTTCGCTGCGCGGCCTCGCCTACAAGGCGCTTGGCGCGAAGGAAAAATATATCCGCGAAAACGGCTGCGAGCCGACGGTGGACACGGTCGCCGAGATGCTCGGAGAGAAGAAAGAGGACGTCACGGAGGCGCTCGAGGCTATCGTCGACCCGGTTTCGCTGTACGAGCCGCTCTACAACGACGGCACGGACTGCATATACGTTATGGATCAGCTCTCGGACGAGGGCAGCTCGGACGAGGCATGGCTCGAGGACATCGCATTGCGCGAGGCGCTCAGCAAATTAACGGCGCGCGAACGCGCGATAATCGAGGCGCGCTACTACCGCGGCAAGACGCAGATGGAGATCGCCGCCGAAATAGGGATTTCTCAGGCGCAGGTCTCCCGCCTTGAAAAGGGAGCTCTCGAAAGCATCAGGCGATATATATAAATTCCGCTTTTTTCCATAGATACGGCGCATAATATTGCTTTTCATAATTCGCCCCCGCCGGGGCAAAGTATAAAAAGACGCCTCAAAAAGGCGTCTTTCAGGAAAACGGCAGCAGTACGGGGAAAATATGCGAACACGAAGATTTATTCACAAAGGAGGGCTCGCCGCGGCGGCGATCGCGGTCATGCTGGCGCTGACCGTCACGGCCGCCGCCGCGGACGGGCTCTGCGCAGGCGGAATGCCGTTCGGGGTGCGGTTCCAGACGGACGGCGTTATCGTCGCGGGACTTGAGGACGTCCGGACGGAGAGCGGGGAGACTTGTCCAGCGCGGGACGCGGGCATCGAGCCGGGCGACCTCATTTTATCGGCAAACGGACAGCGGCTGTCCTCGGCGGACGAGCTTGTAAAGCTCATCTCGGGGAGCGGCGAAGAAATAAAGCTCACATACAGGCGCGGCGGCGAGGAGCGCGACTGCCGCCTCACTCCCGTCAGGGATAAAAAGGGCGGTTACCGCGCCGGAATGTGGGTCCGCGACAGTGCCGCGGGGATCGGCACCGTCACATTCTACGACCCGGAAACGGGTCGATTCGCCGGGCTCGGTCACGGTATCTGTGACTCGGACTCGGGAGAGCTGATCCCGCTCGTCACGGGGAGCGTGACGGACGTTTCGCTCTTCGGCATCGAGCGCGGCGTCGCCGGGACGCCGGGCGAGCTGAAGGGCTATTTCGGCACAAAGGTGATCGGCAGTATCGACAAAAATTCGGCGACGGGCGTCTACGGCACGCTGACTAAGCTGCCCGAGGGCGGCGAGCCGATAGAGATCGCGCGCAGGGGCGAGATCAAGGCAGGCGAAGTTCTGATCCGGTGCACGCTCGCGGACGGCGATATGCGCGACTACAAGGCGGTGATCTCCGAGATCAACCGCCACAGCCGGGACAACAAGAGCTTCATCATCACGGTGACCGATCCCGCCCTCATCGAGCGCACGGGCGGCATCGTGCAGGGCATGTCCGGCTCGCCGATCATTCAGGACGGCAAGCTCATCGGCGCCGTTACGCACGTCATGATCAACGACCCGACGCGCGGCTACGGCATATTTATCGAAAACATGCTTGAAAACGTTCCCGCCCGCCTTGCGGCGTGACGGATAAAACAAAAAGCGCGGGGAGAGGACACACGTGTCCTCTCCCCACAGCTTTTTTCACTTTTGCGGGATCTATTTTGAATACCAGACGGTCTTGCCGTCCGTCGAGATGACGACCGTCCCGTTCTCATCGGTGCGGTAGACCTCGATGTCGAGCTCGTCGAGCTTTTCGAGCGTCTCCCGGTGCGGGTGGCCGTATTCGTTTTTCTTGCCGCACGAGATGACGGCGATCTCCGGCGTCACGGCAGAGAGCAGCTCATCTGACGTTGACGTATACGAGCCGTGGTGGCCTATTTTGATGACGTCGCAGTCAAAGGCGTCATCTCCCATCGCCTCGAGCGCCTCAAGCTCCGCCTCCCGCTCGCAGTCCGCCATGAAGAGAAAGCTCACCTCGCCGTACTCGATCTTGACAACGGCGGAATCAAGATTCGCGTCGCCGAATTCCTTTGCCGGTGACAGCACCGTCATCGTCACGTCCCCGAATTTGTACACGCCGCCGGCCTCGGCCTCGTATACGGGGCAGCCCTCCTCGTCGATGCACTCCTCCATCGAGGAAAACGTGATGCTGTCCGCCGAGATGTCCGGCATGATGACGGCGTCCACCTCGAAATTTTCAAGGACGCGGTCGGCGCCGCCGATGTGGTCCTCGTGCGGGTGCGTGAACACCGCGCAGTCTATCTCATCGATGCCGAGCTCATCTATATAGTCGACAAGGTCGCCCTGGCTCGCGTTCGTCCCGGCGTCTATAAGGATCGCTCCGTCGTCCCAAATGAACATGGCGGCGTCCCCCTGGCCGACGTCAAAGAACCGCGCCTCCGCGGTGCCGCCGCCATACGGCTCCGCCGGTTTCTGCCATAAAAACGGCAGCGACATTATGGCGGCGAGGACGGCGGCGGCAGCCGGGATCACATACGAATATTTTCCCTTAAAAATGTTTTTAGCCGATCGACTCGACATACTGCTTTATCACGAGTGCGGCGCTGCGGGCGGTGATCCTCGTCGTGTCTATCATCAGGTCGTAGAGGTCGGAGCGGCCCCATTTCTGCCCCGTGTAGTGGCTGTAATACGAGGCGCGCCTGCGGTCCGTCTTGACGCACATATCCTGCGCCTCGGAGAGAGAGATATTGTGTCTTTCCGCGACGCGCTCCGCCCTCACGGACAGCTCCGCCTTCAAAAAGACAGCGACGCGCTTTTCGTGTTCGTTCAGCACGTGGTCCGCACAGCGGCCGACGATGATGCACGGGGACTTATCCGCGAGCTCGCGGATGATGTTCGACTGCATTATGTAGAGCTTGTCGCTCATCGGCATGTGATAAGCGAGCGGGACGGGCGTGCCGTAGTCGACAGAGCCGACGGCGAGCGTGTAGAGCAGGCTCGACTGCGCCTTTTCGTCATAGCTCTCGACGACATCCTCGTTGTAGCCGCTCTTCGCCGCGCTCATCGTGATGAGCTCTCTGTCATAGCACGGGATGCCCATCAGCTCGGAAAGTATCTCGCCTGTGAATCTCCCCGATGCCCCGTACTGCCTTGCGATCGTAATGACCATGTTTGCCATCTCTCTTCCTCCTTGCGATGTTTTTAAAATTTTATTTTTCGGATAAAAATGTCATCGGTGTCAAACGCGCATGCCCCGGAGGTGACCGAGAACGCGTATTCGCTCCCGTCCTCGCCGCGAATGACGCGGCTTTTCGTCAGAACTCCGCTGCCCGGCTCAGCCAAAAAGCTGTCGGGTGCATCAAAGCCCGTGCCCGTGTATTTCAGATACGATTCTTTCCGCGTCCATATGAGGTAGAACGCGAGCGCCGTATCCTCCGCCCCGGCGAGCTCCGCGCGCTCGCGCTCGCTGAAAAATCTCCCGGCGATGCGCCTGTGTCGGTTCACGTTTTCCCTGTCAACAAATTCGACGTCGACGCCGACCTCGCCCGCGCCCCCTGTCAGAAGCGCCCCGACCGCGAGGCTGCGGCTGTGGCTGATGTTGTAGGAAATGTCGGGGCGCCCGGTGGAATACGGCTTGCCGTGCGCGCCGAGCGCAAAATCGGGCGGCGCGCCGCACGCCTCCATCATGTGTAGGCGCAAGAGCTCCCCCGCGATGTCCCCCTCGCGGCGGCGGTTTTTCAGCTTTTCCCGGGAAATATCCGGGAGACAGGAGAACGCCTTTTGGGCCTTCTCCGCCGTGAGCTCCGCCGAATACAGAAGGAGCATTATTTTTCGCTCATGTAGGGGTAGCTGACCGCGAGCTGCGGTATGAACGTCTCCTTGATGCAGCGCGGGCTGATCCAGCGGTAGAGATTCTGCGCGCTGCCCGCCTTGTCATTCGTGCCGGACGCGCGCGAACCGCCGAACGGCTGCTGCCCGACGACGGCGCCCGTCGGCTTGTCATTGATATAAAAGTTGCCCGCCGTGCCGGAGAGCGCCGCTTCCATGTGCGCTATCGTGGAGCGGTCGGAGGCGAAGATCGCGCCCGTCAGCCCGTAGGGAGACGAGGTGTCGCAGAGCGCGAGCGTCTCATCGAGCCGGTCGTCGTCATAAACGTAAACGGTCAGGACCGGGCCGAAGATCTCCTTTACCATTGACTCGTAATCCGGGCGCTTTGCGCGAATGAGCGTCGGCTTGACGAAATAGCCGACCGCACCGTCATGCCCGCCGAAGATGACCTCCGCGTCCGGGGACGACTTTGCGCGCTCGATATAGCCGACGATATTGTCGAACGACTTTTTGTCTATGACCGCGCCCATGAAATTCGAGAAATCCGCAACGTCGCCGACCTTTATGTCCGCGACGAGCGCCTTTACCTTTTCCTCTACCGCGCCCCATATTGACGCGGGTATATACGCGCGCGACGCGGCGGAGCACTTCTGCCCCTGGAATTCATATGCGCCCCTCACCATCGCCGCCGCGAGCGCGCCGACGTCTGCCGTGTTGTGCGCGAAGATGAAGTCCTTGCCTCCCGTCTCGCCGACGAGGCGCGGGTATGACTCGTATTTCTCGATGTTCTCGCCGACCGTGCGCCACACGCCGGAGAAGACCTCCGTCGAGCCGGTGAAGTGGAACCCCGACAGCTTCGGGTGCGTCAGCACGACGCGGCTCACGTCCGCGCCGCGCGCCGGGACGAAGTTGATGACGCCCGCCGGCAGCCCCGCCTCCATCATTATCCGCATGAGTATGTAGTTCGAGTGGACGGCGGTTGAGGACGGCTTCCAGACGACGGTGTTCCCCATGAGCGCCGGTGCGGAGGGGAGATTGCCCGCGATAGACGTGAAATTGAACGGCGTGATCGCGGCGACAAAGCCGTCAAGCGGCCTGTACTCGACCCTGTTCCAGACGCCGGTGCTGTTGTTCGGCTGCTGGGCGTATATCGTCTCGGCGTTATAAACATTGAATCTGAAGAAGTCGGCAAGCTCGCACGCGGAATCTATCTCCGCCTGGAACACGGTCTTGGACTGGCCGAGCATCGTTGATGCGTTTATCCTGTCGCGGTAGACGGCCGTGAGCAGGTCCGCGGTCTTCAGAAAGATCGCGGCGCGATGCTCCCACGCCATCGACTGCCAAGCTGCCTTTGCGGCGAGCGCCGCGTCCACGGCGGCGCGGAGCTCATCTTCGCCCGCGAGGCAGCAGCGCGCGATAACGTGGTGATGGTCGTGCGGCATGACGACGTCTATCATATTGTCCGTGTAGACCTCCCTGCCGCCGATGATGAGCGGGATCGTCACCGTCTCGGCGGACTGGCGGGCGAGCTCCGCCTTCAGGCTCGCGCGCTCCGCCGTCCCCGGCAGATAGCTGTGTATCGGCTCGTTATAAGCCTTCGGTACCGAAAAAATTGCGTTTGACATTCGTGTGTCCTCCGAAGAAATTATATGCTTTACGTCTGTATATCGCTTTTAAATCGGCAGGGCGCCGCCGGTGTAGCCCTCAAGCGCCATCGCCGCCAGGCCGAGGAGCAGGAGCAGTATCGGCGTGCCGCGCATCACCCTCGGCAGCCGGTGCTCTTTCAGGCTATTGCGCCAGAAATATATGAGAAAATACATTATAACGACAGACGCCGAAAATGCAATGCAGTATAATAGGCTCTTGCCGAAATCGGTCGCTGCCGCCCGGCTCAAAAGCACTATGCCGACGGACGCGGAATTATATCCGATATCGAACATGCTGCCGCCGAGCGCGCGGCGGACCTGCGGCAGCCACCGCTTTGACGCCTGCTCCTCCGCGACCGTGACGGTCAGCGTCGAAAACACGATGATGACGCCGTCCGTCACCGTGGACGCGCCGATGCCGACGAGCGGCAGCAAAAACGTCAATATGACGAATGAAATTATGTGCGACAAAAGCGCCGTACACACGATGACCGCGGACGTGAGCACCATCGTGCGCGGCCTTCGCGACAGTCTCTCGGCGGAGTCAAGCCCGGCAGACCGTATGAGGACGGAATTGGACGCTAAGAACGCAAGTATCAGGACTCCGAATAGCTCATTCATCGCCGTCGTCCTCCGTGTCTGTGCCGTCAGTGCTGTCAGTATCGTCTTCCGTCAGGTCGTCGGCGTCCGGATCGAGCCAGAAATCAAGGTCAAAATCGTCGTCAGCATCGGGAAGGTTCTCGTCCGCATCTGCCTCCGGCAATGTTTCCGTCTCCGGCAATACCGCTGTACTGTCAACGGCGTCTGCCGGGAGCTCGCGCGAGGCGCGCCGCCTCGGCTGCGCGGCCACGCCCGCCTCCCGCTCGGCGGCGCGCACTTTGATAAAGTACACGGCAACGCGCAGGAGCGCCGCGAGCACGCCCGCGATCATGAGCGCCGCCGCCGGCGACGACGCGAACGGAAAGGCGAGCGAGGAGAGCTGCCTTATCACGGATATCAGTAATATCGCGGCGCCGTACCCCGCCGTCAGCGACAGGACTTCGAGCTCGCGGCGGCGGAGAGTGCCGCTCCCGCGGGACGTGACGAGCGCCAGACTGCCGACCGGGAAAAGCGGATAGCATGCGCCGATTTTGTCAAATACGGACGGCATGAGCGCGCTCGCGGCGAGGGCGCATATCGCCGTCACCGCCGTCGCCGTTGAAAAGAACACGACGCGGGAGCCGCGACCTCCGGTAAACCGTGAAAAGAGGTGCGAGGCCGCCGTCGCCGCGGCGAGCACTGTGAGCGACGTCACCGCCGCCGTC
>CANROT010000095.1 GCA_947632285.1 uncultured Clostridia bacterium
GAGGGTCGCGTCAAGCGAGCAGGCGGAGCAGGAGATACGGTCCCCTCCGGACGTGAGCGTCCCCTCCGAGCCGCAGACGGGGCATTTGTAGAGAATACCGTCGAGCCCCGCCGTCGTATCGCGGCAAGAGAACTTTATCCCGCGGCAGGCGGCCTCGTCGTCGTGGCGGAGCTTGTCCGAGATGAGGGTGTATATGTCGTCCTTCGACATCGCCTTCACCTCGTCCGCGGTCAGGAGCTTTTCCGTCTCGATCCTGATGCGGCCGCGGCGGGAGCCGCGCCCCCATTTCGGGAACGTCAGCGCCGCCCCGGTCGGGGTCAGGCGGTAGACGTCGACAGAGAGCTTTTTTACGAGGTCCGCCGTCCCCTCCGTGATGCGCATCGAGTGCGCAGTCCACGTGAGACGCCCCTCGGGAAAGAGGACGACGATCCTCCCGCCGCGCACGGCGCGCATTATGTTCAGCACCGTTCCGGCGTCCGAGTCGAACATACGCTTTGTTATGACGTGGAGCGGGCGCAGGATCGGGCGCAGAAAGCGCTTTGTCATGAAGTGAGCGCTCATCACGAACGTCGGGCGGTGGGGCAGGAGCGCCATCGCCGCGAAAAAGTGATCCTGATCGGAGAGATGATTCGCGAGCACGAGCGCCGGCCCCTCGAGATCGCGGACGCCGCTTTTGTCGACGGTGACGCGGTACCGTATCCGCATGAAGAGCGACACTATCGCGGCGGCGGGGTAGTAGAGCCACGGCGCCGGGGACGGAAATTTCTTTTTCCTTGTTTTTTTCATTATTTACGAGAGCTTATATGTCGTTCCGTCCGGCGTGTCGATGAGCGTGACGCCGCGCGCGGCGAGCTCTGCGCGTATGCGGTCCGCCTCTGCAAAGTCGCGGTTCTTTTTCGCCTCCGCGCGGCGCGCGATGGCGGAAAGGATCTCGGGGTCCCCGCTCGCCGCCTGATCCGCGAGCTCGTCCGCACGGCGGCGGGCGGCGGCGTTTTTCAAAAGATCGAGGCACAGGACGCGGTCAAAGTCGCCGAGCAGGGCGAGCTTTGTCGCGTCGTCCGTGTCGGCCTTGAGCACGTCGTAGAGCGCCGTTATCGCGAGGGACGTGTTGAGGTCGGAGTCGAGCGCGTCCGTAAAGCGGCGCTTGTATTCGGCATACACCCCTTCGTCCGGCGCGCTGTCGGACGGGGTGAGTTGGGCGATGCGGCCGATCAGCTTGTCATACGTGCCGCGCGCGTTCTCAAGCGCGTCCCAGGAAAAGACGAGAGCCTTTCTGTAATGCGAGCCGAGGCAGAAGAAGCGGTAGACGATGGGGGAAAATCCCTTTTCCTCGAGCAGGGAGACGGTGAGAAATTCCCCCTTCGACTTTGACATCTTGCCGCTCTGCGTGTTGAGGTGCAGGACGTGGAACCAGTACCGGCACCACTCGTGCCCGAGATACGCCTCGGACTGCGCTATCTCGTTTGTGTGATGCGGGAACGCATTGTCGATGCCGCCACAGTGTATGTCGAGGTATTCGCCGAGGTGCTTCATCGAGATCGCGGAGCACTCGATGTGCCAGCCGGGATATCCGAGCCCCCACGGGGAATTCCATTTGAGCTCCTGATCCTCGAATTTGCTCTTCGTGAACCAGAGCGCGAAGTCACAGTTGCTGCGCTTGGCGCTGTCCGCTTCGACGCCCTCGCGGACGCCGACGGCGAGGTCCTCCTCGTTCTGACGGTTGAAGACGTAGTAGTTTTCGAGCTTTGATGTGTCAAAGTAAACGTTGCCGCCCGAGACGTAGGCGTAGCCCTTTTCGAGCAGTTTCTTTATTATCTTGATGTATTCGCCGATGCAGCGCGTCGCCGGTTCGACGACGTCGGGGCGGCGGATATTGAGCTTTTTGCAGTCCTCGAAGAACGCGTCGGTGTAGAATTTCGCTATCTCGAGCACGGTCTTGTGCTCGCGCTTCGCGCCCTCCACCATTTTGTCCTCGCCGTCGTCGGAGTCCCCGGTCAGGTGGCCGACGTCGGTGATGTTCATGACGCGCTTGACGTCATAGCCGGAATAGCGCAGATATCGGTCGAGGATGTCCTCCATGATATATGTGCGCAGGTTGCCGATGTGGGCAAAGTGATAGACGGTCGGGCCGCACGTGTACATTCCGACCTTTCCTTCGACGCGCGGGTGAAATTCCTCGCGCTCACGGGACAGAGAATTGTATAGATAAAGCATGGGTTCACTCCTTACATAGTCGGCGGTGTGGGCGGGATCGGCGGGATCGTGATCGTGTCCTCGCTGTGGTCGCGCTTTTTCACATCGGAGACGATGATGACGGCGAGGCAGACGACGAACACGACGGCCGAGACGACGAGCGTTATGATCACCTCCGTCTGAGACGAATCCTCGCGCAGAAGGGGGATATAGTTCGCGGCGTTGAAGCCGAGGTGGACGAGGAACGGCGCGAGCACCGTGCCGAATTTTTCGTACACATATATGAGAAGGAGCCCGAGCAGGGACGCATAGAATACGGCGATCGCGGCGCCGTGCGCCATGCCGAACGCGAACGCGGCGAGGATCACCGCCGCCCCCATCGGCATTCCGCGGCGGAGGCGCGTGTAAATGCAGCCGCGGAAGATGATCTCCTCGACGAGCGGCGCGAAAATCGCGACGGCGGCTATCTCGAGGATAAACGCCGGAATGCCGTCGCTGTGCCCCATATACGAGTACAGCTCGTTGAAGTCATTGACGACCGCGTCGGGCCACGGGATCAGGTTTATCACCATCGAGATGAGGAACTGCGCCGAGACACCTATCGGGATCAGCAAAAGCGCGAGCCACGAATGGAACGGATAAAACCCCACGTGCGCCGAGAACGGGCGGTGCTTTGCGACTGCGACGAGGAAGACGATCAGTATCGTCAAAATCGCGGAGACGATGCTTATCGTGTTCATCATGTTGCCGTCGACGACGCTCATCATCGCCTCCATGACCCTGTCGTACTGTTCGTCCGTCATGTACGGGCTGCCGCCGTTTTCACCGACGATGTCCGTGACGGTGTCCATGACCTCGCTCGAGCTGAATATCGCCGAGTACATGACGACGACGGAGACGATCGCCTGACAGAGCATGAAGAGGAGGAAGTACATCGCGGCGTGACCGATGGCGGAGAAAAATTTCTGTGCCGGGGTCTTTTCGCGGCGCGGGACGTAGTAGGGGTACGGCGGCGGGGGCATCGTGTAGCCGTAGGGAGCGCCCCACCCCTGCGGGACGGAGTCCGGCCTGCCGAGCGGGTCGCCCTCGCGCGGCGGCGCGTCACGGTTTTCGCGCGGCGCGCCATGGCTTTCATGGTTTTCGTGCGGTTCGGCCGGCTCGCCGGTTTCTTTCTGATCCACCTCGATCTCCGAATCGTCGGAGAACGACTTGCCGCAGTAGGGGCAGTATTCAAACCCGTCGTCCGACATGCGGAAGCAGCGTTTGCATATCATAATGTTTCGTTCCTTTCTTTTTTTACTTCTGTATTTTTATGCTTTGGGCATTTGATTTTAAACTTCTTTTTCTTCTCCGAGCTCGGACCGCAGCTCGGCTATCTCCTCTTCCAGGCGCTTTATCTTCGAGGCGACCGGGTCCGGGACGTGGACGTGGTCGAGGCGGTCGGCGACGCGGCGGCCGTCCGTCTTCACGATGCGCGCCGGTATGCCGACGGCGGTGCTGTTCGCGGGGACGGGGCCGAGCACGACGGCGCCCGCGGCGATCTTCGCGTTGTCGCCGATCTTGAACCCGCCGAGTATTTTTGCGCCCGCCCCGACCATGACGCCTCGACCGAGCGTCGGGTGGCGCTTGCCGCGGTCCTTGCCGGTGCCGCCGAGCGTGACGCACTGGTAGAGCGTGCAGTCGTCGCCTATCTCGGCGGTCTCACCGATGACGACGGCGCCGCCGTGATCGATGAAAAGCCCGTGCCCGAGCTTTGCCCCCGGGTGTATCTCGATGCCGGTGAAAAATCTCGCCGCCTGGCTGACCGCGCGGGCGGTCAGAAAGTGCTTTCTCCTGTAGAGCGCGTGCGAGACGCGGTGCGCCCACACGGCGTGGACGCCGGGGTAAAAGAGCGCCGCCTCGAGGTCCGATTTTGCCGCCGGGTCGCGCTCGCGGACCGCCTTTATATCGAGCCGCACATCGTCTGCGGCGCGCCTTACGCATTCGGAGGCGTGCAGCATGGCGCGCGAGGCGTCCCGCCGGACGGCGTCTGCGAATGTTGCTTCAAACTTTATCAATATATCTGTCTCCTGTCGTTCAAATAATAAAATAAAAAGACGCCTCGCCGTGACAGGTTCACGGGAGGCGGCAATGTCCGCGGTTCCACTCCGATTTATCGCTTTTTGTCCGTATAACGTGCGGTGACGCGGCGAATTCCGCCATGACTCACGGACGCACATACGGGCACCTGCGTCCGCCCCTTTCAGCCGGGAGGGCGGTCTCTTTCCGCGGGCGTTTCTCCGTTTTCTTTCCGGTCAACGTCGTTTTAATATTAAGATCACACTACATTATATACGACGGCGGCCGTTTTGTAAACACCTTTTTCGGAGTTTTTGTCCGCGAGGCCGTTTTTATTCTTGCAAATGCGCCTGATGGGTGGTATACTTGCTGCAAGAAAGCGTCGGGAGGAGGCGATAAAATGAAGGGCGCCGTATTCGATATGGACGGGCTCATGCTCGACACGGAGCGCGTCGCCGTCCTCGCTTTCGACTACGCGGGGGAAAAAGCCGGGATCGGGCCCGCCGGATATATGACGGAGCGGCTGCTCGGGCTGTCGCTTGAATCGTCTCGCCCGGTGTGGCAGGCGGAGTTCGGCGAGGGGTGCGACCCCTATGTGATAGACGCGTTTGCGCGCGAGTTCCGGACGGAATATTATAAGACGCACAAAATCCCGGTCAAGCTGGGTGTATATGAAATACTTTCGTATCTCCGCGGCGAGGAAATGAGGCTCGCGGTCGCGAGCTCGACGAGGCGCGCGACTGTCCTGCGCCAGCTCGGAGAGACGGAGCTTCTGCGATTTTTTGACGCGCTCGTCTGCGGGGACGACGTCGCGAATTCAAAGCCGGATCCGGAGATATATGTCCGTGCGTGCGGTGAGCTCGGGCTTGCGCCGGGCGAATGTTACGCATTCGAGGACGCGCGCTCGGGGATAATTTCCGCCGGGGCGGCGGGCTGCCGCGTCATAATGGTGCCGGACCTCTGGCAGCCGGACGCGCAGGCGCGCGCCTCCGTTTACGCGGTCGCCGGCGACCTATATGAGGCGATGGAGCTCATTATGCGGGAGCGGCGCAATTAACACTTGTAATTGAGCTTTTTTCATGATAAAATAACCGTATAAGGAAAAGCGGCTTTTCGGGGAGAAAAATTATGGAACGGTCACGATATCTTCAGTGCGGGCAGATAATAAATACGCACGGCGTCCGCGGCGTCGTAAAGGCGCGCTCGGACTGCGACTCCCCGGAGATACTCGCAGCTCTCCCGCGCGTGTTCACGCGGCGCGGGGACGAGTACACGCCGTATGAGATAAAGGCGTCCTCGCTCCAGAAGGGGTTCGTGCTGCTGACGCTTTCCGGTGTGGACGATCTCGACCGGGCGGTCGCGCTCAAGGGGCGGGATATATACGCCGAGCGGGCGGAGCTCATGAAATTCATGGACGAGGGGGACCGCTTTATCGCGGACCTCATCGGGCTCCCGCTCATACACGAGGATACGGGCGAGGCGCTCGGCGAGCTGACGGACGTTTATAACAGGGGCGCCTCCGATATCTATGTCGTAAAGACACGGTACGGCGAGCGCATGATGCCCGCCGTCCCCGAATTTGTGACGAGGATAACTGACGAGGCGATCTACGTCCGGCCGATAGAGGGGATGCTGGACGAGTGAGATTCGATATAATGACGCTTTTCCCCGAAATGGTGCGCGGCGTTCTCTCGGAGAGCATAATCGGCCGCGCCGTCTCGGCGGGGATAATCGAGATAAACACATACAATATCCGCGACTACTCCGCGGACAAGCACCGCCGCGTCGACGATACGCCTTACGGCGGCGGAATGGGAATGCTGATGACGCCGCAGCCCGTCTGCGACTGCTATGACGCGGTGCGCGCCTCGATCCCCGAGGGGGCGTCCGTGCGGACCGTGTATATGTCGCCGAAGGGAAAGCCGTTCACGGAGGAGAAGGCGTGGGAGCTTTCGCGCTATGACTGCGTCGTGATCCTCTGCGGGCACTACGAGGGCATAGATCAGCGCGCCCTCGACCTTGTCGCGGACGAATATATCTCTATCGGAGATTACGTCCTCACGGGCGGGGAGCTCCCGGCGTGCGTGCTTGTGGACGCGACGTCGCGGCTCATTGACGGCGTCCTTGCCTCGCCGGAGTGCTACGAGAGCGAGAGCCTGTCGGACGGGCTGCTCGAATATCCGCAGTATACGCGCCCTCCCGTTTACAGGGGGCTCGCCGTGCCCGAGATACTTCTCTCCGGGCATCACGAAAAAATAAACGCATGGCGCGCCGATATGGCGAAAAAGGCGACGGAGAGCATGCGTCCCGACCTGATCCGCGGATCGGAGGACGGGGAAAATAAATAAAGTTTTAGAAAAATCGGGAAAGGAGGGGCAGACCATGAAGCGGGCGAAGGCAGACCTCGGCGGCGGATTTTTCGGCCGAATGTTCACGTCTTACGGGGCGCTCTGTTCGCTGTTCAAAAAGAGCGCCGTTTACGGCGCGTTTTCGCGCGTGCGCGGCTCGCGTGCACTCTCGCGAATGCGCGTCTTCGCGGCGCGCTCGCTCGAGGGCAGCGCCATCGTCCGCGCGGGAAAGCGGTTTATGTCCTTCCTCCCGTGGCTGACGGTGCGGGCATACGGCGCGTTCCTCTTCTCGTTCGGATTCTACGCCTCGGTGATATTTGCGATAAAGGCGGTGGCGGCGAGCCTCACGGCGGATTATGACGCGCTCGTCAGCGGCGTCACGCTGATGCTCTGCTCCGTCCCGCTCCTGCTCTCGGGCAAGACGCTCGCGGGCGCCGTCGCCTCGAGCAGGCTGCTGTCATACGTCGTGTTTGACGTGCTCGGGTTCAGGCGGGAGGAGGCGGAGGCGAAGCGGTCGCCGTCCGGCCGCGCCGACATGGCGTTTCTGGCCGGAATGATAGCGGGCCTTCTGACCTTTTACGTCGAGCCGATGCGCGTGCTCGGCGCGATCGTCTCCCTGCTTTTGCTGTTCACGGTGCTGCACAAGCCGGAAACGGGCGTGATCCTGCTGTTCGCGCTGTTTCCGTTCTTCGGCGATAGCAGTCTATTGCTGCTCATAGCCGTTATAACTGTCTCGTATGCCGCCAAGCTGCTGTGCGGCAGAAGGACGCTTTCGCTCGACATAGCGGACACGTTCGTGCTCATATTTTTCATTTTGACGGCGGCGGCGGAGGTCTTTAATTACGGCGCCGGGACCGAGATGCGCGGCAGCGCGGTCACGGTGCTCTGCATCGTGCCGTATTTTCTGACGGCGAACCTGATGGTGAATCAGGCGTGGCGGCAGCGGCTGATGCGCGCGATGATGTTCGGCGGGTCGGCGATGGCGGTCGTCAGCATATCGGCGCTCTTCACCGACACGGTCTCGGAGCTGACGGGCGGCGTTTCGTCCGGGATCGTCCGCGAGGGCGTCCGCCTGTTCGGTGATGCGGCGTCATCGGCGTCGTCGTCCGCGTTTTACCTCGCGATGATGATGCCGGTGATGATCGGATACGTGCTCTGCCGCGGCAGCGGGGGCAAGCGGCTGAATATGGTGTTCTTTACCGCGGTGACGCTTGCCGCAGCGGCGCTCTCGATGTCGCGCGGGTTGTGGATAGGCGCGGCGGTCGGAATTTTCGTCATGCTTTCGATGATAGATCTGCGGCTCGCGGCAATACCGGCGGTGATCGTGGTCGCCGTGCCGCCTGCGGCGGCGCTGCTGCCCGAGTCCGCAAAATCGTTTTTGACTGAGGTGCTGAACGTGACGGGCACCGCCGTGCGCGACCGCGTCGAGATCAGACGGCTATCGG
>CANROT010000096.1 GCA_947632285.1 uncultured Clostridia bacterium
TAGGCGAGCCGGTCATCCCGTCCGAGATAACGTACAGCGTCGAGGAGGCAAAGCGGGCGGCGCTCGACATCGGCTACCCCGTCGTCCTGCGCCCGGCGTTCACGCTCGGCGGCACGGGCGGCGGATTTGCGAACAACGAGGAGGAGCTCATCGACATCGCGACGAACGCCTTCAGGCTCTCGCCCGTCGGTCAGGTGCTCGTTGAAAAGTCCGTCAAGGGCTATAAGGAGATAGAGTTCGAGGTCATGCGCGACTCGAACGACCACTGTATCACGATCTGCGGCATGGAAAACGTCGACCCCGTCGGCGTCCACACCGGAGACTCGATAGTCGTCGCGCCCATACTGTCGCTCAACGATCACGACCTCAAAATGCTCAACGATTCGGCGATAAAGATCATACGCGAGCTTAAGATACACGGCGGCTGCAACGTGCAGTTCGCGCTCCACCCTGAGACGAGCGAATATTTCCTGATCGAGGTCAACCCGCGCGTGTCGCGTTCGTCGGCGCTCGCGTCAAAGGCGAGCGGCTACCCGATCGCGCGCGTGACCGCGAAGATCGCGCTCGGCATGGCGCTCGAGGATATCCCGGTCGCGGGCGGGACCGCCGCGATCGAGCCGTCACTTGACTACATAGTCGCGAAGTTCCCGCGCTTCCCGTTCGATAAATTCGCTGAGGCGCCGAACACGCTCGGAACGCAGATGAAGGCGACGGGCGAGGTCATGGGCATCGGTTCCTCGCTTGAGGAATGCTTCCTCAAGTCCGTCCGCTCGCTCGAAACGGGCGTCTGCCACCTGCATCTGCCGAAGTTTGACAATATGTCGACCGATGAGATAACGGAATACATCTCCGAGTTCCGCGACGACAATATCTTCGCCGTAACGGAGCTTTTGCGCCGCGGCGTTTCGGTCGCGGAGCTGCACCGGGTCACGATGATAACGGAGCTGTTCCTCGAATCGATAAAGAAGATAGTCGAGATGGAGCGCACCGTCGCCGGAAACGTCGGGAACACGGACGTTTTGCGCGACGCAAAAAAGCTCGGGTTCTCGGACAAATACATCTCGCAGCTCTGGGGCATCCCGGAGGTCGAAATATACCGCACCCGCCGCGAGCACGGCATCACGCCGATATTCAGAATGGTGGACACGCTCCACACCGGGAAATATATCGCCTACCTCTACTCGTCATATACGGGGGAGAACGAATCGCGGCTGACAGGCAAGCCGAAGATCGTCGTCCTCGGCGCGGGTCCGATAAGGATAGGGCAGGGCGTCGAGTTCGACTACTCGACCGTTCACGCAGTACAGACGATAAAGCGCGCCGGATACGAGGCGATCATCATAAACAACAACCCCGAGACGGTTTCGACCGACTACACGACCGGCGACAAGCTCTACTTTGAGCCGCTGACGCCGGAGGACGTGATGGCGATAATCGACTTCGAAAAGCCGGACGGCGTCATAGCCTCGCTCGGCGGGCAGACGGCGATAAATCTCGCGGAGCCGCTCGCGGAGCGCGGCGTGAAGATCATCGGCACGGACTGCGACGCGATCGAGCGCGCCGAGAACCGAGACGCGTTCGAGCATGTTCTCATAGAGCTCGGCATACCGCAGCCGAAAGGCACGGCGGTGACGAACATCGAGGACGGCGTCCGCGCCGCCGAGGACATCGGATATCCGGTGCTCGTCCGCCCGAGCTTCGTGCTCGGCGGGCGCGCGATGCAGATCGTCGCGAATGAGGAGCAGCTCAGGCACTACCTCAAGACCGCGGTCGAGATCGACGTTGACAAGCCGGTGCTCGTCGACAAATACATACAGGGGCGCGAGCTCGAGGTCGACGCGATATGCGACGGGCGGGACGTCTTTGTCCCCGGGATCATGGAGCTCGTCGAGCGCACCGGCGTCCACTCGGGCGATTCGATCTCCGTTTACCCGACGTTCAGCGTTTCCGACCGCGTGAAGGGGACGATCCTCACATACGCAAAAAAGCTCGGGCTCGGCATCGGCATCGTCGGGATATACAACATACAGTTCATCGTTGACAAAAGCGACAACGTCTACATAATCGAGGTCAATCCGCGCTCGTCGAGAACGGTTCCGTTCCTTTCAAAGTCGACGGGCTACAGCCTCGCCGATATCGCGACCGAGGTCATTCTCGGCAAATCGCTGAAGGAGCTCGGCATCTTCGACCTCTATCCGCAGGAGAAGGAGAGATACTACGTCAAGGTGCCCGTCTTCTCGTTCAACAAGATAAAGGGGCTCGACGCTTATCTATCGCCGGAAATGAAGTCGACGGGCGAAACGATAGGGTACGACAAAAAGCTGCACCGCGCGATGTACAAGGCGATGATCGCCTCCGGCATGACGCTCCAGAATTACGGCACGGTGTTCGTCACGCTCGCGAACGAGGACAAGGAGGAGGCGCTGCCGCTCATCAGGCGCTTCTACGACATGGGCTTCAATATCGAGGCGACGGCGGGGACGGCATCGTTTTTGAAGGGGCACGGAATCCGCACGAGAGTGCGCGGAAAAATTTCGGAGGGGAGCACCGAGATACTTGACTCGATCCGCTCCGGGTACGTGAGCTATGTCATCAACACGCGCGGCATCATGTCCGGCGTCCACCTTGAGGACGGCATCGCGATCCGACGCTGCGCGACGGAGAACAACGTCACGATCTTCACCTCGCTCGACACGGTCCGCGTTCTGCTCGACGTCCTCGAGGAAACGACGCTCACGATCTCGACGATAGACGCGGAGTGATAAGAGCGAAAACCGCACTTTTGGAGAACGGAAAATGGTAAAAACGGTATATACGGTCGCGGGGAACGAGAGGATCGCGCGCGACGTATACAAAATGGAGCTGTGCGGCGACACCTCTATGATAACGGCCCCCGGGCAGTTTATAAATATCGCGCTCGGGGGCAGGTACCTGCGCCGCCCGATCTCGGTACACGACGCCAGCGGCGACGCCTTGACGATAATATATAAGGTCGTCGGCGGCGGAACGGAGGATATGTCGCGCATGGCAAAGGGCACGCGGCTCGATGTCCTCTCCGGGCTCGGGAACGGGTTTGATACGTCGGTGTCGGGGGACACCCCGCTGCTCCTCGGCGGCGGCCTCGGCGCGGCGCCGATGTATATGCTCGCGAAAAAGCTCACGGCCGAGGGCAAGCGCGTTTCCGCGGTCTATGGCTTTGCGTCCGCGGACGACGTCTTCGGAGTCGACGAGCTCCGCTCGCTCGGAGTCGACACAGCGGTCGCGACCGTGGACGGGACGGCGGGCGTGCGCGGCTTTGTGACGGACGGGGTGCCGGAGACGTATACATACGCGTATTCGTGCGGCCCCGAGCCGATGATGAAGGCCGTATATAAAAAGATCAAAACGGGCGGCCAGTTCAGCTTTGAGGCGCGAATGGGGTGCGGCTTCGGCGCGTGCCTCGGCTGCTCATGCAGGACTGTCACGGGCTACAAGCGCATCTGCCGCGACGGCCCCGTGCTCACAAAGGAGGAGATCCTATGGGAAGGCTGACGGTCGACCTCTGCGGCATCGAGCTCGACAACCCGATCATTCCGGCGTCCGGGACGTTCGGGTTCGGGTACGAGTTCGCGGAGTATTACGATATAAATATCCTCGGGACGTTCTCATTCAAGGGGACGACGAAGGAGCCGAGATTCGGCAACCCGCTCCCGCGCATCGCGGAGTGTACGGCGGGAATGATAAATTCGGTCGGGCTGCAGAACCCGGGCGTTCACGAGGTCATCGCGCACGAGCTGCCGCGAATGAGGGAAGTGCTTCACAAGCCGGTGATGGCGAATGTCGGCGGCTTTTCCCCGGAGGAGTACGCGTACACTGTATCGGCGCTCGACGGCGAGGATTCCGTCGGCTGGTTCGAGATAAACATAAGCTGCCCGAACGTTCACGCGGGCGGCGCCGTCACAGGGTCGGACTGCCGCGCGACCGGCGAGGTCGTGGGAGCCGTCAGAGCCGTGACGAAAAAGCCCGTCATCGTTAAGCTGTCGCCGAACGTGACCGATATCGCCGAGATCGCGCGCGCCGCGGAGGCGGCGGGGGCGGACGGGATATCTCTGATAAACACGCTGCTCGGCATGAGGATCGATCTGCGGCGGAAAAAGCCGGTCATCGCGAACGTGATGGGCGGATTTTCGGGGCCGGCGGTCTTTCCCGTGGCGCTGCGCTGCGTATATCAGGTGGGCCGGGCGGTGGATCTCCCCGTCGTCGGCATGGGCGGCGTTTCGTCGGCGGAGGACGTCATAGAGATGATGCTCGCCGGGGCGACGGCGGTCGGCGTCGGCGCCGCGAACCTGCGCGACCCATACGCCTGCCGCGACATAATAGAGGCGCTGCCGGCGGCGCTCGACAAATACGGAATAAACGAGATAAAAGACATAATCGGAGGTGCGTGACTTATGGGACGCGACGTTATCGTAGCGTGTGATTTTTCATCTGCGGCGGCGACATACGCGTTTCTTGACAGATTCGAGGGCAGGAAGCCGTTCTGCAAGATAGGCATGGAGCTGTACTATGCGGAGGGGCCGGAGATAGTGCGGCAGATAAAGGCGAGGGGACACAAAATTTTCCTCGACCTCAAGCTGCATGACATACCGAACACGGTGAAAAAGGCGATGGCGGTGCTCTCCCGCCTCGACGTTGATATCTGCAATGATGCAGGCGGCGCTCGAGGGGCTGACGCGCCCGGACGGGACGCGCCCGCTGCTCATAGCGGTGACGCAGCTCACCTCGACCGATCAGGAGTCGATGGAGCGCGACCTGCTCATAAAGGAGCCGATGGCAGATGTCGTGATGCACTATGCCGAGTGCGCAAAGCGCGCGGGGCTTGACGGCGTCGTCTGCTCTCCGCGCGAGGCGGAGGCGGTCCACGGCAGGTGCGGCAGGGACTTTCTGACGGTGACGCCCGGCGTCCGCTTTGCGGACGGCGACATAGGCGACCAGAAGCGCGTCATGACGCCCGCCGAGGCGAGGAGGATCGGCTCGGATTACATCGTCGTCGGCAGGCCGATAACGGCGGCGGCCGACCCGGTCGCGGCGTATGAGAGATGCGTCGCCGAATTTGTCGGTTAACGGAGGGGTAGAGACTATGGAAAGCTACAAGAGAGAATTTATAAAGTTTCTTGAGGGCGCGGGCGTTCTGAAGTTCGGCGACTTCACGGCGAAGAGCGGGCGGAAGATACCGTATTTTATCAACGCGGGCGACATCAAGACGGGCGAGCAGATCTCAAGGCTCGGCGAATTTTACGCCGAGGCGTATACGGAAAAATTGGGCGGCGCGCGCACGTGCCTTTACGGCCCCGCGTACAAGGGGATCCCGATAGCGGTCTCCGCGTCCGTCGCGCTCGCGCGGCGCGGGCTCGACCTGCCGTTCTTCTTCAACCGCAAGGAGGAAAAGGATCACGGCGAGGGCGGCGTTTTCGTCGGATATGTGCCGAAGGCGGGCGAGCGCGTCGTCATCACGGCGGGCACCGCGATCAGGGAGAGCATGGCGAACCTCTCGCACCTCGAGGGGGTCGACGTTGCCGCCGTGTTCGTCATGGTGGACAGAAAGGAAAAGGGGCGCGGCGAGAAATCCGCGATGGCGGAGATCGAGGAGGAATTCGGCTTCCCTGTCTACTCCGTCGTCGACGTCTACGACATAATCGAATACCTCGGGGAGGACCCGAAAAACGGGGAAAACGTCGCAAGGATAAAGAATTATCTCGCGGTCAACGGCGCCGGCGCGTGAAGCGCGGAGCATTCGGAATAAAAAACGGAAAAGGAGAAAGAGACATGGAACGCAGCATTCTTATCGCAAAGGATCTCTTGAAGATCGGCGCGGTCTTTATCAGGCCGGACGAGCCGTTTTTGTGGGCGAGCGGGATCATCAGCCCCGTTTACTGTGACAACCGCCTGACCCTGTCCGACACGGAGGTGCGCGGGCACGTTGAGGACGGCATCGCGGACGCGATACGCGAAAACTTCCCGGAGGCGGAGATCGTGATGGGCACGTCGACCGCCGGCATCGCGCACGCGGCCATCGCCGCGCACATGCTCGGGCTGCCTATGGGATATGTCCGCCCGGGCGTCAGCGACCACGGCAGGAAGAATCAGATCGAAGGAAAGCTCACCGCCGGCGAGAAGGTCGTAGTTATCGAGGACCTGATCTCGACGGCGGGCAGCGTCCTTGACGTTGTGCGCGCGCTGCGCCGCGCCGGGGCGGAGGTGCTCGGGATCGTCTCGATCTTTACATACGGAATGAAGTTCAGCATCGACAGGCTCGAGGCGGCGAAGGTGAAAAATATTTCGCTCACCGACTTTGACGTCGTCGCGAAGGTCGCGGCGGAGGAGGGGTACATCGACCCCGAGGACATCGAGCGCCTCATGGCGTTTCGCGACAATCCGACGGATCAGTCCGTGTGGAACGGGGGCAGACGGTGAGAAGCGTCATTGATATACTCGATCTTTCGACGGACGAGCTCGAAGACCTTATAAACGTCGCGCTCGACATCATAGATCACCCGGACAAATACGCGGACGCGTGCCGGAGAAAGAAGCTGGCAACGCTGTTTTTCGAGCCGTCAACGCGCACGCGAATGAGCTTTGAGGCGGCGATGTACGAGCTCGGCGGGAACGTCATCTCCATGACGGACGGGGCGACCTCGTCCGCGTCGAAGGGAGAGAGCGTCGCCGACACGGCGAAGATAGTTTCGTGCTACGCGGACATAATCGCGATGCGGCACCCGAAGGAGGGCGCGGCGCTCGTCGCGGCGCAGAACGCGTCCGTCCCCGTCATCAACGCGGGCGACGGCGGGCACTGTCACCCGACGCAGACGCTCGCGGACCTCTTGACGATACGCCGCGAGCTCGGCAGATTCAGCGATTTGACGGTAGGGCTGTGCGGCGACCTCAAGTTCGGCCGCACCGTTCATTCGCTGATCGGCGCGATGTCGCGCTACCCGGGGGTCAAATTCGTGCTCATCTCGCCGGACGAGCTGCGCCTGCCCGATTACGTCAAAAACGATATCCTTGATAGATGTGGCATACCGTATACCGAGACGGCGAGCCTTGACGATCCGATGCCGGAGCTCGACGTGCTCTATATGACGCGCGTCCAGCGCGAGCGGTTCTTCAATGAGGAGGACTACGTCCGCCTGAAGGACAGCTATGTGCTCACGCCGGAAAAGCTCGCACGCGCAAGGCAAGATATGCGCGTGCTCCACCCGCTGCCGCGCGTCAATGAGATAAGCGTCGCCGTCGACCGCGACCCGCGCGCCGCGTATTTCAGGCAGGCGGCGAACGGGAAATATATGCGCATGGCGCTGATACTGATGCTGCTCGGCATAGAGGTCCGATAAGGAAACAAGGAGGGGCAGGGAATGAACGTTGATTCGATACAGAACGGGATCGTCATAGACCATATCACGGCCGGGTGCGGGCTGTTGCTCTACGAGCAGCTCGGCCTCGGCTCGCTCGGCGTCCCCGTCGCGATGATGCTCGGCGTTTCGAGCCGAAAGCTCGGGAAAAAGGATATAATCAAGATAGACGCGCCCGTCAATGTCAATACGGACGTGATCGGCTTTGTCGATCCGGGCGCGACCGTCAACGTGATACGCGACGGGGTGCTCGTCGAAAAGCGGACGATCGAGATGCCGGAGAGGCTCGTCGACGTCATCAAGTGCAAAAACCCGCGCTGCATCACGTCCTGTGAGCAGGAGCTGCCGCACGTCTTCCGCCTGTCGGACAAGGAGCGCGGCGAGTACCGCTGCGTTTACTGCGATACAAAGGCGGAAACGAAGTGATTTCGGGCAATAATTCTTTTATTGCACTTGACACGAAATCGGGCTGATGGTATAATGTATAAGTAAAGACGATTATACTGCCGCCGTACTTTTGACGGGGAAAACGGAGCTTACGAAAGCGGAGCCGGCGGGAGTGAAGGAATCTCTGAAATCGCCGACCGTCCG
>CANROT010000097.1 GCA_947632285.1 uncultured Clostridia bacterium
CATATCCGGCATCATCGAGCACTCCCGAGAGCTTATAGATATTGCGCAGGATAAAAAAGTAGCCGACGATCATTGCAAGCCCGAACACAAGTTCGATGTATTGCAGGAGCGCAAGTACGAACACCGACATGTACCAGACGGTAAGCGCGGTCGCGGCTCCCGTCCGCGGCGGAAGTCCCGCTTTTTTCTGTACTGCCGCGATCCCGCACCGGAAGCAGAAGACGATCGCGATCATGAGCAGCGAATTGACGGCGCTCAGCACCGATATTGCCGGAGACGCGAGGACAGAGCCCGCGTATACGGTCGCATTCAGGATCAACATCGGGAAAAAGTACGCCGCACGGAGGAGCGTTAAGACGAAACAGCCGCAGAACCAGCCGTTTTCCCTCCGCAGCGCGCGGAAGCCGAGCAGCAAAAGCGTTGTCCCGACGGCGGGCAGGATATAGTCAAGGCACAAAAAATTCAGCGTGACCGAGCACAGCGCCATTCCGATGAGTATGCGCAGTATCGCCGATCTCCACGGCGTGACACTTTTGACGACGTCCTCCGGCGGCGTCCCCGGGACGCTGTTTTCGAGCATGGTTTCAAAATTCGTTTCAAACTCGCGTTCACTCATGAGCCACACCTTCCAACATACGCCGCAGCCGTTTTTTCAGCCGGTAGAGCTTCCCTTCGACGGCTCTTTCCGTCATGCCCGTCTCGGACGCGATCTGAGAGATCGGCTGACAGTAGTAATATTTCCTGTAAAACAGTGTCCTGTCGCGCGAAGAAAGCTGCGAAAGCGCGCGGCTGACGGCTTCCCGGCGCTCCTTTTGTATGAGCGCTTCCTCGGGTGTCGGCTCGGGCGACGGGACGTCTTCGGAGATCTCGCCGACGCCGTCCTCGCGGGCGATGCTCCTTTTGCGGTTGTACGCCGTGTTCCTTGCGATCGCCGTAAGCCACGCGCGGAAGCTTCCCCGCTTCCGGTCGAACTGTCCGATCTTCTCGCAGACGCGGGTCAATGTCTCCGAAAGACAGTCCTCCCTATCCTGCGGATCGTCCAGTATCGGCGCGATGACGTATCTGATCAGCGGCCCGTAATACAGCAGCAGGGCGTCCATACCTTTTCCGTCTCTTCCAAGCAGCGATTCGATGATCTCCCGCTCCCGCGTCTCCGCCGTCTCCCGCATGACACCGCCTCCTCTCTCTATATGATTATACACGAGTCGGCGCGAAAACCCACGGGTTTGCAAAATATTTTTATTCCCGGGGGAGGAGGAAACTCTTGAAAGAGCTTCCTCCTCCCCCGGACCCCCTTCTCTTTCAGAACTTTTCGGGGATATAAATTATAGAAAAGTTTAGAGGCAGGGGTGCGGGGGAGGAACCTTTTCAAAGGTGCCTCCCCCGCGTGTCTTTTAATTATACAGCGTCATCATGTACGCGTACTCGCGGAGCCTGCCGTCCTCGGGCGGTGGGAGCGTGCCGCAGTCGATGAGCGCGTTTACGACCGCATCACACGCGTAACCCGAGAAGACCGAATTTGCGTAAACGTACTCGCCGTAGAGATGCGGCGGCAGCGCCGAACGCAGAAGCTTCGCCGTCCTCTCCGCTATCGCCTCCGCGAACGGGCGGAGGATAGAGGACAGCCCGTCCGATACTTCGTACAGCCTCGATTTATCCTCGCCGTCGATGACTAAAAACTTCGTGTAGAGCGTGTCGCCGTCGCGGTATATGTACCCTTCCTCGATCGCGCGCGCCGCCTGCTCGCGCTCATTTTCAGAGAGCGCGTTCACGTCTATGCCGTCGACGGCGCGCACCGCGAGTGTCAGAGCCTCGCCATTTGCGATGTTGTAGTCGCAGTAGAAGTTAGCTCCGATGTCCGGGTTGTGATAAATATTGGAGATTTCTACGAGCTTGTAACCGCAGAAATTCTTGACTGTCGCTGTGTCGTTGCCCCAGCCGACGGTCTGTCCCGTGAGTTCAAATCCGTATACGGAGAACGGGCGGTCGGGCTTTTCCGCGTCGCGGAAATATTCCTCGTCAAGTATCCGCTCGACTTCAAGGCCGAGGGAATATCCTATATGAGGCGCCTGCCTCCACATGACGAGCGGCAGCGTCACGGTCTTGTTTTTGTACGGGAAAGAAAGATAATTCCGCTCGTGCTCGCTGATGTAAGCCTTTACAGCCTTGACCGCGTCGGGGACGACCTCTCCGTAGATATCGCATCCGCGCGCAAATTCGTCGCGGTCTAAAAGCGGGAAATTGATGATATACTTCCCGCCGTCGACGCGGCGCAGCGAGCCGTATTTGCCGTTCTCGCCGTAAACCTGCCTCTCGCATTCCTCCTCGACATACATCATCGGTACGCCGAGCTCGTCCGATATCTCCTTCGGCGTGCGCGGCTTTTTGCGGCACAGCCAGAGGACATGGGCCGAAAGCTGCCTCTCAATATCTTTCCTCGGGTCGCTCCACCCCGGGCTTCCGTTACCCCATATGGAAAGGTCTATCCTCCGCAGCGCTGTGGGCTTGTCCATTGTTTTCGTGTTTTTTTCTTCCATGTTCATGATCTCCTTTACCTCGTCCCTGATCCTGCGTCGTGCCGACCGCAGCCGCTCGCGTATCGCGCCCTCGCTCGTCTGCTGCCGCCTCGCTATCTCCGCCACCGGCAGCCCGTCGAGGTAAAACGATATCATCACCTCGCGGTAAATGCGCGACAGAAACGCGATTCGGCGCAGAATGAGCGACAGCGCCTCGGCGTCGTTGTCGTCCACGTCCGCCGCTGTGTCCGCGTCCTCCATGTTCAAGATCGCAAGGTCGGGGTCGCCGTTATATGTACGGGCGGCGGCGCGATGCTTTTTTTCGGAGAAATCGGCGTAGACGCGGCGCGCGATCTGCCATATGAAGGCGTAAGCGTTTTCTAGCTCCGCGTCCGGGTCGCGGTTCGCGGACTTTACGATTGCGAACGTGATATCTGAGCAGAGCTCCTCCGCCTCGGTGCTGCCGCTCGTCCTCGCGTAACACCAGCCGTAGAGGGAATCGAGCAGCTTTTGGTCGAGTTCCGTTGTCAGGTGGGACTTTTTCATTTGTTTTTCCTTTTTTTGATTGCGGTCGATCGGCGCTTTCACCCATATAGTCGGCGCAGCCGCGCCGTTGTCAGCGGGTAAAGAAGTTTTTTTCGTATAAATTTTACGCTTTTAAAATTCGCGCGTCAACATATATCGGAGAAAAGTCTCGGCGGCAATCTTGACAATATCGGCACGCCATAGTAGAATATGGGGTGGAAACTGTTTTTAATTTACATAAAGGAAACGGCTATGTACTGTAAAAATTGCGGCAGCGCTGTAGACGATAATTCATCATACTGCTATAACTGCGGAGCATGGCTTGGCAATGATCCCGCGACAAATGTTCCCAAAGACAACTCAACTTTTTGGTTTTCCGTATTAGGTTTTTTCATTCCGATCGTCGGCTTGATCCTTTTCCTCGTATATGAATATAAAAACCCAAAGCGATCAAGGGCAGCGGGCAAAGGCGCTTTGATCGGCTTTATAACCCGAATTGCTTTATCAATCGTCCTTGTAATTATTTCCGTGATTTTTTACTTCGTTTTTGCCGCATCGATTTTCAGCAACCTGTCTATGTGGAGTTGATACAAAAAATAGAACGGCAGATGAATTTTCAGAAGAAAATATAAACCGAAATAACGGCGGCAGAGAGGCGTTGATCTCCCTGCCGCCGCTGCCGTGATCCGTGATTTATCTCGCGCCGCGGCGCCCGCCGCAAAATAATCGGCGGCAATCTTGACAATATTGGCGCGCCATAGTAAAATATAGGGTAGAAACTGTTTTAAATTTACATAAAGGAGACATAAAACTATGGATCAGGCAAAAGAAAGATCGCTGCGCCTTCACGCGGCAGATGTGCGTCTCGGCATCATAGAGGCCGTCTACAATGCGAAATCCGGGCATCCGGGCGGCTCGCTCTCGGTGGCCGACATCATGACGTACCTCTACTTCGAGGAGATGAACATCGACCCCAAGAATCCGAAATGGGAGGACCGCGACCGCTTTGTGCTCTCAAAGGGGCACACCTCGCCCGCCCTCTATTCGACGCTCGCTAACCGCGGCTATTTCCCGGTCGAAGACCTCAGGACGTTCCGCCACACGGGCAGCTACCTCCAGGGGCACCCCGATATGAAGGGCGTTCCCGGCGTCGATATGTCTTCGGGTTCGCTCGGACAGGGGTTCTCGGTCGCGTGCGGTATGGCGCTCGCGGCTAAGCTCTCGGGCAAGCCGTACAGGGTCTACACCGCCGTCGGTGACGGCGAGAGCGAGGAAGGGCAGATCTGGGAGGCGGCTATGTTCGCCGCGCACTATCATCTCGACAACCTCGTGCTCATCATCGACTGGAACGGCCTTCAGATAGACGGCAGGATCACAGACGTTATGAACCCGACGCCGCATGACGAAAAGCTCCGCGCCTTCGGCTGGAACGTCATTTCCATAGACGCGCACAATTTTGAAGAGATCGAGGCTGCCTTCAACGCCGCGCGCGAGCACAAGGGGCAGCCGACCGCCATCATCGCCAAGTCTACGAAGGGGAAAGGCGTCTCCTTCATGGAGGATCAGGCGGGCTGGCACGGCAAGGCGCCGAACGAAGAACAGTACGAGACGGCAAAGGCGGAGCTGCTCGCTCTGCGCGCGTCGATATGACGGAAAGGAAGGTTTACTGAAATGGCAGAAGCTGTTGCTACAAGAGAGGCTTACGGAAAAGCTCTCGCCGAATTCGGCGCGAAATACGACAAGCTCGTCGTCCTCGACGCGGACCTTGCGAACGCGACGAAGACCGATACGTTCAAGAAGGTGTTCCCCGACCGTCACTTTGACTGCGGCATCGCGGAGGCGAACATGATGTGCGTCGCCGCCGGGCTTTCGACCGCGGGATATATCCCGTTCGCGTCCACGTTCGCGATGTTCGCGTCCGGCCGCGCGTTCGAGCAGGTCAGAAATTCGATAGGTTATCCGCACCTGAACGTCAAGATAGGCGCGACGCACGCCGGCATCACAGTCGGCGAGGACGGCGCGTCCCATCAGTGCCTCGAGGATATCGCCCTCATGCGGACGATACCGGGCATGACGGTGATAAATCCGTCGGACGCCGTTGAGGCGCGCGCGGCGGTCGAGGCGGCGATCAACTACTACGGCCCCGTTTACATGCGTTTCGGCAGAATGGCCGTACCGGTCATAAACGATACGCCCGATTACAAGTTCGAGCTCGGGCGCGGCAGGCAGATGGCAGACGGCAAGGACGTCACCGTCGTCGCGACGGGCATGATGGTCGAGGTCGCGCTGCGCGCCCGCGAGCTGCTCGCAAATGAGGGCATCTCGGCGCGCGTCATAAACATACACACGATAAAGCCGCTTGACGAGGAGATTATCCTTCGCGCCGCCGCTGAAACGGGCGCGATCGTGACGGCTGAGGAGGCGACCGTCATCGGCGGCCTCGGCGGCGCCGTCTCGGAGCTGCTCTCCGAAAAGCGCCCGACCCCCGTTGTCAAGCTCGGCATCAACGACGTATTCGGCAAGTCCGGCCCCGCAAAGGAGCTCGTCACGCTCTTCGGCCTCACCGCCGAAAACGTCGCCGCAAAAGCCAAAGCGGCGATCGCGATGAAGTGAGATCGGTATAATAAAGATTTGTGCGAGGGAAAATCTTTGAAAAGGTTTTCCCTCGCGCTCCTTTTCTAAACTTTTTAAAATAAAAATACGGGTGAGAACGTCGCGGAAAGCACTCTCATCCGTTTTTTTATTTTGTCGACAGCAGGTCGTTCGGAGTTATGCCGAAAAATTCGGCTATGACCGATATCTCAATGTCGGTCACAAAGCGCTTGCCCGCCTCGATCCGCTGTATCGCGTTTTTGTCGATATCAAGACCGGAAAGCTGCAAGCCGTCGGCGAGCTGACGCTGCGATATCCCGAGCTCTTTGCGCAGTCTTGATATCGTTTCCCCGCAGATATTGTTTTTCCCGTCCGCCGATTTGTTTATGAACATTGCAGCCCCATTTGACATTCAGTGCTTGACACAAAAAATATTATATGCTGTAATTGATCGAGCGATGACACTTACTGAATGTCAAAATAGGAGTACAAAGTGTTTAATATCCGGGTCGCGGGACGTTTACCTTATTCACGCGCTGAAAACGCATTGAATATAATGACCTAAAAGGTTTTCGGAGGTTTTTTATGAACGGTTCACCGCAATATGGTATAAGGCTCGCGTCCGTGCTGCGCTCGCGGCCGCAGGCGGCGGCGGAGATATCGGGGGGCGAGGCGTTCCCCGATATCTCGGGCATCGTAAGATTTTATCAGACGCCGGTGGGCGTCATCATGTATGCGGAGGTCGCGGGGCTGCCGGCGGGCAGGCGCATTTTCGGATTCCATATCCACGAGGGCGATTCGTGTCGGGGCGATTTTACGGACGCTGGCGGGCACTATGACCCGGACGGCGGCGCGCACCCGTACCACGCGGGGGACCTGCCGCCGCTGTTCGGGAATGACGGGTTCGCGCTCTCGCTCTTTTTGACGGATAGGTTCTCGGTGTCCGAGGTGATCGGGCGCACGGTGATCATTCACGGGAGCCCGGACGATTTCACCTCGCAGCCCGCGGGCAATTCCGGCGAGCGGATCGCGTGCGGCATAATAGTGCAGATCGGGCGGCGATAATGCAGACGATGCGCGGTTTTTCGGATTTTTCCTTTTAAAATATTGCCGGGGCGCGGCAAAGCTGATATAATGAAAGAAACGGACAAATCAAAGCGAGGACTGTTTTATGAACGATATTCTGAATTCCCCTTTCATCTCCGAGATGGCGGAGATAACGTCGAATATGTACCGCCTCGGCTGGAACGAGCGCAACGGCGGGAACATCAGCGTCCTGCTCGGCGAGGACGAGGTCGCGCCCTACCTCGACGTGACGCGCGTGCTGCGCACGATCCCGACCGGATTTGAGGCGCCGGAGCTGACGGGAAAATATTTCCTCGTCACGGGCACGGGAAAATATTTCCGCCGCGTCGCCGCGGATCCCGAAAATACGCTCGGCATCGTCCGCGTCGCGGACGGGGGAAGGACGGCGGAGCTCTTGTGGGGGTTCTCGGACGGAGGGAAGTTCACGAGCGAGTTCCCGGCGCACATGATGAGCCATGCGGCGCGCCTCTCTGTCGACAGCGACAACCGCGTCATAATGCACTGTCACCCGACGTACACGCTCGCGATGAACTACATACACCCGCTTGACGACAGATCTTTCACGCACACGCTCTGGCAGATGTGCACCGAATGCATCGTGGTGTTCCCGGAGGGCGTCGGCGTTCTGCCGTGGATGGTGTGCGGCACGAACGAGATAGGGCTTGCTACGGCCGAAAAAATGAAGGAGTACCGCGCCGTCGTCTGGGGAATGCACGGGCTGTACTGCGCCGGAAAGTCGATGGAGGAGGCGTTCGGCCTCGTTGAGACGGTGGAAAAAGCGGCACAGATATTTGTGCTGACCGCGGGCAAGCCGCGCGTCAACACGATACGGGACCCGGAGCTTCGCGCGCTGGCGGAGTCGTTCGGCGTCTCGTACAGGGCGGATTTTCTCGACTGATAAATCGCCGCCGGTGGCGAACGATTATGCGATACTCGGCAAAAATCGCGGGGAAGTGGTGAGAATATGACATATATAACGGATTATGATTCGCCGGTGGGGCGGCTTACCGTCGCGAGCGACGGACGCGCGGTCACGGGGATATATATGGCGGGCCAGCGGTTCCTGCCGGACTTCTCCGGGACGGCGGACGGCGAAGGGCTTGGGGTACACGGGGCGGCGGCCGGGTGGCTCGACAGATATTTCGCCGGTCTTGAGCCCGAGCCGGACGAGCTGCCGCTCGCGC
>CANROT010000098.1 GCA_947632285.1 uncultured Clostridia bacterium
CCACCGCGTCCGGGGTGATCTCGCTGAACGAGGACTTGACGCGTATTCCGATTTTGACTGTATTTTCCATTTTTTCGTTCTCCTCGCCGGAGAATACTTTAACATAAATATATCACAACGGCGCGCCGTTGTCAACGGAGCGCCGTTTTTGCGCGCGCGGATAAATGTGCGCTTTGCGGGGAAAAATAAGCGCATGAAAAGGATATTGTCAGCTTTTGCGTTGATTTTTTGCACCGTCGTGGTCGTCGCCTCCGTCTCCCCGCGCGCGAGCGCCGCGGACACCTCCCCGAGCCGGGAGCTGCTCGCCGCATACGTCGCCGGGTGCGAGGAGGCGGACACGCTCCCGGCGATGACGGCCGTCGCCGCCGTCATACTGAACAGGCTCGCCGACCCGCGCTGCCCGGACACGCTGACCGGGTGCGCCGCCTCGCTCGGACTGCTCCCCTCTCCCGCCCCCGGCGGGCTCGAGCTGTACGCCGCGTCCCTCGCCATCGGCGGCGTCGACCCGACGGGCGGCGCGACGGGATTCACGGTCGGAGATGTCCCGGAGGGCGCCGCCGTCACGTTCTCGGTCGGGAGAATGCGGTTCATAAAATAAAAAGATCCCCCGGCGCTAAGCGAGGAAAAAGAAGAGCGCCCGGGGATTTTTTGATGTACGCAAATTTTATTCGGCCGCGCCGGTCGTGCCTTCGGGCTCGGCAGTCGTGCCCTCCGGTTCAGCCGTCGTCCCTTCGGGGTCTGCGGTCGTCTCGTCGGTGTCAGTCGACGCCGCGGTAGACGCGGTCGTGCCGTTATCATCGTTCGACGCTGTGAAGTCGTGCTGATCCTGCATGATATACATCACAAGGACGATGAGGACGAAAACGATGGCGATGATTATCGTCAGCTTGGAAAGGCGCTTGCTCATAGTGGAGCCCTTCTGCTTGCCGAAATACGTTTCCGCGCCGCCGGAGATCGCGCCGGACAGGCCGTGCTTTTTGCTGTCCTGCAAAAGGACCGCGACGACAAGGAAAACAGCCGAGATGAGAAGAAGTACGCCGAGAACTATCTGTACAGCATTCATAAATATATTATCCTCCAAAAAAAGAGCGTGAGCTAAAAAGCACGTGCACCGCGCGCGCTATGATATTCTACCACGACTTATAGGAAAAATCAACCCCCGAAACAGAATTTTTTCGGAGTTTTTTTAAAAAGAAAAGTTCGGGCTTGACAATCGCCCGCGTCTGTGGCATAATAAAACAGCACGGAGGGTTATCGAAGCGGTCATAACGAGGCGGTCTTGAAAACCGTTTGCCGGAAACGGCGCGTGGGTTCGAATCCCACACCCTCCGAATACGAAAGGGGCGCTGTGCGCCCCTTTCGTATTCGGAGGACGTGAGTAGACAGAAACCATCTCGAGCTGCTAAGACGCCCTAACAATTTTCGCCCTATCTATAATAGCAGCTCGCCTATCTTCCGGCGCCAGCCGGAAGATTCCGGGTTCAGAATCCCACACCCTCCGAATACAAAAAGGGGCGTTCTTCGCCCCTTTTTGTATCCTGTCAGCACGAGCAGGCCAAGCCCATCTCGAGCTGCCTCACCGCCCTATCGCTTTCGCCCTATCTATAACGGCAGCTCGCCTATCTTCCGACAAAGCCGGAATATACCGGGTTCAGGATCCCACACCCTCCGAATGTCCTGTTAGCATGCATCAACGCCCATCGCCTCACTGAAAACTTAGGTGCTATATTCCCTGACTTTTCAGCATAGTCTTGACTTATCGGCAGACAATATGATATACTGTACCGGAAAGCAGCGTGCAAACGCACGCAAGTTTTCAGTCAACACGGCGGGAGGCTTGTTATGCCGAATATAATCAAACGCGGCGCATATCTAAAAAAACTCATAGACAAGCGGGAAAACGGACTTATAAAGGTCATCACCGGCATAAGACGGTGCGGCAAGAGCTTTCTGCTCTTCCGTCTGTTCTACGATCACCTGATCGAAAGCGGCATTCGTCCCGAACAGATCATAACCGTCGCCCTCGATGACGACACTTTTTTGCAGTACCGCGATCCCGACGAGCTGTCAAAATATATCCGTTCGCGGATAGTCAATAATGAAATGTACTACATTCTTATTGATGAGGTGCAGTATGCCATTGCGAGAGATGAATTGAAGAACTCGGAAAACATTCGCCTTTACAACGTCCTGAACGGTCTTATGCGGCTCCGCAATGTTGACATATACGTCACCGGAAGCAATTCGAAAATGCTCACGAAGGACGTCCTGACCGCATTCCGCGGCAGAGGCGACGAGGTCAGAGTTTATCCGATCTCATTTAAGGAATACTACGCATTCGCGGGCGGCGACAAATCCGACGCATACGAAGAATACGCGCTCTACGGCGGTATGCCGCTCGTGTTTTTCAAAAAAAGTGACGCCGAAAAGACGGCATATCTGAAAAACCTGTTCTCAGAGGTTTACTTCAAGGATATCGTTGAGCGCTATGATATCGAACTCCCCGATGTGCTTGAAGAGCTGACTGATGACTTGTGTTCCTCGGTCGGCTCGCTCACGAATGCCAACAAGATAAAAAATACGCTGCGGTCTGTCAAGGGCATACAGGTTTCGGGTACGACAATCGCAAACTATCTGCAATATCTGACAGAGTCCTTTATGTTCGGCAACGCGAAGAGATACGACGTGAAGGGCAGAAAATACTTTGAATATCCGTCGAAGTATTACTGCGCGGACGTCGGGCTGCGGAATGCACGCCTCGGTTTCAGGCAGCAGGAAGAAACGCACATAATGGAAAACATCATCTATAACGAGCTTATGTGCCGAGATTATTCTGTCGATGTCGGCGTGGTCGATATCGTTGAATACGGCGGCGGCACAAGATCGAAAAGGCAGTGCGAGATCGACTTTGTCGCAAGCAGAGGCGCAAAGAAATACTATATCCAATCGGCGCTTAACGTAAACGAACCGTCAAAGCTGGAGGCGGAGCTGCGTCCGCTGAAAAACACAAACGACTTTTTCAAAAAGATAATCATCAGCAAAACCTCTATGAAGCCGTGGACCGATGAGGAGGGCATCTTGCATCTCGGGCTTTATGAGTTCCTTTTAAACGAAAATTCGCTTGAACTGTGAACCGGAAATAAAAAACCGCCGACTTGCGGCGGTTTTTTATGTTAAAACAAATCACTGTGGGTGCAGGTTCTGATCGATCTTAATATCAATGTCTCCTGCACGACTTGATAAACGAGAAGCCAATCCGGTTCTATGTGACATTCCCTCATGCCGACATAGTTTCTCGAATTCGTAAGACGGTGATCCCGGTATGATTCGGGAAGAGGTTTCTCCCGGCACAAAAGCTCGATCACCGTTTGCAGCTTTCGAGAGTCAAAACCTCGCCTGACGGCAAGTTTATAGTCGCGCTTGAACTGACCCGTAAATTCAGGTTTCAGCATTCAAAGCCTCCATCAGCTCCGAAACGCTGTCATACGGGCCGTACAGATCCTCTCCGTTTTGGGCGGACTCCATTGCCGCGTATGTCGTCTCATTAGGTTCTTCGGCCGCGATCAACCCCTGCATATAGGCGATCAAAAACCCGAGCTTGTATGCGGGGACGTCTTCAAGCAGCTTTATAACACGTTCTTTATCGCTCACAGCACTCCGCTCCCTTCTTTTGCTGTTAATAGTATATCACAAAAGGCGGAAAGTTTCAACAGGATATCGGAACGGCTTGCGGAAAACAGATTTTATGCATGTGTGAGCGGTACAAATAAATTTTATCTTGCATAACTAAAAAGGGCATGATATAATTATCTTAACAGTGATACATTTCATTGAACGCCGATGCATTGAAAACTGTTTACATAAAACGGTGTGCAGACAGACAGAAGCTGTCCAATGAATAAACAACCGACAAAGCAAAAACATACAGTGGTGAACAGCATGAGCAACAGAAAGAAAACGGTAATATTGATTTTTTCCCTTATCATCATCGCCGCTGTGACTTATTCGGCGCTCTTGTTCTGCGGCGTCGTCCACATAAACAACCCCGACCGGGGAAAATATCCGATCGTCGGCGTTGATGTTTCTTCCTATCAGGGAACGGTCGACTGGGACACATTGGCTTCGCAAGATATCAGCTTTGCGTTTATCAAGGCGACGGAAGGTTCTTCCTTCATTGACGAACGCTTCGAAAAGAATTGGGCGGACGCATCGGGGACGAATCTGCGCATAGGAGCTTATCATTTCTTCAGCTTCGAGTCGTCCGGCGAAGCGCAGGCGGACCTGTTCTGCGGCACCGTCACGCCTGTTGAAAATATGCTCCCGCCGGTCATCGATGTCGAATTCTACGGCAAATACAAGTCCGCAAATGATATCGACGTTCCCGACGTAAAATCCGAGCTTCGCGTCCTTGTCGACAGAATGACGGCGGCGTTCGAAATGAAGCCGATCATCTATGCGAGCAACCGGACGTATGATACGATCGTCAAAGATGATTTCGGCGATTGCGATCTCTGGATCCGGAGCGTATACTCCGGCGTCCGGAGCGGAGTTGACTGGACCTTCTGGCAGTATTCGAACAGGCACATTTTGAACGGCTATTCCGGGGAGGAACGCTTCATTGATATGAACGTCTTTTGCGGCACGGCCGACGAATTCGATTCATATCCGAACTGAAAAAGCGACTATATCGAAAAAAGGAGCCGACACATGAAGATCGAACTTTCGCCCGAAAACACCGATGTTATCGCCTATCTCAAGGATAAGCGCAGGCGGGCCGTGATGCCGTATATCATATGGGTCGCGGCGGTGATGATAATTGAGGCGGCGTTCATGTTCCGCTATTTCGGTGAGCGGATCAACATGCCGATCTCCGCCCTCATATGGCTGATACTGCTCGTGATCCCGATCGTTTTCGGCAAGGTAAAGTTTCCGAAGCCGTCTTTTGAAGGCGTTATCACCGATATCCGCGTGAAGCCGTCACGCGGACTGTGGCTGCGCAACGGCGGCGGAATGCTCGACCCCTATGAGTATAAAACGTGGGTGATCTACAATACGATCATCACCGTCGATATCGGCGGCGGCAAGACAAAAAAGGTCGTCTATCAGGACGAGAAGCACGAGAACGCATATCCGTACCGCGTCGGCGACCGTGTGCGGTACATATGGGGAATGAAGTATATGCAGATAATCCCGGACGGCGACCTCAAGCGGTACTACATCTGCCCGTTCTGCCGCGCGAACCTCCAGCCGGAAGACGAAAAATGCGGCGAATGCGGCCTGTCCGTGCCGAAGGGGAAATGATACGGCAGCTGCGCGTCTTCCCTCCCCGCCGACGGAGATGATTTGAGAAAAGGAAAGCCTGCGGGCCGAAAGGCCGCAGGCTTTGCTTATTTATCGGGGCGGCGGGCTGCCGCCCGCGGATAGGATCGGCGGGAAACGGCGGAGACGTTACCTGACGGAGCTGGCTCTGCCGATCCTTATCGCAGTTTTATCGCCTCATGGCGTCAAATCAATGATTTGTGCGGCGGTCAACTGCTGCGTTAACTCCAAACATTGGCTCAAACGGTCCTTCGTCGGCAATCACAGCATTGTCTCCGCCTGTCTCGAACAATTCGGTGACTGCGCTGTCGTAAATGCTGAGCGGCGAGCCCGAACGGGCACCGACAGCTCTTGCGACGGCGCCCTCTTCAGCCTTGCAGTTGATTACCGCGCTATCGCTGACGTATCCGGCAGACCAGGTTTGATCAAACGTTGTAGCTACGCCGACCGCCGTACCGCTTGTGGGGCTGAGGTTGATGACGCCGCCGGTGACATACAATTCCGCTTCATCGTCATCTGCTGTCCAGGTCGTTGCGACGCCGAAGCAGTAGTCTTTGAACTGAGCGCCCCAGCTTGCAGGAACCGAGCCGCCGCGGCCGCCGGACACATCGCCTGTCACGTTGATCGTGCCGCCGGTCATATTGATGGTGCTCATTCCGGCTGCCATCAGCGCGGCGCTGCCGTTGTTGGAGGAGATCGTGATCGTTCCGCTCTTCATATTCAGCGTTCCGTTACCGGTCGCGAACGGTGTAACGGTGCCGTCTGCTGTGACGTCCGCACCTTCGATGTTGATGACCGAACTGCTGTCGTTGGCATAAGCGACATACGCGTTGCAATGCACGGCGTTATCGTCATTCGCTGTGATGACGGTCCCCTCGCCGAATGTGGCGGTCGCATATTTGCCGACATAAACGGCGCTCGCGATGCCGTTAGCGTCGCTTGTCTTGCCGTAAACAGTATTTTCTACCGTGATGTTGATGTCTTCAAAAGTCACGGATGCCTGGTTGTTTTTGCTGCTGCCATTGGCATAGATCGAAGGGCTGCTCGCCGGAACCGTTGTAGACAACATTTACATCGCTCATGCCTGCCAGGACCTTTGTGCTGATCGTGGCCTTCTTCCCGGACTCGAAAGTATGTACCGGGTCACCGTCGACAAAGAGCATGATGTTTATGTCGGCAACGACGGTCGAGCCGCCGCCCGGCAAGGGCTCGGATTCTCTGTACACCGTTTCTACATCTAATTCTACCTTATGGCTCTCCGCCGTGGATTCCATGTTGACCGCGCCCGCGTCGATCGTCACGGTCGTGTCTCCGTGCTCGCCCTCGGGCAGAGGTGCGTTGTGGTCGAAGGTAACATTGATTTCCTCGGTGGCACTCGTACTGCCCGGGAAACGGATCGTCTCGGTCTTTACGCGTATGGCGTCACCTTCCTCGGGTTCGGCGTCCTTATCGTAGTCGGGGCCGAAGGCGTCGCTCTCATATGCGTACTGCGACGCGGTCAGCGATATGCCGAGGTCGATCATCAGCTCGTTGACTTCCTCACCGTTAAACTCGGTGACCGTCTTGTCGTTGTTGACGTTGTAGAGGTTGTCGCTGTCCGACGGCTGCCAATAAAGGACGACGGTGAACGACTCCTCCTCGTCGGCGGTCAGCGTTCCGGACCTCGTAAAGTTGTCGAGCGCGTCATACGTCAGGCCCTGCGCCGTGGCGCGGTCGGTCGCTTCGTCACCGGTGAACGTACCGGAGAATGATGCCGCCTTGATGACGTCTTTCAGGGAGTTTTCCGTATCCGTGACCGTGTTGAAATCGGAGACGAGCAGGTCGAACTTATATTTGAGCGCGAGGCTTCCCTCGTTCTTCACGGTGAAGCGCTCATATACGATCATGCCCGGCTCCCATTTGATCTCGCTGCCGTCGGCGTCTGTGAAGAGCTTTGTCTCTTTGCCGACCTTTTCTTCTTTATCTTCTCTGGTTTGGTGGTACAGTTCCACGTCAAGGCTGCCGGCGACGATTCGGTTTTGTCCGCTCGTCACGCTGTCCGTGAACCATGCGAAGGTGGAGCCGATAAGCATCGAGCAGCAGAGCAGTACGGACAGTACGCTCGCGAGCAGCGCTTTCTTTGTGTGCTTCATAATTTTGATCACTCCTATTTGGTTTTTCGGCGTTTTCCGTGACAGACACGCCCCGAAAAATGCCGTCAAACCCGGAGCGCGTCTATGTATTCCGTTTTGTGGCGGGGCAGCCCGTCACTCTACCTGTCAGGGCGGTCCGATACCCCCCCCCCGAATTTTTGTTGTCATCATGAGAGGCGCCTCCTTTGCTTTGGATTTTTAAAATTGCCGCATATGTTTGCCGTTTTACACCGCACGGGAAAGGCGCGATGCGCGGCCTGTACGTTTAATTATATCATAGTTTTTACATAAAAATATTGATTATCTCAAAAAGCCTTGATTTTACGGGCAGTTTCGCAGGGTAACAAGCCGGATTTACTACTC
>CANROT010000099.1 GCA_947632285.1 uncultured Clostridia bacterium
GACCGTTCAAGTATGCGCTCGCAAAGTTCGATCGCTTCTTTATAGCTGTCGATGCCCGGCTTGACCTGAAAGCACAGCGCGAATGACAGATTTGACATGACAAAAAGATCGTTCGGAAACTCCTTCTGCGCTTCATGCCACAGTGCGACGGACTCAGAGATTTTCCCGACCCTCTGAAGCTCCATAGATTTGGCATAATACCAATTGAGACGCTCTTTTTTGCGTATCTCATCGACGCCCAAAAGGTCGTCGACCGTGACGTCGTAGAACGAGGCGATCCTCGGTATGAGCGTCAGATCGGGATAAGTCTCGCTGCGCTCCCATTTTGAAACTGCCGCCGTGCTGATAGACAGAAAATCTGCCAACTCCTCCTGCGTGTTGCCTTTTTTATGGCGCAGCTCGCGCAGTCTTTGCGAAATAATGATATCCATAATCTATCTCCCTGTTTTTATTTGAACGGGGCCCTCGTTCCGGCTTAAGCGTATCATATTTTGATGCCTGCTGCAAGAACCGGTTAGTTTCAAATCGGTTAAACTTTTTAACCGTCGGTTGAAAAGCGGTGTAAAACTTTGAATGAGAAAGGAACGGCTTTCCGTTCACGTAAACTCGCCTCGGAATCGTGCGATCCCGAGGCGAGCTTTGCCATGTTTTGTATGGACGGGCCGAAATTATACGGCACGGGCATAATCTGATGCGTCTGCGCAGGCGTCGTCGAGGTGCGAGAGCAGCGCGCTTCCGCTGTATACGGTATATCCGTCAAGCTCGTCGCCGTCGAATACCTGAACCGTGGTATTTCCCTTAACGCAGCGGATCTCGATCGGTATGGGATTGACGCACAGGACAGATTTTGCGTCTGTGCGGGGGTGTAAAGCGCCGTTTTCCTCGCCGCCGGTCACCTCGACCTCTTCCGCGCTCCCGCTTGCCGCCTTGTAAAAATGAGGTATTTTAAGGGACGGGTCGGTCTTTGCTATACCGCTTGTAAACGGGTTCATGTTTACGAGCGTCATGCCCGCGTTTGACGCGGTGGTGTAGTGCTTTATGTCCGAAAAAGTATATGTGTCCTTGTAGCGCAGGCAGGTAAAGAACTTGACCGCGTATTTTTCGGTCGGGGTCGTTATCAGAAGATCGTCCCCGTCAGCGTAGCGGAATATCGAACCGTAGCAGGACGACAGCCTCTCCATCTTATATTTCCGGCGGCGGCACATTTTCTTCAGCGAGTGCATCAGCCCAAGGCGCTTGAAGAACGCTCTGATGTATTTGTACGACTTTACGACCAGCAAAACTACGATCACAGCGGCGACTATTACTGCTGCAAGCGTGAGCCAGCTTTCTACTGTTCTTAACATGGGATTCTCCTTTCCCGATACGGCGGACATGTCGTCCGCCCGTAAAATTCTTTATGCCGCATCGCGGTCCGTGACCGCGCGGCGCGTTCGTTTGATTGATACGATCTTTAACCGGATACCATGTCGGGCCTCCGCGGAGTCAGGAGCAAGAGGATAGGCAAAAACAGCTCCGCGGCGGCCCCGGATATGCGCGGCTTGATCACGGGGAATGGCAGTTCATTCATACGATGCTCCTTTCTGCTGCGTTCGGCCCGAGTTCTATCGCTTGTCTTATATGTTGATACAATAATATCATAAAATCACATGATTGTCAATAGAGGTTTTGAGAATTTTTTCGATTTTTTTGAAAAAATGCGCGAAATGATTGCCGCGACACAACTTCAAGAGGCGCATCTGCCGCCATGAAAAGTGCCGCCACATGTGGCGGCACTTTTCATAGCGGTGATCTGTTGTGCGGCGGCGTTTACGGCAACGGCGAGGCCGGGCTCATCGTCGCCACGGGCATAAGCGGGCTGCTGATACTTGTCGCATCGTCAACAGTCCGATCGCCGCGTGATCGCTCGGAGTCCGACGGCTCAACGCCAATCAGTCGGTCCCGTTTATGCAAATTTCGATCCACGAACTCCGTATGGGAGCCCGACTAAAAGCAGCGCCGCGGGAGCGTCGCTTTGAAGAGTTTCAATCCACGGGGCTCTGCGGGGAGCCCGACGCCTTTGACTTCCTCAATTATTAATCTGATTTCATGTTTCAATCCACGGCCCCGCGTTGGGGCCGACTTTCGCGTAGAGAAAACCGTCTTGTTGCACGTAGTTTCAATCCACGGCCCCGCGTTGGGGCCGACTTCACAGCGTCGGGCGTAATGGACTAATCATAAGGGGTTTTAATCCACGGGCTCCACGTGGAGCCCGACTGAGCCGCGCGCAACTCTCGTTAATATCTCATTTGTTTCAATCCACGGGCTCCGCGGGGAGCCCGACCTTGAACTATCGAAGCATTTAGAAGACGGCGCAAAATTTCAATCCACGGGCTCCGCGGGGAGCCCGACTTAGCAAGATGTCGACTTTGTTCAACGTGGGCGGTTTCAATCCACGGGCTCCGCGGGGAGCCCGACGTGGAATTATATATCACCCCCGTTCTCAACGGTGTTTCAATCCACGGGCTCCGCGGGGAGCCCGACCGCATGGGGCGGCGGCGTCCAGATATCTGACGTTGAGTTTCAATCCACGGGCTCCGCGGGGAGCCCGACTCAGCTATTACGACGACGCGGACATACCAGAGGAGTTTCAATCCACGGGCTCCGCGGGGAGCCCGACCAAATCTCAAAGCGGGAGTATATGACAAGCCCGGAGTTTCAATTCACGGGCTCCGCGGGGAGCCCGACGACAGCGCGGCGCTCAACGTGCGTTATAACGTCGTTTCAATCCACGGGCTCCGCGGGGAGCCCGACCTCGGCAAGCTCGAACGGCGCACAAAGAAAACGGAGGTTTCAATCCACGGGCTCCGCGGGGAGCCCGACACGGCGTGCAAAATTGGGTATTGCCGATAACAGTCGTTTCAATCCACGGGCTCCGCGGGGAGCCCGACGAAGCACAAGTAATATAAGTGAGGTTCCCAGTGCAGTTTCAATCCATGGGCTCCGCGGGGAGCCCGACTTCTCGCCATGAGTTACCCATTCAAGGTTTTCAACGGTTTCAATCCACGGGCTCCGCGGGGAGCCCGACCCAAGCGCCTCCATGAGCTTACGGGTGCTATACCCGTTTCAATCCACGGGCTCCGCGGGGAGCCCGACTCATATACGGCATCGCACGTGTCAGAGGTGGACATGTTTCAATCCACGGGCTCCGCGGGGAGCCCGACACAGCGGGCAGTCTAAAGCGTGGATTCTGCAAATGTTTCAATCCACGGGCTCCGCGGGGAGCCCGACCTTGACAAATATCGTTTTCATATCTCGGGTGGGGAAGTTTCAATCCACGGGCTCCGCGGGGAGCCCGACGACATAACGGCGAAGTACCTCACGTTCACAGTGACGTTTCAATCCACGGGCTCCGCGGGGAGCCCGACGCGCTTCGACTACAGCATCGGAGGCGAGGGAGGTTTCAATCCACGGGCTCCGCGGGGAGCCCGACTTCGGGTACTCGTTTTTGCTGTCGCGTTCCCACGGGTTTCAATCCACGGGCTCCGCGGGGAGCCCGACTGTCAATTTTGCCCCGCTCAAACTGGGATATATTCGTTTCAATCCACGGGCTCCGCGGGGAGCCCGACCATATTCAACCGCCACAGTCAAACCACTATCGCCGTTTCAATCCACGGGCTCCGCGGGGAGCCCGACAAAATTGGGTGCTCCCGCTCACGGTCGAATACACGTTTCAATCCACGGGCTCCGCGGGGAGCCCGACTTTGCAAGATGGGAAGAAAATCTGCAAATTGGGAATTTCAATCCACGGGCTCCGCGGGGAGCCCGACATTAAAGGCATAAGGGAGTTAGAAAACTAATGAAAATTTCAATCCACGGGCTCCGCGGGGAGCCCGACTATGCCGTCACCCAAACACCCCACGGATAAAACAATTTCAATCCACGGGCTCCGCGGGGAGCCCGACGATGATACAGTCGGAACTCGATTTGTGGCAACAGTGATTTCAATCCACGGGCTCCGCGGGGAGCCCGACTGTGGAATTATATATCACCTCCGTCCTCAACGGTATTTCAATCCACGGGCTCCGCGGGGAGCCCGACATAATAACACATTGGCGGTCCAAAAGCTCGCGGGATTTCAATCCACGGGCTCCGCGGGGAGCCCGACGATTACACCGTGTTTAAAAAGTTTTATACGTGGAAATTTCAATCCACGGGCTCCGCGGGGAGCCCGACCAAATATTAATTTTTGGGGGGTAACTATGTCAAAATTTCAATCCACGGGCTCCGCGGGGAGCCCGACGAGGACCTGTACATACCGTCCGAGTATACAGGGAAATTTCAATCCACGGGCTCCGCGGGGAGCCCGACTCTTAATATTTTGTGGTATACTATAAGGGGGGGTAATTTCAATCCACGGGCTCCGCGGGGAGCCCGACGGTCGGTGAAATACTCGGCGAGGGCGCAGTTGTTATTTCAATCCACGGGCTCCGCGGGGAGCCCGACGGTAAAATCTCGATTACGGTGTCCGGGGTGAACAAATTTCAATCCACGGGCTCCGCGGGGAGCCCGACGTGTGGCGCGATGTTTTGGTATCTAATCAAGCAATTTCAATCCACGGGCTCCGCGGGGAGCCCGACAATATCGAGCACACCGAAACCCCGAATATTGAGCATTTCAATCCACGGGCTCCGCGGGGAGCCCGACGTATATCGCGTTTTTGCTCCGGATATTTTTCCCGATTTCAATCCACGGGCTCCGCGGGGAGCCCGACGGGAGAGGGAGCATTTTCGAGAGTTGCGAAAACGTATTTCAATCCACGGGCTCCGCGGGGAGCCCGACGTAGACGCGATTTGACGGGATAAGCTCGGCATTGAATTTCAATCCACGGGCTCCGCGGGGAGCCCGACTGCGTTTATCATCATTAAGCGCACAAATACAGTTATTTCAATCCACGGGCTCCGCGGGGAGCCCGACTTGGGAATTTTTGGTAGTTTCGCCGCCTTAATTATTTCAATCCACGGGCTCCGCGGGGAGCCCGACGTAGACGCGATTTGACGGGATAAGCTCGGCATTGAGATTTCAATCCACGGGCTCCGCGGGGAGCCCGACGGGCTTGTAGGGCGGTATTTTTGGTGAAATTGACATTTCAATCCACGGGCTCCGCGGGGAGCCCGACAACTTGAAGAGCTTGAAGAGCTTGAAGAACTGTCAATTTCAATCCACGGGCTCCGCGGGGAGCCCGACCGTATTTCGTTCCGAGCGGTATGACCCGTTGAGTAATTTCAATCCACGGGCTCCGCGGGGAGCCCGACGAGCAAGTATATCGCTACATTTTGACAGTAGCGGATTTCAATCCACGGGCTCCGCGGGGAGCCCGACTGATACACCTGCGCTCGTTTCTCTCGGCTCGATCATTTCAATCCACGGGCTCCGCGGGGAGCCCGACGACGCGATTTGATGGGATAAGCTCGGCGCTAAGATTTCAATCCACGGGCTCCGCGGGGAGCCCGACATTTCGTACACACCGACAGCGGCGGTTGTGCGAGATTTCAATCCACGGGCTCCGCGGGGAGCCCGACGTATTATCAGAAGATAATATAATTTTTGTGAAAGATTTCAATCCACGGGCTCCGCGGGGAGCCCGACGATAGGATAGTAAAAATATAGAGGTAAAAAAAATATTTCAATCCACGGGCTCCGCGGGGAGCCCGACGCGCGGGGAATATGAGCTTGTCTATCTCTTTCTTATTTCAATCCACGGGCTCCGCGGGGAGCCCGACGACAATATCTGCTTGTCGCGGGCGGATAATACGCATTTCAATCCACGGGCTCCGCGGGGAGCCCGACATACGCGATGAGGAGAAAAGCCCACAAGACAGATTATTTCAATCCACGGGCTCCGCGGGGAGCCCGACAGCGCGAGCTGCACGCCAAAGTCGCCGCAAAGATGATTTCAATCCACGGGCTCCGCGGGGAGCCCGACTTGCTGTTGCCGTTGCCCGTAGCTGCCGCGATATCAATTTCAATCCACGGGCTCCGCGGGGAGCCCGACGCGACAGGTGGTATTGCGGATGCACTTAAAGATCTTATTTCAATCCACGGGCTCCGCGGGGAGCCCGACGTCGCACGGTCACGCCCTCACCGTGCGAACAGGATTTCAATCCACGGGCTCCGCGGGGAGCCCGACAGAACCGTTCGCGATTTTGTAGACACGATTTGATGATTTCAATCCACGGGCTCCGCGGGGAGCCCGACGAGCGGGAAATATATCCCGCCCTATGCTGAATATTATTTCAATCCACGGGCTCCGCGGGGAGCCCGACGATCCGCAAAAATTCACCTGGCGCAATATTTGAATTTCAATCCACGGGCTCCGCGGGGAGCCCGACAGTCATACGCCGTCCCGCTCCCCTGCCAATAAGATTTCAATCCACGGGCTCCGCGGGGAGCCCGACGCAACGCCGTACGCGCGTCCCTCATTCCGCACATATTTCAATCCACGGGCTCCGCGGGGAGCCCGACCATAAATTCGTCGAACAAAATGGTCGTAATGTGGGATTTCAATCCACGGGCTCCGCGGGGAGCCCGACCGATCCGCAAAAATTCACCTGGCGCAATATTTGAATTTCAATCCACGGGCTCCGCGGGGAGCCCGACGTAGACGCGATTTGATGGGATAAGTTCGGCGTTAAATTTCAATCCACGGGCTCCGCGGGGAGCCCGACATACCATAACTACTCTCACATCGACCATTACGGATTTCAATCCACGGGCTCCGCGGGGAGCCCGACTAACGCACCCTGTGTCGTGAATATATTACTACTTATTTCAATCCACGGGCTCCGCGGGGAGCCCGACATTTAGGGACACACGAATATTAGTGCCGTACAGTATTTCAATCCACGGGCTCCGTGGGGAGCCCGACGATAAGCGTCTGCCGCCCTCGCGAAATCGGAGAATTTCAATCCACGGGCTCCGCGGGGAGCCCGACGACGGAGACGGAGACACCTGATATCACGAGGACCATTTCAATCCACGGGCTCCGCGGGGAGCCCGACGATATACGAGATATCGACCGTGAGAGTTGCCCACGGATTTCAATCCACGGGCTCCGCGGGGAGCCCGACAACTCATAGGAATTTCAAACGTCACCCGCTTGTTATTTCAATCCACGGGCTCCGCGGGGAGCCCGACGTAGTACGGATTCGGTCTTCCTCCCAGCCCACCATTTCAATCCACGGGCTCCGCGGGGAGCCCGACGGAATATTACGACGGACACCGAGGGCGAGAGCGATTTCAATCCACGGGCTCCGCGGGGAGCCCGACGCGTATGTTGTCATCGGCCCACCTTCGCCGTACAGGAAATTTCAATCCACGGGCTCCGCGGGGAGCCCGACAGCGGTCACACACACAAATGCCCGGAGTGCAACAATTTCAATCCACGGGCTCCGCGGGGAGCCCGACTTGCCGCGACAATCCGCGCGGGATATATGTGCTTGATTTCAATCCACGGGCTCCGCGGGGAGCCCGACCTACCGCAGATATCGCCGACTGATACCGTCGGAGAATTTCAATCCACGGGCTCCGCGGGGAGCCCGACTTCGGGATCAGGTATGCAGACATAACCACCCGTTTATTTCAATCCACGGGCTCCGCGGGGAGCCCGACGATGAGACTGTAATCAAGATCGCCGTTCATCTTCTATTTCAATC
>CANROT010000100.1 GCA_947632285.1 uncultured Clostridia bacterium
GCTGCAAAGGCTCAACCGAAACGAAGTGACCTATGCCGATATCCCTCAAGTCACCGATATGGTCCAGTGGATCGCTGCCTATTGAGCCGCCGCCTCCCGTCACCATGACGACCTTGCCCGATATATAGGCGCCTATCTCGTCAAGATTGACCTCGACCGGGTCGCGCCCGAGCAGGTCGAGCAGCTCGACATTTCGCAGCTTGCTGACGCTCACCTGCCCGTTCACAAGCTGGTAGACGCCGGGCAAAACCTTTACCTCGCAGCCCGTCCGGCTGCATATTTCGAGTATATCGCGCCTCGTCTGCCCGCTGCTCGTAGGAATCGCGTATACGATCTCGTCGACCTTGTACCGTTTTACCATTTCGGGAATGTCGTACCTGTTTCCGACGACGGTGACGCCCTCGAGGATTTTCCCGTGCTTCGCCTCGTTGTCGTCTATCAGGCACACTATCCTGCCCGCCGGCGCGTTCGGAGACGTGTATTCGCGCAGAATGACACGCGCGGCCTCACCTGCGCCGACGACCATGACATTATGCTCCGGCCTGCCGGTGCCGTGCCTCACGAAATATTGCCGGATCACGAGCAGGAATCTGTACGAGAACCTGATGAGCAGCGTGCACACCGCCGACAGCATAAATCCGATGAAATAGTACGAGCGCGGCATACCGGGTTCGAACGCGGCGATTATGACGCCGCCCAAAATGAGAAGCACGACATACGCGCCGACGATGCGCAGCACAACGTCGAGGCTGACAAAGCTCCATATGCTGTTATACAGCCTGAAAAGCGCGAATACAACGACGCATATCGCCGCCCAATAAAAAATCGTCGCCGCGTATTTGTCGATATATATGATCGGTATTGACGACAGCCTGAAATCGAACCTGATGAGCAGCGCCATTCCGAAGGAGATGACGACGCTTGCAGCGTCGAGCGCCATTATCATCAGGACCGAATACAGCTTTTTAAAAGTTGCCATATATTTTTTTTTAACGATCTCCTGTTTTTCACCCGCAAAAGCGGGGCCCCGTCCCTTGCCGTTCCTTGCGGCATATGCAATACGGTACGCGTCCGAGTCAATATATATTATCATAACGCGGAGGATAAATCAACCGATTTCGGTATTTTAAAGCCAAATAAATCCGACAAAAGGCGTTTTTTGTTACAATATATTCCATATTTTGCTATAATTTATACATTATTACGGATATCAGGAAGGAGATCGCCGCGGAATGATACCGCGCACACCTGTGGCGGCAGCGCGGTTTTATGAGGTCGGCGGAGAAAATTTTCCTTTTCAGTATCATTTTTTGTGCAGATTGGGAAAAAGTTTTTTTCGGTTTTTTGAAAAAGAAGTCGAAATATGTGATATAATGATTATGTATATTATCGCGCCGACGCCGGACATAAAAGGCGCCGGGGCGCCATAGTATATATCATTTCGTATAAAGCATGAGGGATACATATGTTCGAATATCGTGCCGGCGTAGACATCGGCTCGACGACAGTCAAGCTCGTTCTGCTCGACGGGGACGACAACATAATATACGGGCAGTATCGCCGCCACCACGCGCACACGCAGGCGACGCTTTCGGAGCTCTTGCGGGAAGCGCGCGAGATCACGGGCGAATGCTCGCTTAAAATAAAGATCACGGGCTCCGGCTCTATAAATCTCGGGCGCGCGCTCGGGATAGGATTTATTCAGGAGGTCGTCGCCGTCGCCTCCGCGCTCAAGCACGAGGCGCCGGACACCGACGTTGCGATAGAGCTCGGCGGTGAGGACGCGAAAATAATCTACTTCACGGGCGGGCTCGAGGAGCGCATGAACGGCGTCTGCGCCGGGGGGACCGGCTCGTTCATCGACCAGATGGCGGCGCTTTTGCAGATAGACGCGGACGGGCTGAATGCCGAGGCGGCGAACTACCGCGAAATATATCCCATCGCCGCGCGCTGCGGCGTTTTCGCCAAGACGGACATCCAGCCGCTCATAAACGAGGGCGCGACAAAGGCGGACCTCGCCGCCTCCATCTTCCAGGCGGTCGTCAATCAGACGATCTCGGGTCTCGCCTGCGGCAAGCCGATCCGCGGCAAGGTCGCGTTTCTCGGCGGCCCCCTGCACTTTCTGCCGGAGCTTAAGCGCGCGTTCATACGCACGCTGCGGCTGACGCCGGAAAATATCGTCGACCCCGAAAATTCTCACCTGTTCGCCGCGATGGGCGCCGCGCTCGGCGCGGATGACGCCGAACCGGCATCGATAGACGAGCTTATCGCCCGCCTTGACCGCGGCGTCGCCGTCAGCTTTGAGATGCCGCGCCTCGAGCCACTGTTCGCCGACCGGGCGGAATTTGACGAATTCTGCCGCCGCCACGACCGCGCGATACTCAAAAAGGGCGACATCTCCGCATACCGCGGGAACTGCTTTCTCGGCATAGACGCGGGCTCGACGACGACGAAGCTCGCGCTCATCGGCGAGGACGGGCAGCTCCTATTCTCATATTACGCGAACAACAAGGGCAACCCGATAGCGACGGCGCAGGCCGCCGTCGGCGAGCTCGCCCGCGCCCTGCCCTGGGGCGCGAAGATCGTCCGCTCCTGCTCGACCGGCTACGGCGAGGAGCTTTTGAAGTCCGCCTTCGCCCTTGACGAGGGCGAGGTCGAGACGATAGCGCACACGACCGCCGCCGAATTCTTCGACCCGAATGTTGACTGCGTGCTCGACATCGGCGGGCAGGACATGAAGTGCATAAAGCTGAAAAACGGCGCGGTCGACACGATCCTTCTGAATGAGGCATGCTCGTCCGGGTGCGGCTCGTTCATTGAAAATTTCGCAAATTCACTCGGCTTCACGGCGGAGGGGTTCGCGAAGGAGGCACTCTTCGCCGAAAATCCCGTCGACCTCGGCACGCGCTGCACGGTCTTCATGAATTCGAACGTCAAGCAGGCGCAGAAGGAGGGCGCGTCCGTCTCCGATATTTCGGCAGGTCTTGCGTACTCCGTCATCAAAAACGCGCTATTTAAAGTCATAAAGCTCGCCTCCGCCGAGGATCTCGGCAAGAGCATCGTCGTGCAGGGCGGCACGTTTTACAACAAGGCGGTGCTGCGCGCGTTCGAGAAGATCGCGGGCGTCGAGGCGACGTGCCCCGACATTTCGGGGCTGATGGGCGCCTTTGGCGCGGCGCTGATCGCGCGCTCGCACTACACCGGGGAAAAGTCCACGATGCTGCCGCTCGACGAGATAGAGTCGCTCGAATACACCTCCTCGAGCATTCGCTGCGGCGGCTGCTCCAACAACTGCATGCTCACGGTAAACAAATTCGCGGGCGGCAGGCGGCACATCACCGGCAACCGCTGCGAAAAGGGGCTACGCGGCACAGGCGCCGCAAAGAGCAAGCCGAACATGTTCGAATACAAGCGCCGCAGGCTGTTCGACTATGAGAGCCTGCCTGCGGACAAGGCGCCGCGCGGCGTCATCGGCATACCGCGCGTGCTGAATATGTACGAGAATTTCCCGTACTGGGCGACGTTTTTCCGCGAGCTCGGTTTCTCGGTCAAGCTCTCGCCCTTCTCGGACAGAAAGCTCTACGAGCGCGGAATGGAGTCCATTCCGTCCGAGTCCGAGTGCTACCCCGCAAAGCTTGCGCACGGTCACGTTCAGTGGCTTATCGACGAGGGCGTTAAAACGATCTTCCACCCGTGCGTGTTCTTCGAGCACCAGGAAACGCCGGACGCGCAGAACCACTACAACTGCCCGATAGTCGTTTCATACCCCGAAAATCTGAAAAACAACGTCGAGGCGATAACAAACGGCGACGTCCGCTATGTCCGCCCGTTCATCGCCATGACAGACGAAAAGACGGCGGAGGACCGCCTCGTCCGCCTGTGCGCCGAGGAGTGGAGCATTCCGGCGCATGACGTGCGCGCCGCCTGCCGCCTCGCATGGGCGGAGCAGCGCCGCGCGAAGGACGATATCGCCGCCGAGGGGAGAAGGCTGCTCGCCGAGATGGAATCGACCGGCGGGCGCGGCATCGTCCTCGCGGGCAGGCCCTACCACATCGACCCCGAGATAAACCACGGTATTCCCGAGCTCATCGCCTCATACGGGCTCTACGTCTTCAGCGAGGACAGCATTCCGCGCGACGGGGAGCAGGAGAGGCCGCTCCGCGTCGTCGACCAGTGGGTCTACCATTCCCGCCTCTATTCCGCGGCGGAATTCGTCCGCGCGCGCAACGACCTTGAGCTCATACAGCTCAACTCGTTCGGCTGCGGGCTCGACGCCGTCACGACGGACCAGGTCAACGAGATCCTCGAGGGGAGCGGCAAGCTCTACACGCTCCTGAAAATAGACGAGGTCAACAACCTCGGCGCCGTCCGTATCCGCATTCGCAGCCTGCTCGCCGCGATGAACATGAGGCGGCAGGAGCACATCGAGGCGGAGCCGAAGTCCGCCGTCTATCACAGGTCGGAATTCACGAAGGAGATGCACGACGACGGCTACACGATCATCGCGCCGCAGATGAGCCCGATTCACTTCGACCTTGTCGCGCCCGTCTTTAAAAAATACGGCTACAACGTCGTCGTCCTCGACAACGACAACCGCTCCGCGATCGACACCGGGCTCAAATACGTCAACAATGACGCGTGCTTCCCGTCCATCACCGCGGTCGGCCAGATCATGGAGGCGGTGCTCTCCGGGCGGTATGACACGGATCGGCTCGCGATACTCATGACGCAGACGGGCGGCTGCTGCCGCGCGAGCAACTACGTCAGCTTTATCCGCCGCGCCCTTGACCGCGCCGGGCTCTCGCACATTCCCGTCATATCCTTAAATGTCAACGGAATGGAGAAAAACGAGGGCTTCAAGACGCCGCCGATGATGATCCTTGACGCGCTGCACGCCGTCGTCTACGGCGACCTCTTCATGCGGTGCCTCTACCGCGTCCGCCCGTATGAGCTGACGCCCGGCTCCGCAAACGAGCTGCACCGCAAGTGGCGCGATATCGCCATAGACCAGCTCACGAACAAAAAGAGCAGATATACATATAAGGAAGTCTGCCGCGGCATCGTCGAAGCGTTCGACAACTTCCCGATAGACGAGAGCATAAAGAAGCCGCGCGTCGGCATCGTCGGCGAGATACTCGTCAAATATATGCCGCTCGCGAACAATCACCTCGTCGACCTGCTCGAATCCGAGGGCGCCGAGGCGATCGTCCCGGACCTGCTCGATTTCCTCAACTACAGCCTTTACAATCCGCAGTACAAGCACGAATTCCTCGGGACGTCGCGCTCGTCGTCAAACGTCTCAAAGCTCGCGATATCGGCGATACGCGCCGTCCGCGCGCCCGCGATAAAGGCGCTCGAGGCGAGCCGCCGCTTTGAGCCGCCCGTCCCGATAGAGCACATCGCGGAGATAACGAAGCCGTTTTTGTCCATCGGCAACCAGTACGGCGAGGGGTGGTTCCTCGCCGGGGAGATGATAGAGCTCTTGCAGGGCGGCGTTTCGAACATCGTCTGCATTCAGCCGTTCGCGTGCCTGCCGAATCACGTCGTCGGCAAGGGCGTCATAAAATCGCTGCGCCGCGCGTACCCGGAAGCGAACATCGCCGCCGTCGACTACGACCCCGGCGCGTCCGAGGTCAATCAGCTCAACCGCATCAAGCTCATGCTCTCCGCCGCCGAGGCCGCGATAGGATAACGCGCGAGCCTGCCGCCGAGATTCGTTCTCGGGATAAAACCAAACTGAAAAAACGTGGGAGCGCGGCTCCCACGTTTTTTATTTACCGTTCAATATCTTTTTGCGTTTGCCCTCGGGCAGGCGCTTGAGCGTGAGCTCGTAGGCGCGCTTTAACAGGTCGCGGACGACCTCGTCCGGGACATGCTTTTTCGGGATTATCGAATACCAGTGGCTGCCGTCCCGCTGATAGCAGACTATCGTTCCCTCGTACTGCGTGAGGAGCGCGGCGCTGTCGCACGGGTCTACCTTGCAGGCAACATTCGTCGGTTTCCCTTCCTCGTTCGCGCTGACCGTCGCGAATATTTTGTCCGCCAGCCTGTAGCTCGTGTGCACCGTTCCGAGATCGTCGAGCTTTTCGACGCCCTGCATTGAGAGAAGAAACTCCTCGAGCCAGTCATATTCCATGAAGTCGTGTTTTCTCTCACCGATAATCATTTTGTTTTTCCTCGTTTCAATCGTATTATTTAGCCTTTACGGCATAAATTATTTTATTTTCAAAAAACAGGCGGGCACCGAAAAATTATGCCCGCCCATTTTACATGGCGAAATGGCCGTCCGCATCGAATTCGAGAATGTCGGAAAGAATGTAGTTCGAGACAAACATACCCGCCGGGGTGAATCTGTAATATCCGCCGGAATCGGACATATACCCGCCCTCGATATACTTTTTCAGCTTCGCGCCGTATGTCATGCCGAAATCCTTTCCGAACGTCCGCATGAATTCCCGCGAATCTACCCCCTCCGTCAGCCTCATGCGGAGCATGATATATTCGCCGAGCCGCTCGCGGAGCGGGATCTCCTCGTAATCGTCCGTCATCTCGTCCTTCGTCCTGCCGCTTATGCACTTTATGTAGTTCGACACGCTCGGCTTGAATGAAAAGCGCACGTCCGTGAAATACGAGTGGGCGGACGGGCCGAAGCCGAGATATTCCTCGCACCGCCAGTATTTGAGGTTGTGCCTGCACTCCTTCCCCGGCCGCGCGAAATTGCTGATCTCGTACTGCCTGTAGCCCGCGCGCTCGAGGAACTCGATGGCGAACGTATACATCGCGTATTCCGCATCTTCGTCCGGGAACACAAAGGCTGAGGCGTTGTCGCAGAGCGGCGTCCCCGGCTCGAGCTTCAGATCATACAGCGAGATGTGCTCCGGCGAGCGCGAAACGGCGAATTTCAGCGTCGCCGCCCACGAATCGAGCGTCTGATACGGTATGCCGAACATAAGATCGATATTTATATTATCGAATCCGGCGCGCCTCGCATCGCGGAAGCAGACGCCGAAGTCCCGCGCGGAGTGTATGCGCCCGAGTGCGGAGAGCTCTATCGTGTTCACGGACTGGAGCCCTATCGAGAGCCGGTTCACCCCGGCGCGGCGGTATCGGCGCAGGTCCTCATATCCCGCTGTCGCGGGGTTGCACTCCATCGAAAATTCGACGTTTTTTGAGAGCCGGAACGAAGATTTTATGCCGCGTATGAGCCGCAAAAGCTCCTCCGGCGGCAGCACGGTCGGCGTCCCGCCGCCGATATATACCGTGTCCGGCATGTAATCGGCCCCGACCGTCTTATAGCTTTTCATGTGCGAAAGAAGCGCGTCTACATACGCCGCGTACACCCGCGCGTCGCGCGGGCAGTACGAATAAAAATCGCAGTACGCGCACTTGTGCCGGCAAAACGGTACGTGAACGTAGATCCCGAGCCTCTTATTCTGCCGCTGTGCCACCTGTAAATACCTCCCGAAAATGCGTCGGTTCAGCTTTCGTCGTCAAGGCGGAGCACCGCCATGAATGCCTCCGGAGACACCTCGACCGTCCCGAGCTTGCGCATCTTCTTTTTGCCCTCTTTCTGCTTTTCGAGCAGCTTTTTCTTCCGCGTGATGTCTCCGCCGTAGCACTTCGCAAGGACGTCCTTGCGGAGCGCCTTTACCGTTTCGCGCGCGATTATAC
>CANROT010000101.1 GCA_947632285.1 uncultured Clostridia bacterium
GCAGGGCGCGTTATACTCCATGACCGTCGGGAGCAGCGTTGCGCACGCCTTGCCGTGCGGCATGTCGTAGTATGCGGAGAGCGTGTGTGCCATCGAGTGGTCGACGCCGAGCCCGACGTTCGAGAAGCCCATACCGGCGACGTACTGGCCGAGCGCCATTCCCTCTCTGCCCTCTGCCGTGCCGGCGACGGCGCCGCGCAGGCTGCGGGAGATGATCTCTATCGCCTTGAGGTGGAACATGTCGGAGAGCTCCCACGCGCCCTTCGTAATATAGCCCTCGATCGCGTGCGTCAGCGCGTCCATGCCGGTGAACGCGGTCAGCGACTTCGGCATCGTGGACATCATGTCGGGGTCGACGACGGCGACGACGGGAATATCATGCGGGTCGACGCAGACGAATTTGCGCTTTTTCTCAACATCGGTGATGACGTAATTGATCGTGACTTCGGCGGCTGTTCCGGCCGTCGTCGGGACGGCGATTATCGGAACGGACGGATTTTTCGTCTCGACCGCGCCCTCAAGCGAACGGACGTCCGCGTGCTCCGGGTTGTTTATTATAATGCCTATTGCTTTGGCAGTATCCATTGACGAGCCGCCGCCTATGGCGACGATGCAGTCGGCGGAGGCGGACTTATATGCCTCAACGCCCTCCTGCACGTTTTCAATTGTCGGATTTGCCTTGATGCCGGAGTAGATCTCGTAGCTGATGCCCGCTTTGTCGAGCACGTCGGTCACTTTTTTCGTGACGCCGAAGGTGAGAAGATCGGGGTCGGTGCAGACGAGCGCCTTTGTGAGGTCCCTCGCCTTGATCTCGGCGGGGATGTTTTCGATCGCTCCCTTGCCGTGATACGACGTTTCGTTAAGAATGAATCTGTTTGCCATACTTTTTTCTCCTCCTGTACCGCAGATTATATATAGTATACCACATTTGAAACAAAAAAGGGAGATTTTTTAAAATTTTCCCTCACAAAATTAAGGACGTCCAGAAATTTGTGAACGGGCGGTAAATTTCAGGGTGACGGCTTGCGGCGGCGTGCCGCGTATGATAAAATAAAATCGGTAATGAAACGCCCCGGGAGCTATTATTATGTTGAAGAAAATGCTGAAAAATACGGCGGCGCTCGCGCTTTTGCCCGTTTTCGCGGCAGTTTTTACCGCCTGCACGCTTTTCGGCGGCGGTGAGGCGGCGCCCGGGACAGAGACGGCTGCCGACGCCCCCGAGAGGGAGATAAACATAAGACTTGAAAAATGCACCGCCTCCGGCAAAATCGGGTTTGACAGGATAGAGACGGGGGCGTTTATCTGGGACGGAAACAGCGAAAACGCGCTTTTCCCGTTCGAGGTCGACGGCAAATACGGGTATATGAACGACCGCGGCGAGGTCGTCATCGAGGCAAAGTACGGCCGGGCGGCGCCGTTTTCGGAGGGGATCGCGGTCGTATGCGACGATGAATACAGCGTCTGGCGCGTTATCGACGCGGAGGGCGCCGTGCTCTATACGGGCGGCTTATATTATGAAGAAATAAGAAACAGCGCGGAACCGATGAGATTTTCCGGTTGCGCGGCGGTGTTGACGTTCATGAGCGGGGACGAGGCGAACGTCATCACGGTCCGCAACGGAAACGGGAAAACCGGCGGGGGATTCGATATGAACGTGCGGAAGTTCCCGGCGGACATTTCGAACATCTATCCTGTATTCACGGAGGACAACGTATACTTTATATCGGAAAACATAACGCCGCCGGAGGGCGGCAGGATAATCGTCGTTGACAATAAAATCGGCGATTTATTCGAATTCGGTTCGGCGTATTTCGGATACCTCGGCGAGCGGTATTTTGTCATAAAGACGAAGACGGACAAATACAGGATAATAGACGCGGTGACGGGAGAGCCGATAACGGACGACATCGAGCGGCGCGCAGTCTCATTCTCGGACGGCGTGATAACGGTCGAGAGCGGCGGCGAATGGGGGACGCTCGACGCAGACGGCGGCGTGCTCATAGACGGCGGGTACAGATACATAAGCCCGTATTCGGACGGGCTCGCGTTCGCGCTCGACGGTGGAGGGGCGGCGCTGATAATAGATAAGGAGGGCAGAGCGGCGGCTCACCTTCCTGCTGAGGTTTTCGGCGGAGGCGGCGAGATATTCACATACGGTTTCAATGACGCGGGATTTACTTTCGCCGTAAATGAAGACGGGAAAGGTTTGGTCGTGACCGAGAGCGGCGAGGTCATCATCGCGGGCAGCGCGGCGGAGTTTCAATATATCTCGAAAAACTATATCGTCTATGGTGGCGGCCTCTACCGCGTAGTCGAGGAATAAAAAGTTCTCTAAAAGAAGGGGCGCGGGGGAGAGAAAACTCTTTCAAGAGTTTTCTCTCCCCCGATTTTTTTGCGGAAAAAATCTTGCAGTTTGGCTTTTATTGTGGTAAAATAGACTTGCGACACAATTTAATATGCCTTACCGTGTATATTTTTTTATCCATGGGGTATTTTTGCTTTGGTAAAAATGCTATGCCCATTTTCATGCCATGGATAAATAATGCACGGTAGAAATTAAATTGTGTCGCAGCAATCGGGCTATGCGTTTTTCGGTGCGTAGCTTCGGCTGCGCACTTTTTTATTTTGGAGGAGAAGACAATGAAACCGAAAGAAACCGCAAAAAGAATGATCGCCCTGCTGCTCGCGCTCATTATGGCGGCGCTGTGCTGCGCATGCTCCGGCGGCGGAAACACACCGACAGACGACAGCGAAAAAAGCCAAAATACACAAACACAGCGCCCCGGCGGCAGCTCTACCGAGGGACAGCGCCCCGGCGGCAGCTCGACCGAAACGCAGCAGCCCGACACCGACTCGCAGAAAAAAACGGTGAGACTTGAAAAATGCGAATCGACAGGTGAGGTCGGATTTGATAATATATCGATTTCGTGCTCCGCGTATGGCGGCGACTATTATATGGACTTGTTCCCGTTTGAATATAAAGATAAATGGGGCTATATAAACGACAAAGGCGAAATAGTCATCGAGAACAAATATGACGCCGCAGGTGTTTTTTCCGAAGGGAAGGCGTTTGTAAGTGACTCCGACGGCTGGTACATAATAGATACAGACGGGAAAGTGCTGTTTTCTACCCAAGAAAACATGTTTTCCGGCAATTATAAGGAAATCGCTTATGCTCGTACACTACCTTATTTTCAGAACGGCAACGCAACAGTATTAAGATGGACGCATAGTGGTAAAACGGTTTATGATTTTGCCATAATGAACAGCGATTTTAAAATGAAAGCATTTTCAAGTGAGCAGTTTGAAGATGATTCATATATCCCAGCTTATTTCCCTGAGATTATAAACAACGATGCGTTTCAAGGGTTTACAGTATGTACCGTATTTCCGAGCGCCGAAACAATATACCGTATAAAGCTGTATGATATGAACGGAGAACTTGTGTCGAAATGCGACAGTCTTGCAGGCAATAACATTTACAGAATCGGTGACACGTTTTTAAAGATGGAAAAAGACGATATGTACGCCTTAGTGGATTTAAAAACGGGGGCAAAAATAACCGATTACAAGTATGATAATATTGGAAAATACTCCGACGGCGTTATTCCCGTCTGCGCTTACGACAAGTGGGGGTTGATAGACGCAAGCGGGAAAGAGCTTATAAAATGCCAATTTGATTATCTGAGTGAATTTTCAAACGGTGTTGGTTTTGCGCTCGATTTCGACGGAAACGGAATGATCGTCAATAAATCAGGAGAAAAAATCTTCGACCTCCCGAATGAAGTTTTTAATAAATATCATTCGCTCGACGTTAGTCCGTTTACAAAAAACGGCTTTTCATATGTAACTAATGTCGATGACAAGGGCTTCCTTATCACAGAAACCGGCGAGGTCATTTTCTCCGGCGATGCAGATGAATTCAAATACATCTCCGCCGGATATGTCGTCTATGACGATGACCTTTATAAAGTAGTTGTCGAATAACCCAACTCCATAAAAAGTTCTGAAAAAGAAGGGGCGCGGGGGAGAGAAAACTCTTTCAAGAGTTTTCTCTCCCCCGCAGTTTATATCCCACCAGTTATATCATCTCATACGGCGCGGCGTCACCGGCGAAGACGGGGGTGACGTTGACCTCGAACGTGAAGTGCTCCTCCGCGAGGCGGAGGTCTTCACGGAGCTCGGGGCCGCAGGAGTTGGAGCCGATGCCGGACTGGCGGTAGTCGATGTTGACCGTCGTTTCGGGCTCGGCCTTGAGCTCGTAGTGATGGCGGGTCTCGGTGAGCTGCTCCTTGCTGTAGTGCGAGGCGCCGAAGTGGAACGGCTTTTCCGTCTCGGTGAAGAGCAGACCGTGACCGGCGACCGAATACACCATCGCCCACTTTGTGTCACAGTGGCTCGAATTTTCCTGCGGGAAGACGTACGGCTCGTAGCTCTCCGTCACCGTGGAGGAAAATTCGCCCATGCGGGAGGCGAGGTGCTTGTCGGCGTAGCTTTCGTAGGGGCCCATGCCGAAGTATCTGAACTGCTCCGTCCCCTCGGGCATTTTCAGCTCTATGCCGAAGCGGGGCAAAAACGTCCTTCTCTTCGGGTCGTCCTTCGTGCGCGTGATGATGTCCGCGTCGACGTCGAAGCGGACCGTCAGCGTGCCGGTGCTGCGGACGGTGTACGTCACGTTCGCGTGCAGGAACGGCAGGTCGCTCTTCTGCGCGAGCGATATCTTCGCCGTCACGGCGACCTCGTCGCCGCGCTCTTCGAGCGCGCATTCGTAGCACTTGAGGTCGGGGCGGTAGAAACCGCGGTGGAGCCACGAGTGCTGCACGTTGCGGTCGTTGTCCGTCGGTGCGCGCCACACCGTCGGCAGGACGGGGGCGACGAGCATTTCGCGGCCGTTGTCGCAGATGGACGAGATCATGCCGGAGACGCGGTCAAACGTGTAGACCGTCTCGCCGACGGTGACGGCGTATGCGCGTTCGGTCACGGAGACGGAGGGCATAGATTTTCTTTCCGGCTCGTATGTCCTATACTCCGCCGCCGGGACTTTTATCTGCGCCGAGCCGAGCTCGTGACCGGCGGGCGCCCACGGGGACGGATATTTTGTGCGGACCGAGATGTTCAGATAGAGCTCTCCGTAAAGTGAGACGGAGGCGATGTCCGCCGTATACGTGCGGGCGCGCTGCGGCTCAATGTTGAGCGCGTCGATCTTCCCGGACGCGACGGAGACGCCGTTCCGCTCGAGCGACCAGAAGAGCTCCGCATCGTCAAGATTCTTGAAGAAGCGCAGGTTCCGGACGCGGAATTTGCATGCGGACGGCTCGACCGCCTCGACGCGGAACGGCTTTATCGCCTGCTTCAGCTCAAAAAGCCCCGTGTGCGGGCGCCTGTCGGGGTATACGAGGCCGTCAACGCAGAAGTTGCCGTCGTTCGGGTGATCGCCGAAGTCGCCGCCGTATGTGAACGAGGGCGCGCCGTATTTGTCGCCGACGGCGACGCTGTGATCGGTGAACTCCCAGACGCAGCCGCCGAAAAATTCGTCGTGCGCCCAGATCGCGTCCCAGTATTCCTCAAGGTCGCCGGGGCCGTTGCCCATCGCGTGGCTGTATTCGCAGAGGAAGAAGGGGAGCGTGTACTTTTTGTTGCGGCAGTAGTCGACGCAGCCCTGCGGGGACGTGTACATGTGGCTCTCGACGTCCATGAGGTCTGTCGGCTGCTCGCCCTTCATCGCGCCGAGGTTCGCGCCCTCATAGTGGACGAGGCGGCTGTTGTCGCGCGCGTGCATATAGCGGGACATCGCGTACTGGTTGCAGCCGACGCTGCTCTCGTTGCCGAGCGACCAAAAGATGACGGAGGCGTGGTTCTTGTCGCGCTCCACCATGCGGCGCGCGCGGTCGACATACGCGTCCTCCCATTCGGGATCGTTCGAAATGCCGTTCCACGGGCGCATGCCGTGCGTCTCGATGTCCGTTTCGTCGCAGACGTACAGCCCGAGCTCGTCGCAGAAGCCGACAAAGCGCGGATCGTTCGGATAATGGCTCGTGCGCACCATGTTGACGTTGTGCGCCTTCATTATATAGAGGTCGCGCAGCATGTGCTCGACGGGCGTCGCGTGGCCGAGCAGGTGATGGCTGTCGTGGCGGTTGACGCCCTTCGCCTTAACCTTTTTGCCGTTTATGTATATGACCTTGTCCTTTACCTCGATGCGGCGGAACCCGACGCGGAAGCGAATATATTCGCCGCCCGCGTGCAGATAGAGCGTGTAGAGCGACGGTATCTCGTCGCACCACAGCTCGACGCGGTCGAGGCGGATCTCGAAGGAGCCGGTGCCGTCTGCGGTGCCGGAGGCGACTGTGTCGCCCGCCGGGGAGAGCAGCTCGTATTCGACCTTCATCGGCTCGGTGGAGGTGAGCTCGGCTCTGAGCGTGCCCCCGACGAAATTGCCGTCCGGCTCCGGGTGCAGGAAGACGTCCACGATGTGGGCGCGCTCGCGGAAGAGGACGTATACCTCGCGGAAGATGCCCGACATGCGCCACATGTCCTGATCCTCCATGTATGAGCCGTCGCACCACTTGAGGACGAGCACCTTGACGGTGTTCTTCCCGGCTTTGAGATAGTCGTTCACGCGGAATTCGCTTATCATGTGGGAGACCTGGCTGTAACCGACGAAGCGGTCGTTCACCCAGACGTAGAAGCACGAGTCGACGCCCTCAAACGTGAGATAGCAGTCAAGGTCGAGCCTGTCCGCCGGAACCGTGAAGTCGCGGACGTAGAGCCCGCAGGGGTTTTCGTCCGGCGTGTGCGGCGGGTCGCAGGGGTAGGGGTAGTTCGTATTTGTGTAGTTGGGGACGTCGTAGCCGCGGTCGTCGCCGAGCGCCATCTGCCAGTTCATCGGAACGGTCAGGCGGTCAAAGCCGTCCGTCGTGAAATCAGGCGTCGTGAAATCGCAGACGTCGTGGACGGAGCTGTAAAATTTAAAGCTCCATTCGCCCGTGAGCGGGAGAAAATTGCGGCTCCTGCCTCGCAGGTCGCGGTCCGCCGCGGCGCGCGACTCGTAGGGAATGAAGTACGCGTGCGGCTCCTCACAGCCTACGTGCAGCGTCTTCTGTGTCTTGTAATAGTCGGGAAAGAACATAAAAAAGTCTCCTTGAATGGTAGTCCCTTTTTTCCACAAGAATTATGACATAAACGCACGGCAAAGTCAACGGGAAAAATGCAAAAAAAGCGGACCTTTTTTAAAAGGCCCGCTTTTTTCATATCGCGCCCGCCGAAACCGGGGGCGGGGAGGGTATCAGAATTTTACGATGTCGAACCGCTCGTTTAAGATGAGCCAGAGCGCCGGGAAAAATTTCATTCCGTTCCAGATGCCCGCGCCCGAGAGGTCGGTGTCGCGGATCAACTCCGCCTTTGCCGAAATGCTCTTCGGGTCCTCGAACCAGACGATGTGCTCCTTGCCGTTCAGATAGTAGCTGTAGTACGGGGACGCGGCAGCCTCGTCAAATTCGATGCGCGCGCGGCGCTCGTATGCGCGGCGCGGCGCCTCGATGTTCGAGAGCGGCTCCGCCTCGCTCTCACCGCGCACGTAGGGCTCGCAGGCAGCGTTGTAGATCGTCGTCGTCCCCCTGGCCATGACGATCTACAA
>CANROT010000102.1 GCA_947632285.1 uncultured Clostridia bacterium
CGCGAGCACGAGGGGCGCGACGTCTCCGTCACGGACGAGGTGCTCTATAAGCTGGCGGAGTTCTCTGCCGGGGACGTGCGCCACGGGATAACGCTGCTTGAAAACGCGTTCTACATCGCGGACGGCGAGATCACCGTCGAAACGTTCGATTCGCTCTCGTCCTCGTCCATCGGCAGATTCGACCGGGACGGCGACGTTCACTACGACCTGCTCTCCGCGCTCCAGAAATCGATACGCGGCTCCGACCCGGACGCCGCCGTCTTCTACGTTGCGCGCCTGCTCTCGGGCGGGGACATTCTCTCCGTCTGCCGGAGGCTGCTCGTCATCGCGAGCGAGGACATCGGGCAGGCGTACCCGATGGCGGCGGCGGTCACATACTGCTGCTGCGAGGCGGCAAAGCAGCTCGGCATGCCCGAGGCGCAGATCCCGCTCGCGAACGCGGCCGTGATGCTCGCGACCGCGCCGAAGTCGAACACGGCGAACACCGCGATACATGCGGCGATGGCGGACGTCGAGGCAGGGCTCGGTCAGGCCGTCCCGCTCCACCTGCACGCACCGCTCTTCAAGGGCTACAAATACCCGCACGACTACGAAAACTCATACGTCCCCCAGCAGTACCTGCCGGACGACATCAAAGACAAAAAGTACTACAAATTCGGCGACAACAAGTTAGAGCGCGCCTCCCGCACGTACTGGGAAGCGATCAAAGGCGCGGAAAAAACAAAATAGCGCCGCCGTTCGGACAAAAAATTCATCACCCCTCGTATCCGAAGGGTGATGAAATCAGCATATGATTTTTATTTCATACGATCCCGCCGCTTGTCAGCAGGTCCTCTGTGACAAAGACATTGATCTTTTTTGTAATATCCGTTCCGGCATCGAGCACTATAACTCCGTTGCCGTAAAAGATATCCGGATCCTCCTTTGATGCTGATGCTGCGTATTGTGTCCCGAAGAATACAGGCACATGTCCGCATACGATGGTCTTGTTTTCCAATCTATCACATGCATCATACATATTGACCCACTTCTGCGTCCGTGCTTTTTTCCATTCACCGTCCGACGCGCCTCTCCACTCCCTGTCGATGAAATAATGCGATCCGTCACAGCTCGCGGGCAGCCACCCATGTGTAAAAACATAGTGCTCGGTTTCAAAATAATCCCGCATTTCGCCTATAAATTCTTCAACACGGTCCAGCACTCGCGTTTTCCCGCTGAAATCGATATAGCCGTTTTCATCAACCGAGTATTTGCCGAAAAGCTCGACGATCGTATTCAGGGTGCCGTTGAGGTAATTATGCGGCTTCATTCGCCCCGTTCGGAATATTTCAAGGAGCATATCTTCATGATTGCCGCGGATCAAAACCTTATTTTTCAGGCGATCAATGTACTTTAAAGTTTGGAGGTTCTCCGAACCGCGATCAAAATAATCCCCGCAGCACACGAGCAAATGCCCGTCGTCGTTTTCGCGAAAACCCGCACGGTCCAGTGATTGCTTTAATATGGAATAATGTCCGTGAATATCCGATACAACAAACAGTTTTTTTCGTTCAGTCAAGTTAAAGCTCCGTTCTGTCCCGATTTTATTTTTCTCACATCACGCCGGAAAATATATGGAATGTTTTTTGCAAAAACGCGCCGCTTTATGGGCGGTGCGCGTTTTTATTCAGACTTCCTTTGCCGCGCCGAAATAGCGGCAGCCCTCCGGCACGATTATGTCTATCGCCTTGTTGACGCAGCGGATCTCGACCTCGTTATATTCTCCGCCGAATTCGCCGTCCGTCGTCCACGGGATGCTCTCATCCGAGGTGATCCGCATCCACGACGTCGAGAACCGGTACGCCTCAAAGTCGTCCGCCTCGCGCTCGACGAGCGCTTTTGCCAGCTTGTGCAGCCTGCGCGCGGTCGACGGATTCTTGAACAGAATGACCTCAAATTTTCCATCGTCCAGCGAGACCTCCGAGCGGAGCGGCAGCCTCATTCCGCCGACGGAGCGTGAATTGGAGGCGCCGCCGTAGACGAATTCGCCCTCGAGCACGCCCTCGTCATACTCGATCTTCATTTTATACGGGTGCAGCGCGAGGTACAGCCTCGAGGCGCCGTGAAAGAAGTACGCGACCTTGCCGAAGACGTTCTTGAGCTTTTGCGGCGTCGTGTACGACGTGTCCGTGAACGTGCCGAACGCCGCCACATATACGAACGGCTTTTCGCCGAGGAGCCCTATATCGCACCCGCGCGCGACGCCCTTGGCGACGACGTCCGCCGCCTCGACCATGTTTGTCGGTATATCGTGGCTGCGCGCAAAATCGTTCACCGTCCCGGCGGGGATATACCCGAGCAGCGGGACATGCTTCCCGCCGGACTTCATCATCATCAGCGCGTTGACGGCCTCATTCAGTGTCCCGTCGCCTCCCGTGACGACGACGACGTCGTACCGGCTGCCCTTCTCTATGATTATCGAGGTGAGGTGCCCTTTTCGCTGCGTCGTCTCCACGGTGACCTCGTAGCCGCCGACGACGAGCTTGTCTATAATAGCGAGCAGGTGTCTCTCGGTCCCGATTATACCGGCGACCGGGTTCGCGAGCAGCAGCAGTTTTTTCATTTTCGGCAGACACCTCCCACTTATTCCGAATATATATATAACGGTATTATGATTATACACTTTTTTCCTTTTCTTTTCAATATCGAAATTATTAAGTTTCTGTTAATATTCGGCTCATGAGTTGATTTTACTTTGTTTATAGTGTATAATTGGGTCGTAATTTGTATGATTTTCGGGGTTTAGCTGACATTATGGGAAATTTCTCTTTCGGAAAGCTCGGCGACAGGCAGCGCGCCGCGATAGTTGTGGCGTTCGCCGTTATTCTTGCCGCTGCCGCCGTCGCATTCGCCGCATTCGTCATCGTCCGCATCGCGGACAGCGGGGAGCCGCAGGAGGCGGGAACGAAGGTCCCCGAGACGGACAGCAAGGGCGAGGAAGTCGAGCTGCCGGAATGGATAGACGTCGACCTTTTGCCGGTCAACGAGTATTCCCGCCCCGGCACGCCGACGGACGAGATCGTCGGCATCGTCATTCACTACGTCGGCAATCCCGGCACCTCAGCCAAGGCCAACCGCAACTATTTTGCCGGGCTCGCGGACTCAGGCGCCACATACGCGAGCAGCAACTTCATCGTCGGGCTTGACGGCGAGGTCATCGAGTGCGTCCCGCTCGGAGAAGTCGCGTACTGCTCCAACAACCGCAACCATGACACCGTCTCCATCGAGTGCTGTCACCCGGACGAGTCCGGGCAGTTCACGCACGAGACATACGATTCCCTCATCAAGCTGTGCCGCTATCTCGTCGACCTGTACGGGATAGAGCCCGAGGGCGTTATCCGACACTACGACGTGACCGGAAAGATGTGCCCCGTCTACTATGTCGAGCACGAGGACGCGTGGCGCTCGCTCGTTGACGACATATTTGCCGAAGAATAAAACCGCAAAATAAACCGCACGGAGGCGGCCTTTCCCCGAAAGCCGCCTCCGTGCCTAATTTTTTACTTCAATCTATATATGACGCTGCCGTGCGGCGGGAGCGTGACGGCCAACCGCTCGCCGGTGACGCCCGCCTCCTCATGACGCCACAAATCGTAAAGCGTGCGCCCGCGCATGTCGAAAGCTTCTATGTCGGACGCGGAAACGGCGACATCGCTCTCCTCGTTCTTCAGGTTAAAGAGCGCGATGTAATATTCCCCGCGCCCGTCCGAGTCGTCGTCGAACGAATACCATGCGGCGGCGCGGCGCGTGCGGTATATCTGATCCGCCCCGAACGAGTGCTTGTTCAGGCGGAGGATTTCCGCGTTCGTCAAAAGACCGAGCGTGAACTCGTCGCAGTCGCGCAGCTCCGCGCCGACGATGAGCGGCGAGCGGAAAATGCTCCAGAGGTTCATCATCGTCCTCTGCTCGTCGCGCGTCATGCGGCAGTAGTTGTCGCCCTCGCGGTTGTTGCAGTTGATGTGGCCGAACGGGAGCATATCGCAGTCGGGCCAGACGCCGTCCCCGCCTCTGCCCTGCCACGTCTCGCAGCGCTCGAACATACCCTCGACCGCCGCCCAGTTGTCCCAGACGTCGTTCGTCAGGCGCCACATGTTCGCGTTCTTCGCGAAGATCCACGCGTATTCGATGGGCGCCGGGCCCGGGGACAGCGACAGGACGATCTCCCTTCCGCACTTCATTATCGCGCGGTGGATCATCTCTATCTCGCCGACGGCGGGCATCGGACCGCGCCTGTGCTGGTCGTGCGCCATTTGCCCCGTCGTCGCGATATCGTCGACCTTGACGAAATCTATCTCCCACGAGGCGTAGAGCTCAAAGAGCGAATCGTAATACGCCTGCGCGCCGGGCGCGCGGACGTTGACGCCGTACATATCCGAGTTCCAGCCGCAGACGGAGAACGGGTCGCCGACCGCGTCCGCGGTATAATCCGTGCCCTTTATCTTCGTCTTTCTGTAGATCGCCTGGCGCGGTATGCCGCGCATTATGTGTATGCCGAACCGCAGCCCCATTTCGTGTATTTTGCGCGAGATGGGGAGAAATCCCGCCCCACCCGCAGACGACGGGAACCTGTTCGGCGCCGGTATCAGGCGCGAATATTCGTCCATACAGAGCTCCGCGTTCGGCGTGTACATGGTGTCATACGCGTGCGGCTCGCTCCACTGTATGTCGCAGACGACGGTGTCCCAGCCGTATTCGAGCAGGTGGTCGCGCATGTATTCGGCGTTTCCGAGGAGCTGTTCCTCATTGACCGCCGCGCCGTAGCAGTCCCAGCTGTTCCACCCCATCGGCGGGGTCGGCGCAAATTCCGTGTGCTTCATAAAATTTTCTCCTTATTTATGTGAATACTGTGCTCCGAGCTTCATTCTTGACGAAAACCGGTGCCGCATGACGAAAAACAGGTACGCCGACCGCAGCGCCGACGCGAAAAGATATATGAGCGAGATGCCGAGAACGGTCCCCTCCGGGACGCCCTCTCCCGAAAAATCATCACCGAGCGGGATCGAAGACGACGCGGCGAGCACGAACACGAGCACGGCGGCGCCTATGGCATACAGCCCCGCAAATCCGAGAATGAACCCGCGCCGCTCGCGCCTGCCGCTGACGGTGTGCGACGATGAGACCGCCGATACGGTCATCGAGAGATAGAGCGATGCGGACAAAAACGCGACAGCACCCGCAGCGGCGAGCTTTGCCGAGGTGATGAGCCACAGCGCGCCGAACACGACGATGCCCGCGACGGCGGCGGCGGCCAGCAGCGGCAGTACAACGGAGGCGGTGACGGTGACGGCGCGAACGAACTTCCGCTCGCGCTCCGGCACTGGCAGCAGCGCGTCCGGCGAGTGCGCATCGAGCATCGCCTCACGCGCTGCGGGGACTGCCACCGAGGACAGGAGCGCGACGAGCGCGGCGATCAGCAATGCGCGGCAAAATGCGCCGTCCGCAAAGCGCACGAGCACGGCGACCGCGACGGTCAGCGCCGCCGCCACCGGCAGGGCAACCGCGTATCTTTTCACAGCTCTGACAAAAAGCCGCGAAAACCCCGCGAACGCCGGGCCCCTTTCCGGCGGCTTTTTCTTTCTCTTCCGTTTCGCCATCAGCACACCTCGCCTTTCGTTTTTCCCGGATAATTCTACCATAAAATCCGCGCGCGGGCAAGTGCTTTTTGCGTCTGCCCGTACCTTTTTGCAGCCGCCCCGGAACGGGCAAAAAAGCGCCGTTTCGCCGAAAACCGCGCCGAAAGCTATTGACAATCTTAATTTATATTGTATAATATCCGTATAGTGGCTTAATATGGGCTTTGCGGGGCATCATATATTTCGACCGGCGCCCGCAGGACCGCCGTTTTCGGAGCTGAACGATGAAAAATAAAATGCCGATAGAAAAGAAGAAAAAAATACTGCGATACGCGCGGCGCACCGGGATAGTCGTGCTGACGCTGCTCGTATCGCTCGTCATAGCGCTGTACTGCATCATGCTCGTGCTCGCGAAGGGCCCGTCACCGACGGCGCGCGATCTGTTTGTCCGCAGCGTCATGGAGACGTCCGCCGCGAAATTCCTCGCGCGAATGTATTTTTCCGAGGACGAAATAAACGAAATACTCAACACCGGCGGTGACGAAGGCATACAATCCGACCCCGGTCTCATACAGATACCGGAAAAAAACGACGGCAAGCGCCCCCCGTTCGGCACGTTTGAAACCGCCGGCCCCGGGGGCGAGGAAACGGGCGGCACAACGCCCGACCCCGGCCCGACGGAAGACGACACAGTCGAGGTCATTGACATAAAGGGCCCGACATACGACGGGAAAATGATCCTCGTACACGATCCGGCGCGCGTCAAGGTCGGGCTTCTGCCCGCATACGGCGACGGGTACTCCGGCAAGACGCTGCGCGAGTTCATCGCCGAAACGGGCGCCCTCGGCGGCATAAACGCAGGCGGCTTCTACGACCCGAACGGCGGCGGCTCCGGCGCGATACCGGACGGCATCGTCATCAGGGACGGCAAAATAGCGTGGGGCAGCGCGGGGAGCACATACCGCTGCGTCATCGGATTCGATGCAAACCACGTCATGCACGTCGGCAATATGACGGGGCAGGCGGCGCTCGACGCCGGCATCGTTGACGGGCTTTCATTCTCCACGGGCCCCGTGCTCATCGTCAACGGCGTCCCCGAAACGACGAAGCGCAAGCTCGGCGGCGGGCTGAACCCGCGCACCGCGATCGGCCAGTGCGCGGACGGGACCGTCCTTCTGCTCGTCATAAACGGCAGGCAGGCAAACTCCATCGGCGCAACGTATGACGATCTCTGCGCCATCATGGCGGAATACGGCGCCGTCAACGCCGCGAATCTCGACGGGGGGTCCTCTTCCCTCATGATCTACAAAGGTGAAACGCTTACGACCAGCTCATATCTGTTCGGCGAGCGCAAGCTCCCGGACACCTTCCTCATAATGCCATGAGTACACAAGAAAACCAGAAACCAAAGCTGAAATCGAAGGGGACGCGCGCCCGCCGGGACAGGTTCACCCTCTGCTACATCGCGTTCTGCGCCGTGCTCGTGTTCATCATCTCCCTCGGCATCGGCCTCTTCTACGATTTCATTTCCGAATATGAAAAAACGCTGCCGGAGCACGTCATAGAGTCATACATCGACTCGCTCGGCAAGAGCACCGCCGCCTTTCTCGACATTGAGGCGATACAAAAGAGCGCCTCCGGCTTTGAAACGGAGGAGTCCGTCGCCGAAACGCTGTCGCAGGCGACAGAGGAGGAGCTGACGTTCACGAAGGCCGTCGGCGAAGATGACGCATACGACATCTACTGCGGCGGCAAATTCCTCAAGCTGACGCTCGCCTCCGAGGAGGAGGGCAAATACGGCTTCCCCGTCTACCGCGTCGCCGCGGCGGAGCTCTATCCCGAGTGGATAGAGAACAGGTGCGCCCCCGTCACCGTCATCGTGCCGGAGGGCACGTCCCTCTCCGTCAACGGCGCCCCCGTTGACGGCGGGTATATGCTCGACGAAAAATTCGAGAGCACTTCCCTTTCCAAATTCGACCGCAGGGGTCACGCGCTCGTAACCTACGAGATCGAGG
>CANROT010000103.1 GCA_947632285.1 uncultured Clostridia bacterium
GCCGTCGAGGCGGGGGAAAAGCTCGGCTTTCTGCCGGGCGACCTTCAGAACAAGATCGACCCTTACCTGCGCCCGCTGCACGACGCGCTCTATGAAATGCTCGGCGCCGAGAGCTACTCGCGCCACGTTGAGCGGCAGACGATAGAGATAGCGCCGCTCGCGTATATGCGCGGCAGGACGCTCGACAACTCCTTCATCATACTTGACGAGGCACAGAACACGACGCCCGAGCAGATGAAGATGTTTTTGACGCGCCTCGGCTTTAACTCCAAGATCGTCGTCACCGGCGGCCTCACGCAGACCGACCTGCCCTCCGGCAAGCGGAGCGGCCTTGCCGAGGTCGTGAAGATACTCGACGGGATAGACGACATTGCGATACATCACTTCACCGAGCGGGACGTCGTCCGCCACAAGCTCGTGCAGAAGATAATCCTCGCATACGACAAGTACGACCGCGAGCGCAAGGCCCGCGACGCGGAGCAGAGGCAGCGGTACAGGATCGCGCGGGGGTGAAAATGAAGAGAAAACTGCGCGTCCTGATCGAAAACGAACAGGATGAGAAATACATCAGGCTGCGCCACGAGCGGCTGATACGCCGCGCGATAGCGGAAACGCTCGATTACGAAAGCTTCGGATATCCCGCCGAGGTTTCCGTCCTGCTGACGGACAGCGAGGCGATAAAGGAGATCAACCGCGAGTACCGCGGGGTCGACTCGGCGACGGACGTGCTCTCGTTCCCGCAGTTCGCGCCCGGTGAGCGCTATCCGGAGGAGGGGTTCGTCCCGCTCGGGGACATAGTCATATCCGTCGAGAGGGCGGAAAATCAGGCGCTCGTTTACGGTCACAGCTTTGAGCGCGAGCTTTCGTTTTTAACGGTGCATTCGATGCTGCACCTGCTCGGGTACGACCACGTGACGAGCGAGGAGGACGAGCTCGATATGCGCCGCAGGCAGCGAGACATCATGGAGCGGCTCGGGCTGACGGTAAACGCGCCGGACGGGCAAAATGGAGAACAGGAAAAACAGAAATGAAGAGAACGGCATTTATATCAATAGTAGGCAGACCGAACGTCGGAAAATCGACGCTTTTGAACGCGATGCTCGGCGAGAAGGTCGCGATAGTTTCGAATAAGCCGCAGACGACGCGCAACAGGATCACGGGAATACTCACCCGGGGCGAGGATCAGTTCGTGTTCCTCGATACGCCCGGGCTGCATAAGCCGAGGACAAAGCTCGGCGACTATATGGTGAAGAGCGCCGAGATGTCGATAGGAAGCTGCGACGCCGTCATACTTATCGCGGCGGCGGATCACGCTCCGGGGAACATCGAGCTCTCCGTCATCGAGCGGCTGAAGGCCGAAAATATCCCGTCGATCCTCGTGCTCAACAAGACGGACCTTTCCGACCCGGGGACGATAGCCGAGGTGATAACGGCTTATGCGGCGGCGCACGATTTCAACGCCGTCGTTCCGACGTGCGCGCTTAAAGGGCGAGGCGTTGCCGATGTTATCGACGAGGCGTCCGCCTTTTTGCGCGAGGAGGAATGGTTCTTCCCGGGCGACGAGGTGACGGATCAGTCCGAGAGGCTGTACGCCGCGGAGGTCATACGTGAAAAGATGCTCCGCCTGCTCTCGCGCGAGATACCGCACGGCACCGTCGTTTCCATCGAGGAGTGGCACGACGAGGACACGCTTATCCGGATCCGCGCCGACATCTACTGCGAAAAAGCGTCCCACAAGGGGATCATCATCGGCAAGGACGGCGAGATGCTCAAAAAGATCGGGACATACGCGCGCGAGGACCTCGAGCGGTTCTTCGGCGTCAAGGTATTCCTGGATCTGTGGGTCAAGGTCAAGGAGGGCTGGCGCGACAGGGGCGGCTATCTGCGCGATTTCGGCTACGATATAAAGTCGCTCAAATAAATGGACAAAGAGAAGGTAACGGGCGTTGTCCTGCGCGAGCGTGCGAAGGGAGAAAACGATAAGCTCTTGTCCATACTGACGGCGGAGCACGGCAAAATGGTCGTGCTCGGCAAGGGGGTCCGCTCGCTCCGAAACAAAAACATGGTCGCCGCCCAGCCGTTCTGCTGCGCGACGTATGTGCTCACAAAGAGCAGGAGCGGAATGTATTATATCTCCGAGTCCGAGCTGCACGAGGCGTTTTTCGACCTGCGCGCGGATCTGTTGTCGCTTGCGCTGGCGTCATACGTATGCGAGGTGGCGGATCACGTCAGCGTCGAGGATAATGCGGACGTGCCGCTCCTGCGGCTCGTTCTGAACACGCTGTATGCGGCGGCGGGGAAGAAACGCCCGACGGCGCAGATCAAGGGCGCGTTCGAGCTGAGATGCGCCTCGGTTTTGGGTCTGTCGCCGGAGCTATCGTGCTGCGCCGACTGCGGCGACCCGGACGCGCCCGCGTACTGGCTCGATATCCTCGGCGGCGAGCTGTTCTGCGCCGACTGCATGTCAAAGCGGGGGCACGAGGAGGCATCGGTCGAATACAGCGGCGAGTGGTCGCGGCCGCTCTGTCCCGTGTCGCCGGAGCTGCTGGCCGTTCTGCGATACGTGATATCGGCGGAGCCGACGCGGTTTCTGTCGTTTTCGCTGCCGGAGCACATGGAGGCGGATTTTTCCGCCGTCTGTGAGCGGTACCTTCTGCACCACCTCGGGCGGGGATTTTCGACGCTCGATTATTATAAGCAGTTTTCAAAGCTATAAAAGGATCAAAAAAATACGGAAAAGATATGGAGTATAACGATAAATCACTCATTACGCTTGAGTTTGACAAGGTCGCGGAGATGCTGGCGGACTGCGCCGTCACCGACGGGAGCCGTCAGCTTGCAAAATCGCTTTTGCCCTCGTCCGACCCGGTCGTCGTCCTGCGGCGGCAGCGGCGGACGACGGACGCGAAGTCGCTGCTCGGCAAAAAGGGTATGCCGCCGTTCGGCGGCGTCACCGATATCGGGGACACGGTCGAGCGCGCGCGGAAGGACGCGGTGCTGACGCCGCGCGAGCTCCTTTCGTGCGCGAACGTCCTGCGCACGTCGAGGCGGCTCCGCAATTACCTCTTCGACGGGCACGAGACAGAGTCCACGGTGCAGGAGATATTCGACAGGCTCGTCGGGGACAGGCGCCTCGAGGACAAAATATCGCGCGCGATAATTTCAGACGACATGATCGCGGACGAGGCGAGCCCCGAGCTCTCCGACATACGGCGCAAAATGCGCGCGGCGAACTCGCGCGTGCGGGATATTTTGCAGAAGTATATCACGGGCGGCACATACGGCCGCATTTTGCAGGAAAACATAGTGACGCAGCGCGGCGGGAGATTCGTCATTCCCGTCAAGGCGGAGTATAAAAACGAGATAAGCGGGCTGATACACGACACGTCCGCCAGCGGCGCGACGGTGTTCGTCGAGCCGCTCGCGGTCGTTGAGGCGAACAACGAGCTGCGCATACTTGAGGGCCGCGAGCAGCGCGAGATCGAGCGGATACTTGCCGAGCTGTCGGCGGAGGTCGCCTCGGGCGGCGACCTTCTGATGGAGGATTATCACAACATAACGGAGCTTGCGTTCATCTTCGCGTGCGCCGAGCTCTCGTTCCGCATGGACGCGGTCGAGCCGAAAATAAACATGGACGGAGGAGAGGTGCTGCTCGTGCGGGCGCGCCACCCGCTGATAGACAAAAAGACGTGCGTTCCGATAACGATACGCGTCGGCGGCGACTACGACACGCTCATCATCACGGGGCCGAACACGGGCGGAAAAACGGTCGCGCTGAAAACGCTCGGACTTTTGTCGCTGATGGCGCAGGCGGGGCTACACATACCCGCGGGCGGCACCTCGACCGTCTCGGTATTCGACGATATCCTCGCCGACATAGGGGACGAGCAGAGCATTGAGATGTCGCTCTCGACGTTTTCCTCGAGCATGTCGAACATCATAGGAATACTGGGCCGCGCGAATGAACATTCGCTCGTCCTGCTCGACGAGCTGTGCTCGGGGACCGACCCGGTCGAGGGCGCGGCGCTCGCGATGGCGATAATCGAGGACGTTCGCCGCCGCCGCGCGCTTTGCGCCGCGACGACGCACTATGCCGAGCTGAAGGCATACGCGCTCAACACGGAGGGCGTCTGCAACGCGGCGTGCGAATTCGACATAACGACGCTCAAGCCGACGTACAAGCTCATCATAGGCGCGCCCGGCAAGTCGAACGCGTTTGCGATATCGACGCGGCTCGGGCTCGACCGCCGCATCGTCGACAGGGCGGGAGAGCTCGTCAGCGGCGCCGACAAGAGCTTTGAGGACGTGATCGAAAAGCTGGAGGCGGAGCGGCTCGCGATGGAGCGCGAGCGCGCGGAGCAGGAGCGGCTGCGCGCCGAATACGAGCGGTTCAAGGCGGCGGCGGAGAAAAAGTTAGAGGAGCGTCTCGCCGGAGCCGAAGAAGAAAAGGCGCGCGCCGAAAAGCGCGCGCAGGAGATACTTGCGAGCGCGCGCGCGTCGAGCGAATTTGTCATGGGGCAGCTCGACCGCGTCAAGCGCGAGCGCGAATCCGAAAACCTCGGCAGGGCGATGTCCGAGGCGAAGCGCGCGATCAGGGATAACCTGCGCGCGGCGGAGGAGGTGCTCGAAAAAGACAGGCCCGAGCCGGAGGCGTATGAGCCGCCGCGCGAATACAGGGTCGGAGACGACGTTCTGATCGCCGGAACGGGCGTCCGCGGCATCATAACTGACGGGCCGGACAAGTCCGGAAACGTCACGATCAAGTCAAACGGCATAACGACGCGGACGAAGGTATCAAAGCTGCGCTTTGCGCCGCCGGAGGACACGGTTACGCTCGGCGGCAAAACGGCGCCGGCATCGACGGTGCGCGTAAAGACGACGGGGTCGTTTTCGCCGGAGCTCGACATACGCGGATATACGACGGACGACGGGCTGCTCGCGGCAGACAAATATATAGACGAGGCGGGCGTTGCCGGTATACGCTCGATACGCATCATACACGGCAAGGGCACGGGCGCGCTCCGCTCCGCGCTGCACGGATTTCTGCGGTCCGACCCGCGCGTCTCGTCGTTCCGCATAGGCGCATACGGCGAGGGCGATTCCGGCGTTACCGTTGTCGAACTGAAATAAAAAACGGAGGAAAAAGAAATGGCGAGGAAGCTCTATCTCGGCGCGCAGCTCTACACGATGCGCGCGAAAACGAGGACGAAGGACGAATTTTTGGCAACGGTCGAGGCGCTGTCAAACATGGGATACCGCTATATGCAGGTGTCCGGCGTCGGTCCGGACGTGACGCCGGAGGTCATAAAGCAGGCGGTCGAAGATTACGGCGTAAAGTGCGTGCTGACACACACGAATCTGCGCCGCATAATCGAGGATACGGACGCCGTGATCGCGGAGCACTCCGTTTTCGGCTGCGACGCTATCGGGATCGGCGGCGTCGCTAATATGTACCCGCACACGGCCGCCGGTTACGCGGCGTTCGCGCTCGACATAGCGGAGGCGGTCAAAAAGATCAAGGACGCGGGGAAAATATTCCTCTACCACAACCACCGCTTCGAGTTCGAGCACTACGGCGACCGGACCGGGCTCGACATGCTCTTATCAATGACCGACCCCGAGGGCGTCAAGCTGACGTTTGACACGTATTGGGCGCACGTCGCCGGAGTTGATCCGGCGGAGTTCATCAGGAGACATTCGGACAGGATCTTCTGCACGCACTTAAAGGACATGACGGTGCGCGAGGACAAGCTCGTGATGACCGAATGCCTGACCGGAAATCTCAATTTCGACGCGATAATCGGCGCGTGCGAGACGGGCGGCGTCCTCTGGCACATGATAGAGCAGGACGACGTATACATAGACCTTTATGACAGCATGCGCATCAGCCACGACAATCTAAAGGCGCGGTATGCGCAGTTCAGAGACTGAGGAGGCGGGAATATGGCAAAATTTAGACTCAGCGCGTTCGCGGACGAGTATTCGCCCGCACTCGATAGGCAGCTTGAGGGGCTTTCGTCCTTCGGCATCGACAAAATAGAGCTGCGCGGGGTGGACGGGAAAAACGTCTCGGAGCTCACGCCGAATGAGGCAAAGACGGTCAAAAAAAAGCTTGATGCGGCGGGGGTGACGCTGTCCGCCGTCGGCTCCCCTCTCGGAAAGGTCGACATTTCGGGCGACATCGCGGCGCACATCGAGCTTTCAAAGCGAGTTGCAGAAACGGCGAACATTCTCGGGGCGGACAAAGTTCGCGGGTTCTCGTTTTATAAGACGGAGGGGAAGCGCGAGGCGGTCATAGACGCGCTCGGCAAGATGCTTGACGTCTTCTGCGGGGCGGGGCTGCTCTTTTGCCACGAAAACGAGAAGAATATATACGGCGACACGGCGGAGAGGTGCCTCGATCTGAAGGAGACGTTCGGCGACAGGCTCGGCGTCGTGTTCGACCATGCGAACTTCATTCAGTGCGGCGTTGAGCCGTACCCGCACGCGTTCTCGCTGCTCGGGCGCTCGCTCACATATATGCACATCAAGGACGCGGACGCGGACGGCACCGTCGTCCCGGCGGGCGAAGGTGTCGGAAAAATATACGAGACGCTTTCCGAGGTCGACAAAATGTACCCGGGCGAGGTCATTCTGACGCTTGAACCGCATCTGCACGTCTTCTCCGGGCTCGACGCGCTCGAGCACGGCGAGAAGTCCAAGCTGCGCGGCACATACGGGACGAACGAGGAGGCGTTTGCCGCCGCGGTCGGCGCGCTGCGTTCCGTGATCGAGGAGATAAAAAAATAAATGTATAAACGAGTTCTCGCGGCTGATTACGGCGCCTCGTCCGGCCGCGGTATCATCGGGAAATATGACGGGGGCGTGCTCCTGACCGAGGAGATACACCGCTTTGACAACTCCCCCGTTATGATGGCGGGGCGGTTCACGTGGGACCTGCCGTCGCTGTACGGCAATCTTTTGACCGCGATATCAAAGGCTGCCGCCGCCGGGGGCATTGACTCCGTCGGCGTCGACACCTGGGGCGTTGACTACGGATATATCGACAAAAACGGGCACGTTCTCTCAAATCCCGTTCACTACAGGGACAGGCGGACCGAGAACGTCCGGGGCGAGTTCTTCGGCGTTATCCCGTGGGACGAGCTCTATGGGCGCACCGGCATACAGGATCTTTCGTTCAACACGATATATCAGCTCTTCTGCGACCTGAGGGACGACCCCCATACGGTGAATGCGGCGGCGAAGATGCTCTTTATGCCCGATCTTCTGAACTATCTTTTGACCGGGGCGTGCGCGACGGAATATACGATCGCCTCAACGGGGGCGATACTCGACGCCGAAAGCCGTAATGTCGCCGACGACCTTTTGACAAGGATCGGATTTGATCCGGCGCTCATCTCGCCGATAGTCCCGCCGTCACATATCCTCGGCGCGCTCTCGGACGATGTGCGCATGCATACGGGCGCGCCGGCGGGGCTCCGCGCCGTGAACGTGGCATCGCACGACACGGCTTCCGCCGTGCTCGCGGTTCCCGCCGCAGATGAAGACTTCGTTTACATAAGCTGCGGGACGTGGAGCCTGTTCGGGACGGAGGTTCCGT
>CANROT010000104.1 GCA_947632285.1 uncultured Clostridia bacterium
GGGGGGGGTATGCGGCTCCCTGATGGTGAATTTCACCAATCCTTGGGGAAAGGAAAAGAGAAAATAGACGCGCTCCGAGTTTGACGGCATTTATCGGGACGTGTCTGTCCCGGAAACGCCGAAAAACTAAATAAAGGAGTGTTAAGAAATGAAACACACGAAAAAGGCGCTGCTTTCGAGCGCGCTTTCGATGCTGCTGTGCGTCTCAATGCTTATCGGCTCCACCTTTGCGTGGTTCACCGACAGCGTGACGAGCGGCAGAAATCAGATCACAGCCGGCAATCTCGACATCGAGCTCGAGTACCGCCCGCAGACGGTCTCCCCCGAGACGGGCGCGGTCACTTACGGAGAATTTACACCCGTAACTTCGACCACTTCGCTTTTCGATGAAGACGTTCTCTGGGAGCCCGGATATACCCAGGTGGTTTATCTCAAAGTCAAAAACGTGGGCAGCCTGGCGCTCAAATATCAGCTTGCCATGTCGATTTTGGGAGAGGAGCGCGGCATCAACGTATACGATGAGAGATTTGCTCTTTCGGACTATCTCATGTACGGGGTGGTTTTTGATGTGACCGAGCCGTTTGCCGACCGCGCTTCGGCGCTGGCGGCGCTGGACGAGTCGATGCATCTTGCCGATTATTCTGTTGAGGAGGCCCTGGCCCCGGCGGTCGAGGGAGCCGAGTCTTCTGACACGCTGGCACTGATCGTTTACATGCCCGAGGCGGTCGGCAACGACGCCAACTACCGCGGCGACGCGGTGCCTCATATTGATCTTGGCATTACCCTGGTTGCAAAGCAGGATACCGTTGAAGAAGACAGCTTCAACGATCAGTATGATGCGGACGCGGAGTATCCGTATGTTGTCAACGGCAAGATCGTTTATATCGAGTTTGACAGCGAATCCGGCCTTTATGTGAACAAGCTGGACAAAGAAGACAAAAATTTGTATGTCGCGGATATCGGCAGCTTCCTCGCATGGGAGAAAAACGTTCTGAATGACAAGTACCTGACGGATAATATCGTTCTGCTGAAGAGCCTTGACCTGACGGGGCAGACTTGGTCGAATGCCGGCAATTTCCAGGGCACATTTAACGGCCTTGGCAATACGCTCAGCCACTTGGGAAAGCGTCTGTTTAGTTACGTGCGCGGCGCCGAGTTCCGCAATGTTACGCTGCAATTTGACAATGCAGACGGAGGCTTGACATATGGTACATCATACGGCAATCAGGACGATCCTGTCATCGTCAGCAACGTTACTATCGAAGGGACGATCACAAACGGTGCGGCATTCTTCCCGTATATCCAGTCCGAAACGTCGGTCGAAGCCGGAACGATGAAAGGGGAAGAATTCATAATCGAGAACTGCACCAACAATGCGAATGTTACAGGTACATACAACCGTGCCTGCGCATTTGTAGGCACTTCATACGGCAGTACGTTTACGATCCGCGACTGTGTAAATAACGGCGACCTGACGATGACTACATCAAGAGAATCCCACGGAGCCGCCTTTGCGGGCTATGTTATGCGCGACACCTCCGGCAAAACAACCGGCGATTATACTTGCACCATCGAGCGATGCATCAATAACGGCGACATTTACACCATCGGGACCGGCGATAGCAGAAACAATGTGGGCGGTATGATCTCAACCGCGCACGAGGGCTATTTTGTGGTGACCGACTGCGTAAATAACGGTAATATTACCGGTTACAACAAGAATAACGGCACGCCTAATATAGGCGGTCTTATAGGTCGTATCAACAGCAACAACGTGACGGTGACCGGCTGCACCAATACCGGCACAATAACCGCGCGCACCACCGGTGCCAGTGCCAACGCCAAGAACCTGTTTGGCCTTAACAATCCGAAGGTCAGCGAAAATAACACCGAGAACGGCAAAACTGTCGTTGAGACAAATTATGTCGAGTCGTAATTGATTTGCCGCCCCTCCCCTTCGGGGGAGGGCGGCTATCCGACGGCGTCGGGGGACGGCGCCGCCGGATAGCCGTAAGGCTAAAATGCAAAAGGAGGAACCTTATGCAAACTGTGCAAGCAATTAAAATCCGGGGGGGGGGATATACTGCTCCCTGATGGTGAATTTCACTAATCCTTGGGAAAAGAGAGAGAAATAGACGCGCTCCGAGTTTGACGGCATTTATCGGGACGTGTCTGTCCCGGAAACGCCGGAAAACTAAATAAAGGAGTGTTAAAACATGAAACACACGAAAAAGGCGCTGCTTTCGAGCGCGCTTTCGATGCTGCTGTGCGTCTCGATGCTTATCGGCTCCACGTTTGCGTGGTTTACCGACAGCGTGACGAGCGGCAGAAATCAGATCGTCGCCGGCAATCTCGACATCGAGCTCGAGTATGCCACGGCTGATGACGCGAAAGACGGAATTGATGAGGGCGACTGGAAGCCGGTCAATCCCGACGAAAGCCTGTTTAACGATGGTGCTCTTTGGGAGCCCGGCCACACCGAGTATGTGTACCTGCGCGTGCGCAACGCCGGTTCGCTGGCGCTGAAATACAACGTCAGCCTTTCCGTTTTCGGTGATGAGGACAAGGGCGCGGAAAAAACGTACACCGCCAAGGCCACCGACGAGACAGGGAAGAACAAGACCTTCAAGCTGTCCGACTATCTGGTGATAAACAAGCTTGAAAAGACCAATAAAGTCGGCGACCGCTCGGAGCTGTGGCTCACCGCAGAGGAAGAGGCGGCGTCCATGGGCAAGCTTGACGCGATGAACTATACAATAGAAGAACCGCTGATAAGCGGGGCGTCGGAAGCCTTTACGCTGGCTGTCTATATGCCCACCTCCGTTGGAAATGAAGCCAACTGGGCGGGAAAGACCGTTGCGCCCGAAGAAGACGAACCCACGATTTTCCTCGGCCTGAATGTGAACGCCACACAGGTTCCCTATGAGAGCGACAGCTTCGGAAATGACTACGACGAAGGCGCCGAGCTTCCCAAAACCGAGCCGGATGCGCCCGTCGTGCTGGTTCCGAAAACAACCTGGAGCAATAAAAACAATCTCCAAACTGTGATCTACAATGCGATCAAAGATGCCGGCAAATCCGGCTCTGCTACCGGCGTTCAGAGCATTGTTTTTTCAAACTGGGAGGCATACAAGGATGAAGTGGGCGGCAGCTACGAGGACGGTATGATATTCGGCGCTGTTCCCGAAGACGATCCGGAGAGCAGCGACGAGACCGGTGCGCGTGTATTCTACAACGGTGACACGAAAGCGGTCTACTTCCTCACCGAAAGCGAGAATGCCAAGATCAAAGCGCCGACCTCGATGGTTGAAATGTTCCGCGCCTATCAGCAGCTAACCGATATCGATCTTTCCGGATTGGACACCTCCGAAGTCACGGATTTTACACGTATGTTCCAATATGATTACGCACTGACAGATTTTGATCTTTCGTCTCTTGACGTTTCCTCAGCGACGACGTTCTATGCAATGTTCAGCAGCTGTAAAGCATTGAAGAGTGTAAATATGGACGGGTGGGATACCTCCAACCTGACCTCTGTTAATTCCATGTTCTCCTATTGCAATCAGCTTGAATCCGTCGATCTCAGCATGCTGGATTTCTCACATGTGACCGATCTTGGCGATTTGTTCGAAAAATGCACGTCTCTGACGGAGGTCAATTTTGGCGAAGCGGATCTTTCCGCCGTGACTTCGATCTCCGGGATGTTTAGCGGCTGTACGTCGCTTAAATCTTATGATTTGACGCCGTTCGCCTCCTCCAAGCTCGAATCGATTGGAAATCTGTTCAACGGCTGTACCGGACTTACCGAGATGGATCTGAGTATGCTTGACACGTCAGAGCTTACTTCCATAGCATTCCTGTTCCAGGGGTGCACCAATCTCAGCGAAATCAACTTCGGCGCGGACTTTTCGACCGAAAAGGTTACTTCGATGTCCTATGCGTTTGACGGCTGTTCTTCTTTGGTAACCATTGACATCAGCACCTTCAACCCGGCCGCCGCCGATCCCGCTAACGGCGGAGGCGGCACGGGATGTATGTTCCGTAACTGTACAAAGCTCAAGACAATCTATGCGTCCGAAAAATTTGTAATCAAGAGCGCGGCAGGATATTATACCTGCACCGATATGTTCAAAAACTGCACGAACCTGGTCGGGGGAAACGGAACGCGTTACGAATCCAGATACTATGTAAACAACCAATTTCAAGACTTTGATCGCGCCATAATCGACGGACTCGGTGGACAAAAGGGCTATTTCACTAACATTTCGGAAAAAGCATAAAAATATTGTCGGCAGACATAATTGAGCTGCCGCAAAAAGGATATTACACAAGCAAAACGGGCGCCCGAAAAGGGCTGCCCGTTTTGCGCATTTATAGTGTGATATGTTGTGATCGAAACACGCCTGAAATCAAAAAACAACGCGGAATTTTCGGTTCGCGGCGGCTTAAAGCTCGCGGACCGTTGATTTATAAAAGTTCCCACGCTCCTCAAAATTTTGAAACGCGTCGAAGCTCGCGCATGCGGGGGAGAGCAGGACCGTGTCGGCACCGAGCTGCTTTGCGGATTCGAACGCCCGGATAACTGCGTCCTTGAAGTCGGGAACCGACTCGTACATCTCGGCGGGGACGCCGACGGCGGCGAATGCGTCCGATATCAGCTTCGCCGTTGCCCCAGTCAGGACGACGCGGAGGACGCCGCCGTGCGCGAGCACCGCCTCGCCGAGCGGCTCCATCGGGATATGCTTGTCATACCCGCCCGCGATGAGCACGATGCGCCGCTCCGGGAGCGCCGAGAGCGCCGCCGCCGTGCGCGTCGGCGTTGAGTCGATGCTGCCGTTGTAGAAGTCGACGCCGTCCTTCGTGCGGACGTATTCGAGCCTGTGCTCGACGCCGCCGAAGGTGCGGGCAAGGTCGAGGACGGCGGGGACGACCTCGTCGAGCGGGAAAAGATCAATGACCGCGCCGAGCGCCGCCATATAATTCTCTACATTGTGCAGTCCCGGCAGCTTTATGTCGCCGCGCGACAGAAGGCGCGTGACCTCCCCGCCTCGCCGCAGGACGATGTCGCCGCCGTCAAGGTATATCGCGTCGCCCGCTTCGGGCACGGCAGCGGAGGAGAACCACATCACGTCCGCGTCCGTGCGGCTCGCGGCAAAGCGCGTTTTCTCATTATTATAATTGAGCACGGCGCGGCGGCAGCCGGGGCCGATCGCGTTCAGCTTCGCGCTCGTGTATTCCTCCATTCCGGTGTGCCAGTTGAGGTGATTCGGCGTGATGTTCGTGATGACCGCCGTTTCGGGCGCGTCCCTCATCGTCATGAGCTGGAAGCTCGAAAGCTCGGTGACGGCATAGTCCTCATCGCCGAGCTCGTATACGCGCGGCAGGAGCGGCGCACCGATGTTGCCGCCGAGCGCAGCCTTTGACCCTCTTTTTCCCGCGAGCGCGGAGACGAGCTTATGTATGAGCGTGGTCGTCGTCGTCTTGCCGTCGCTGCCGGTGACGGCGATCTTGTACGCGGGCGTCAGCGCGTAGAATAGCTCCATTTCGCTCGTCAGGAGCGCTCCGCGGGACACCGCGTCCGGAATGCCGCCCGTATCCGGGCGAATGCCCGGCGTCCGGAATATCACGGAGGCGGGGATATTGTCAAGATAGCCGTCCCCGAGGACAAAATGTACGCCGCGCCGCTCGTACTCGGCAATATCGACCTTTTCTGCGAGCTTTTCGCGGCTCTTCCCGTCCCGCACCTCGACGCGCGTCCCGCGCGCCGTCAAAAAATCGACGAGCGGAATGTTTGAGATGCCGAACCCGAGCACGACGGCGCCGTCTTCGGCTGCGCGCTTTAAAATTTTTTCACCCTGTTCCTTCATATGCATGACCTCGAAACTGTCAGTTCTGGTGCCTGACGCTTTTGTATTCGTCGTAGAATTTGTAATACGGACAGCCGCTGACGGTGCGGCGCATAAAGCGCTCCAATTCGTCCTCATCGAGCGACATCTGGCACGAAAAGTCGTCCGTATATTCGTCATAATCATAGTATACGCAGTCCTCACAGCAGGTGGTGACCGCTTTTTTCTTTGTGCTCTTTCCTTTTTCCATCTGTGCCTCCGCTCCTGCCATATAATTATATCTCATAGTTCCGCCGAAATCAAGCCGGATCTGCGCATATGCTCTTCGGGGAGCGGATAATATGAAATGAATGTGAATTTTTGCCGTACCTTATTGAAAAAATCGGCGGTATCTGATATAATTTTTCAGAAATCAGTTTTAAAAAGAGGAAGATATATGAGACGTTACAGATATGCGCTTATCCTTGCTGCGGCGGTCGCGTGCGTGCTCGCTCTTTCGTCGTGCAGCGACGGGACGTTCGGCGTAAAATTCGAGGTAAACGGAGATCACGCCTCCGTCGTCAGATACGTCGGCGAATCAAAAACGGTCACGATAGAGGCGGAGTATGAGGGCTTGCCCGTGACCGAGATCGCGGACGACGCGTTTGCGGACGAGATAGTCGAGGAGGTCACGCTGCCCGACACCGTGACCCGCATCGGCAAATACGCGTTCCGCGGCTCAAAGAACCTCCGCGTCATAAACCTTCCCTCAAGTCTTCGCGAGATAGGAGAGGGCGCGTTTTCGAGCTGCACGTCTCTGCCGTCTGTGACGGTGCCCGAGGGTGTCACAAAAATAGGCGACGGTGCATTCGAATTTTGCAGCGCGCTGACGGAGATATCGCTGCCGTCAACGCTCACCTCCATCGGCTCGCGCACGTTCTATAACTGCACCTCCCTCCCGTCCGTCACGATCCCGGATTCCGTGACCGTCATACCGTCCGGCCTTTTCTGGGGGTGCGAGGCGCTCACCTCCGTTAAGACGGGCGACGATGTCACCGAGATCGGAGACGGCGCGTTCATAGACTGCGCCGCGCTCACCGACTTCACGGTCCCCGCGTCCGTACAGAAGCTCGGCGGCTCCGCTTTCATGGGCTGCGAGAGTCTCGCGAAGGTGACAGTCCCCGACGGCGTCACCGAGATAGGCGACCAGACGTTTTATAAGTGCTCGTCCATGACGGAGTGCATACTGCCCGATTCGGTCAAAACGATCGGCAAGGAGGCGTTCATGTACAGCTCATCGCTCCCCGGGATAGCGCTTCCGTCCGGTCTTACGTCCCTCGGCGAGGCGGCATTCGCAAACTGCCGCGCGCTCGAGACGATAAAGATCCCGGAAAGCCTGACGGTGCTGCCGAAGGGCCTGTTTGAGGGGTGCTCGGCGCTCGAGAGCGTCGAGCTGCACGACGGGATAACGACCGCCGGGGTGATCATGTTTAAGGACTGCACCTCGCTCTCCGAGCTGACGATTCCGGCAGGCATGACGGCTATTCCGAATTCGTTCTGCCAGAGCTGTTCCGGGCTTAAAACCGTGACGATCCACGAGGCGGTGACGAAGATCGACTCGTCGGCGTTCAACGACTGCAATTCTGCAAAATTCCGCTCCGCAACTAAATCCAGATTTTGCAAAAATCCGATCATCATTGGATCAAGTCGGT
>CANROT010000105.1 GCA_947632285.1 uncultured Clostridia bacterium
TCACCGCGATGCGTATCCCCGTTTCCCACGGGGCGCCCGCCTCGTGCAGGCCGCGCAGCGTGCGGAACTCGTCCGCGATCTTCTCTATCTCGTCGTGAAACGCCGGGAACGGCTCCGTCAGCGACAGATAGCCCCCGAGCCCGATCCTGTCTATCTTCACGCGCAAAAGCGCGCGCCTTACGCACGCCCAGTAGCGGCGCGCGTCCGCCTCCGGGTGTCCGCCCGGCGCGAACGTCGGCTCGCCGCGCAGCCCCGTCGGGAACAGGTACGGGTGCAGGCGGAGCTCGTGCGTCCCCACCTTTGCCCCAGCGCAGAGCCGCGCCTCAAACGCATTGAACACGCACTTTATGAGCCCGTCAAATCCGAAGTCCTCGAAGTGCTCGCTCCACGGTTCAACGCCTATCCACGTGTCGTCATAGAACACGTATGCGAGCTTCCCGTAGCTGTGGACGATGTCGACGCACCTTTTTCCGAACTCGCGCACGAATTTGCCTGTAAATTCAATCCAGTCGCGGTATTTTTTTGTCGGCGGGTTGTGCGTCGCGTTGTGGCGTCCGTTGTTTATGAAGTCCTCCGCCGTCATGCGGTAGCCGTATTCCCGCTCGAATTCGCGCAGGGATACGGGGTTGACGCTGAAATCGTAGCTGCCCCAGTCCGTGTATATCGTGCGCTCCCTCTCGTCCGCGCCCCATATCCATGTAAAATTATAGAACATCGACGTGAATCTGACAACGCGCGTCGCCGGGTGGGAGCGGCACCACTCGTCAAGATACGAGAGCAGCGCCTCCTGTACCTCTGGATATCGCGGCTCCACCGCCATCAGGTGCTCCCTGTCGCCCCAGCCGTTCGTGATGTGGTTGTACATCGAAATTTCTTCCCATATACGGCACGCGAGGAAGCTGACCGTATAAAAATGATACGGCACGGTCCCCTTCACCGTCACGGTTTCGCCCTCGGGGTCCCATTCCCAGTTTTCGGTCGGGACGAGCGTCCCCGCCGTCCTGTCCCGGACCTCCCAAAACTCCTTCACCGGGTCGTCTCTGCACACCGTTATCTGCTGGCGGAAATATTTTTCGAGCGGGCGTATCGTCAGCTCCTCCCCCTCCGCCATAACGGGGTCGCTCGAAAGGAAGTTGCGCCCGAGCATGTTCATGTGCTCCTTTGCCCAGCCGTTTATCGAGCGCACCATGCATATCGTTGAATATATCGGTATGCCGGACGACAAGATCTCGTCCGACAGCACGGTCCCGTCGCTGTCGCGTATGCAGTCGGCTCCCCATTTTTCCGCAAGTTCGAGCGTCAGTTTTTCATAACCCGCCTCGCCCGGAAGTGTAAATCCGCCCTTTTTCATTTCGATGCCGCCTTTACCGTTTTTCTTTGATTTTATCATGCCGCGAGCTACTTTTCAAGAGCGTTGCGCGCTCTTTTCGCGAAATCTCCGCCGCATGGCGCAAAACGCACGGGAAAGCGATCGGCGGCGCCCGGAAATGTTTTGTTACGGCGGCAATTTTCAGGAAAGCTCAGAAACGGGGAAAACAAAATATTTTCCGAGGCGGGGACTCGGCACCGTTCAACCGTTCTCATCTGATAGAATTGTGACAGCAAAAGGCCGAGGGTCGAAAGGAAAATACAAAATGCAGGAACTCAATATTGAAGAAGTTTGCGGTGTGCGCACCGTCGTCGACATTCCGATAGAAAACATCGTCCCGAACCCGCGCCAGCCCCGCCGCGATTTTGACCGCGAGCGGCTGCGCGCGCTCCGGGACAGCATAATGAGATACGGGATCCTCCAGCCGATCTCCGTGCGCCACGGTGAGCCGGGAATGTACGAGATCGTCGCCGGCGAGCGCCGCTACCGCGCCGCATGTGACGCAGGATTTCTCTGCGTGCCCGCGATAATAATAGACACAGATGAGGAAGAATCCGCCGAGCTCGCGATAATCGAGAATCTCCAGCGGCAGGACCTCAATATTTTTGAACAGGCGAGCGCAATTTCTTCCTTATTAAGTATATACCGCATGACTCAGGACGAGGCGGCGGAGAAGCTCTCCGTCAGTCAGTCATATGTCGCGAACAAGCTCCGCCTCCTTCGATTCACGGACGAAGAGCGCGCCCTTATCCTCGATAACTCGCTCACGGAGCGGCACGCACGGGCGCTTTTGCGGATAAAAGACGAAAAGGAGCGGCTCTCCGCCCTCCGGCACGTGATATCGTATGCGCTGAACGTCGCCTCCACGGAGAGATATGTCGAGTCCGTCTGCCAAAAGGCGGCCCCAAAGCCGCGTCACCGGTTTGCGATAAAGAACCTGCGTCTTTTTTATAATTCAGTCGAGCACGCCGCCGAGCTTATGCGCGGATCCGGCGTCCCCGTCGTCATTGACCGTGACGAATCTTCCTCCGAGCGTGTCACGATAACGATCACTATCGGCAATGTTTCACGTGAAACATCGTGACGCGTGTTTCACGTGAAACAATCAACAGAAAGGGACACTTTTTTCGAAAAGTGTCCCTTTCTCATTGACATATACGTGCGCTATGGTGTATAATATCAAAAACGCGTCCGCGTTTCATCTTCTTCGGGGGGCGCCGTATGGCATACATCATCACATTTGCAAATCAGAAGGGCGGTGTTGGGAAAACCACATCTGCCGTAAACGCAGCGGCGTGTATTGCATGCAGAGGAAAGCGTGTTTTGCTCGTCGATATGGACCCGCAGGGCAATACGACGAGCGGAGTAGGTATCGGAAAGCGTGACCTGCGGCATACTATGTATGAACTGCTGCTCGGTCAGTGCCCGGCATCAGACGCGATCCTCAAAACGAAACACGAAAATCTCGACGTTATCCCCGCAAACATCAACCTCGCGGCAGCGGAATTCGATCTTGTCGACACGCCGGAGCGCCAGTTCCACTTCAAAAAGGCGCTCGCGCCCGTCGCGGCGAATTACGATATCGTCATCGTTGACTGCCCGCCGTCCCTAGGGATATTGACAATAAATTCGCTCGCTGCCTCAAACGGCGTCATAATCCCCATGCAATGCGAGTTTTTCGCGCTCGAAGGGCTCTCCCAGCTCATGCTGACAATCAGAAAGATAAAGCAGCTCTACAACAGGCAGCTTGAGATCACGGGCATTCTTCTGACGATGTATAATCCGCGTCTGAATCTCACGACGCAGATAGTCGGCGAGCTCAAAAAATATTACGCGGACAAGCTGTTCCGCACACCGATCCCGAGAAATGTCAAGCTCAGCGAGGCACCGAGCTTCGGTGAACCCATAATCTACCACGACAAAAACTCAAAGGGCGCACAGTGCTATTTTGAGGTCGCAGATGAGATACTTTCCCGCGTTTGAGCGGAATCACGTTTTTAGATGAGGATTTAGAATGGCAAGAAAAGAATCGGCGCTCGGGCGCGGGCTCGACTCGGTATTTTTGGACAACGCCGTCGGCGGTGAGCTGCTTTCGGACGGCGACCGGGTCCTTCGCCTGCGCATATCCGCGGTCGAACCGCGCAGCGACCAGCCGCGCAAGCGCTTTGACGAAGAGGCGCTCCGCCAGCTCGCGGATTCGGTGTCCGCGCTCGGCGTGCTCCAGCCGATACTCGTTACGGCGGCGGGCCCGGACAGATACACGATAATCGCGGGCGAACGCAGGTGGCGCGCCGCAAAACTGGCGGGGCTTGAAGAAATACCGGCGATCGTCCTCAGCTCGGACGAACTGACGACAGCCGAAATTTCGCTCGTTGAGAATGTCCAGCGCGAAAACCTGAACGCATATGAAGAAGCCGAGGCATACAAAGCGCTCGTGACGCGCTTCGGGCTGACGCAGGAGGAGTTGTCCGCACGTGTCGGTAAATCAAGATCATACGTCGCGAACAGCATGAGGCTGCTCGACCTGCCGCCGTCCGTCGTGCCTTTTCTGCGCGACGGCGAGATAACGGCAGGACACGCGAGGGCGCTCTTGTCCCTCACCGACCCGATGGATATACCGATACTCGCCGATAAAATAATCGCCGAGGGGCTGTCGGTGCGCGCAGCGGAGGCCGCGGCAAAGAAAATGAACAAAAAACAGCCGAAGCAGGAAAAAATTTCCCCCGCCGACGAGGTCGATTACGTCCGCATACTCGAGGACCGCGCGAGGGAATCGCTCGGAAGGCCCGTAACGATAAAGGCAACGGGGCGGCAAAAGTTCATTTCCATCGGCTACGAAGACAACGAAGACCTCGAAGAGCTTCTCCGCTCTATATGCGGAGAAACGGAAGAAATATAATTTAAGGAGAAATCATCATGCTCGATATCAGATTCGTAAGAGACAACCCCGAGATCGTAAAGGACAATATAAGGAAGAAATTTCAAGATGAAAAGCTGCCGCTCGTCGACGAGGTCATCGCGCTTGACGCGGACCGCCGCGCGTATATCGGCGAGACGGAGAGCCTGCGCGCCGAGCGCAACCGCATCTCAAAGGAGATCGGCAAGCTGATGGCGCAGGGAAAGCGCGACGAGGCCGAAAAGACAAAGGAAAAAGTCGCCGAATTCGCCGAAAGGCTCGCGGAAGTCGAAAAGCTGATGGCGGAGACGGACGAAAAGGTCACGTCGATTCTTATGCGTCTGCCTAACATTATAGACAGCTCCGTCCCGATAGGAAAGGACGACAGCGAAAACGTCGAGGTCGAGAGATTCGGCGAGCCGGTCGTGCCGGACTTTGAAATACCGTACCACACGGACATCATGGAATCGTTCTGCGGTATCGATCTTGACGCCGCGCACAGGGTCGCGGGGAACGGATTTTACTATCTGATGGGAGATATCGCGAGGCTGCACTCGTCCGTTCTCACATATGCGCGCGATTTTATGATCGATAAGGGGTTCACGTACTGCGTCCCGCCGTTCATGATACGCGGAAAGGTCGCCGCGGGCGTCATGAGCTTTTCCGAAATGGACGCGATGATGTACAAGATCGAGGGCGAGGACCTCTATCTCATCGGCACGAGCGAGCACTCGATGATAGGGCGCTTCATAGATCAGATGATCCCCGAGGCGGGGCTTCCCTACACGCTGACGAGCTATTCGCCGTGCTTCCGCAAGGAAAAGGGCGCGCACGGGCTCGAGGAGCGCGGCGTTTACCGCATACACCAGTTCGAAAAGCAGGAAATGATCGTCATCTGCCGCCCGGAGGAATCGATGGAGTGGTACAACAAGATGTGGAAATACTCGGTCGAGCTGTTCCGCTCGATGGACATTCCGGTGCGCCAGCTCGAATGCTGCTCCGGCGACCTCGCCGACCTGAAGGTAAAGTCGTGCGACATCGAGGCGTGGAGCCCGAGGCAGCAGAAATATTTCGAGGTCTGCTCGTGCTCGAACCTCGGAGACGCGCAGGCAAGGCGCCTCAAGATCCGCGTCAAGGGCGCGGACGGAAAGACGTATCTGCCGCACACGCTGAACAACACGGTCGCGGCGCCGCCGCGCATGCTGATAGCGCTGCTTGAAAATAACCTCCGGGCGGACGGCAGCGTCCGCATTCCGGAGCCGCTGCGGCGTTATATGGGCTGCGACGTCATCGTCCCGAAGAAATAAGCGGGGCAAAATATAATAAATCGGAGGCGAGGACATATGCACTACAATAATTTTGAGCTTTATAACCCGTTTATATCGCTCGATCTGATCGTGTGGGCGCTCTTTGCAGGGTTCGTCCTCGCGTCGCTTTTGGCGCTGTACAACAAGCGCATAATCGGCGGGTTCGTCAAGGCGATGCTGCGGGACGAGTGCCTCTCGCCGGAAACGGCGAAAACGGTCACCGAGCTCGGTTACGGCAGCGACTGGTTCATAAAAAACGCGCTCCGGACGGACACGGTCCTCCGCCGCTTCGTCGTCCGCATAGACAAAGACGCGGACGGCGCGGGCAGCTCCGAGCAGCCGGGCGGCGGGAAAAAGAAGCGCCCGCCGAAGCATGACGCCATAGACTTTACGACCGCGCGGTTTTATATCCCCGAGGAGCTGAAATACAAGGCCGACGTGCGCTACGCGAGCCGCGGAACGAATATTATCACGTTCGTGATAGGCGTCGCCGCACTGATTGCGGCCGCATTCGCCGCGATATATTTCATTCCCGACCTGATACAGCTTATAGACAACTTTATCACGCAGATGAAGACAAATTTTTAAGGAGAGTCTATAATAAATGGAAAATAAATCCATTATACCGAAGCCGATTCTCATACTCATTATAATAATAGCCGCCGCAGCCTTGGCGGTCGGCGTTGTTATTCTCGGGCTGTATGCTTACGGCGTGCGGTATCTGACGATACCCGTCGATCCGAACGACGAGAACACCGAATACAACAAATTTTTCGGCGTCGTCGACCGGGACGGCGACCTCTACCGCGGCAGGATCATATATGCGGACGGGCTCACGGCAAACGTCGACGCAAAAACGGGGACGATATCGTACAGCAACGGCGACACGTATGACGGGACGCTCACAAACCTCCAGCGCGACGGGCACGGAACGCTCCATTACGCCAACGGGGACACGTATGAGGGCGACTTCAAAATGGGCGAGATAACCGGGCACGGCAAGTACGTGTACAGCAACGGAGACACATACGAGGGCGGATTCCTCGACGGGCAGAAGCACGGCGAGGGAACGTACACCTGGGCAAACGGCAGCGTCTACGTGGGCGGCTTCGACCACGACAAAAAGAACGGCGAGGGCAAGTATTCGTGGGCGGACGGCAGCGTCTACGAGGGCGAATACAAGCTCGACATAAAGGACGGCAAGGGCAAGTACACATATGTGAACGGCGACGTCTACGAGGGCGAATTCAAGGCCGATATCCGATCCGGCAAGGGCACGTATACATGGGCGAACGGGGAATCGTACACGGGCGACTTCGCAAACAATACGCCGAACGGCGAGGGCACATACACCTGGACGACGGGCAGAACGTACACCGGCCACTTCGTCAACGGTGAGATCGTCAGGACCGAAGGCACCGACGACGCCGGCGATATCGGTGATATCGGCGACACAAACACCAATACCGACAACAGCACCGCCGCCGAATAAAAAAATTCCCGCACATCGCGGGAAAGTTATAAGGAAATAAAGATTTTTGAAACAGGGGCACGGGGGAGAAACTTTTGCAAAAGTTTCTCCCCCGGTTATTATTTCCCCACACAGAATTTCGAAAAAATCTCGGAGATAACGGTATCGGCGACCTCCCTGCCGTCAAGGCGGGAGAGAGCGGAGAGGGCGGAGGTGAGCTCCGCCTCGGCAATATCGACCGGCAACCCGGCGGCGAGCGCGCCAACGGCGGAGTCAAGCGCTTCCCTTGCCGCTGCCGCCTCCGAATACTGGCGGGCGCTGAGCAGGACGGCGTCCCTGCCGAGCCGGAGCGTCCCGTCCGTAAATTCGTTGTTTATGACGCGCACGATTTCGTCAAATCCGCGCCCCAGGGATAGCGCGCAGCG
>CANROT010000106.1 GCA_947632285.1 uncultured Clostridia bacterium
CCACATACTCAACTGCGCCTATGATGCGCTCGGGCGTGACGGGCTGCACCGATTTTTCATGTCCGATTTTACGGACATCTGCCGGACGGTCATCTCGGAGATAGAGGCGCGCCGCGGCGTCCGGCTCGAGGACGGCTACCGTGACTTTTTGTCCGAATTCTACGCGAGCGCCGTTTCGGGGATCCTTATCGAGTGGGTGCGCGACCGCAGCAGCCGCGACAGAGACGCCGTGATGAGATATCTCTCGTCAACAGTGCGCGATTCGATGGCGGGCATCTTCGGAAACGATACATTTGTAAACAAGGAATGACGGCCTTCCTTTTCGGGAACGGCGGCAGCGCTTTTCATATAAAAAAGGTCCGCGGGGAGAAAACTTTTCAAAAAGTTTTCTCCCCGCGGTTTTGCAGATCCATGTTATTTTATGTGCTCTTATTTTGATCTGATGCTGCGCCTTTTATCAAAGACGAGGCACGCCACCGCAATAGCGGAGAGCGCAAGGCAGAACACATAGCAGAAAATGCCGCTTTCGTCTCCTGTCTGCGGAGGGGTGACCGGATCTTTCGAGGGCGTCGATGGCTCGGTCGGAGGCGGAGAAGGAAGATTTACGCTGAGCACGGCGATATCGCTTTCGTTGCCCGCCTTGTCCACTGTTTTCGCGTAGACATTCCCGCTCGCTTCAAGCGCGAACGTACCCTTGTACTCGGTCCAGTTTTCACCGTCGGTGCTGTAATAGATCACGGCGCCTTCCTCATCTGATGTGATGGTTACGTTCCCCTTGCCGTCGGACGTTATCTTCGGCGCGACAGGAACTTCCGAATCAAAATACACGGTGAATTTAAACGATACGTTGCAGCCGCTGTCGTCATAGAGCTCGACGGATATGATATTTTCTCCGTCATCGAGCGGTACGGCATATGAAAAATCGGTATACCTGCCGCCCGAAACGTCGACCCCGCCGTTCCTTGACATAATGAGCTGTTCCCCGTTGATCTTGAGGTTCACAAATCCTATAAGCGAATAGATCGTGCCCTCAACGTCGAACGCGGTCTTATTCGTGTATATTACCGCGTCCTCGTCGATGCGATCGTCCTTAAACGCGATCGAAAGCTCCTCTCCGTCGGGGATAAAGTAAAGCGTCATTCTGATCGGGAGCAGCTCTCCCAGGTAATCAAGTGTGTAATATACAATATTCGTACCGGGGCGCACCAACACGTCAAACGAATACTTCCATGTCCCGCCGTCCAATTCGCCCGGGATCGAAGTATACTCGCCCTCATACATAATGCCGCTGATCCAGTCTGTCAGGGTACCGGTCAGGTGCAGTGAATACAGATCGTCATCGCTCCCGAGCCCTTCGACCTTTGTGACCATATCGGACGTTACGATGCCGTAAGCAACGCCTTCTTCAGGGTATGATTCAAAGTGTTCGAGCGGCAGAAGCTCTGTGAAGTTGAGGTTTGATGCAAACGAAGGAATTTCCCCGCCCTGATCGCGAAGATCGCTGTCGCCATAGAAAGCATACTCTTCCTCGGCTCGCTCGCCTCCGACGATCATTACCGAGAACGCGACCTCATTTCCTACGGCGTCGGTCGCCTTGACGACCAGATATTGCTCCTCATACGTGAATTCGTAAGGAAGCTCCGTCTCAAGATCAATGTCCTCATGCGTGACACGGGTCATCGGGATATCGAACGTATATCTTCCGTTTTCGTCAAGGTCTTCCGCGCTGAGCGTGACAGAATCGCGTTTGTCAGTAAAATCAGGTGAGATCTCGTAGAGGAGATCGTCAAAGCTGCCGTCAAGCAGGAGGAAAATATAATCGGCTTCCTCAGAGTTGATATCCGTGTTGAGCCATGTAACCGTGACATCGACGAGCGTTTCGTCATGCGCTTCGATCGCAACGGGGATCGTGTCTCCATACTTGTATTTCGTTGCGAACGCGTCGCGGTCGTAATCGTCCTTATACGAGCAGAGGAGCATATCGGTGCACCATTCACCGCTGTGATCCTTATCTGTTACGTATAGCTGCGCTTCCGGCTCATTGAGATCGACAGCGCCTTCAAACTCAACGCTGTAAATCGCTGCGCCGTCGGCGTCATATGCCGTAACGGTGATATGGTTGCGCCCCACCTGAACAGGGATCTCCTCCGAGAAGAAGTTGTTGCCGTCTGTGCTCACGACAGTATCGTTTATGACGAGCTTGTCGACCGTCTCGTCGATACAGCCGCGGATAACTGCCTTGATATCTTTGTATTCGACCGTTCCGTCGGCATTCTCAGAGTACAGATACGAACATTCGCTCAGGACTACCGGGTCACTGTAAACGTCAATATTTGTAAATACAACGGGTTCATCTTCGGAGAATACGATATCCGTATAGTAATAACCGCTGCCCTCATTACCGGCGTGGTCCATAGATATAACGACGATCTCATTCGTATAATCGGGGATAAGCATAGAAGCGAGCGGCACCTCGGCATAGTAGGAATCCGAATCGGGATCGTAGAAGCCTTCAAATCCAAGGCTGAAGTCCACGGGATAAATCTCACCGTTGACGAAAATATACGCTATTTCGGCAGCGCCGGAGAAGTCGTCAACGCTGAAGCTGATGCCGAGATATTCCTCGTCGACCTGCTCAACGCTGATCACTTCGATTTTCGGAGCGCTCGTATCGACCTTGACCGGCATCGTCGTATACTCTACCTTATCGCTGCCCGGCAAAGACGCGCCTACGCGGACATAGTACTGCCCATCAGGGACCGTTTCGAATTCACCGGTCTTGCTGTTATAAACAGTACCGTCCCATGTGCCGTCTCCGTCCATAAAATAGCTCAGCGGGTTGTAGAGATACCCGTTTTGCGCAAAGCTTGCGCCTGTTGTCTTCGCGTATTCTTCCTGAGTGTTGATCCTGCGGATAACGTTGCCCTCGCCGTCAAGGATATCAACGGTCAGGAGCGCCGCTGAACGGAGCATACCGAGGGACGGCTGTACATGATCGATAATGCCGTCGCTGTTGGGCGAGAACGCCATATAATCAGGCGAGAACGTGAACATATCGAGCTCGGCTCCGTATCCGATGCCGAGGAAGTACGATTCGGACATCAGTCCGGTTGCGATCAGGGGATCGAAAAACGGAGTGCTTGTCCCGTAATAGTTAAGGAAATAGGGGAAATATGCCGCGGTGATCACACTGTTCCCGGCATAACCTGCGGGAATATAAGGGTCGTCTTCGCCATAGACAAAGATGCCGCCGCCGTTCTCTGTTTCGTACCACGGCTCGTCAACGATACGGCCCGCCTCGTCCCAGTCACCGTAGAAACCGAGAACGGGAAGCGAAAGGTCTATATCGCCGTCAAACGTGACATATGCTTCAACAAAGTGCTGCTTCTGTGCGTCGCCGCCGAGAGTCAGCGTTGCCGTTACCGTCGCGGTGCCATTGGCGGGAACGGTTACCGTCTCCGCGCTGTATGTGACAGATGCACCGTCAAGCAGCGCGTCGTGATAGAGGTTCGTTCCGCTCTCTGTGATATCAACATAGACGGGCGAGCTCTTCGGGAGCGTGTAGACGGCATCGGCCGTGCCGTAATTCGTAAGAGTTATAACAAATTCGGAAGATGCGGTGACTTCCCCGAGAGCTGCTGACGCGATGCCGTTATACGTTGCGATAACACGGTTGTTTGCGGCTTCAAACTGATCGACCATGCCGGCTCCCTGCTGGCGGACCGGATATATCAGGCCTTCCGATTCAAAGACAGGGTTTGCCGTATTCATCATGGACATCTTAACGAATTTGTTGAGTGCGAGCTCGCCGAGCTTGAGCTCTCCGTTCGCGACAGCTTCCTTTAATGACTGAAGAATGATCGCGGAGGAGCCTGCAATGTACGGCGACGCCATAGAAGTTCCGCTCATCAATTCATAGCCTTCACCCGCCGAGGTGGAATAAATCATTCCGCCGGGGGCCGAAATTTCGGGCTTGATGTCAAGCGTCGGCGTGGGGCCCCATGACGAGAACACGGACATACCGCCGCCTATGTCAAAGAATCTCATGACAAATCCGTCAAGAGAAACGGTTGAACCCTTGTCGGCAAGCTCGACGAGCTCTGCGCCGAAGTTTCCGCTGACGGCGATGGCGAGATTCTCCGCCGCATTTCCTGCGGAAATGTTCGAGGGAACGACGTCCGACGTTTCATTGTTATAAATTATCGTCGCCGCCGCGCCGTGCTCATGTGCGTTCGTGATCTTTTCTTCAAAGCTGATGGTACCGCGTTTTATAACGGCGACCCAGTCTGTGTCTGCGGGAGCTTTATCAAATTCGTCAGTATCCCCGAGTCCGCAGTCGACAAGAACGGCGTTTTGCACTACGCTGAAATCGCCGTCGAATCCTCTATAATCCGTAAGGCAGAATGCCGGATAATCGGATCTGTACAGCTCACCGTTTATGTAGAAGTCCATAACATCGACAGGCTGAGAGATGTTTTCGACAGACGCTACGCTGATAGCGCCCGGGAACGTACTCGGTCTTGATGCGAGACCGGTGTCGATCATGCCCCAGTCGTTCGTGCTGTCCCCGAGAGTCGAGGAAGAGATACCGTCGTTTCCTGCGGCAACGCAGCATATAACGCCCTGTTCTTCTGCGTACTCAAGGGCGCGCTGCAGATAGTCTGCGTCGTTATAGAACCCGACGCCGGAACCGAGGCTCAGGTTAATGATGTCCGCTCCGAGCTTTACGGAGTCTTCAACGGCCTTGATTATGTCGTCCGTATAAGCGCTTCCGCTGTTGCTGAAGACCTGCATGGCGAAAAGCTGAGCGTTAGGCGCGACGCCCTTGATCTCTTTGCCGTTCGCGGCGGCAATACCGGAAACGTGCAGACCGTGGCTGTTTTCGGCGTCATTGTTGACGTCGCCGTCGAGCTTGCCTCCGTATGAATATCCGAACGGGACCTTTTCGGTGTAATATTTGCCGTAGCCGAGCGCGTCGATCTTTTCCTGCATTTCGGACTTTGTGAACTTCACCTTCGCGCCGGTGCTGAGTACCATATCGGGGTGCTCATAATTAACACCCGAGTCGATTATTGCTATTACAATGCCTTCACCGGTGTAAGCGCCGTTCTCCGAGCTCCATAGATCTGTTGCAGTCGTCATGTCGATGGCGCTGTCCATCTGCTGCTCGTATTCGGTCACCTCATAGACCGACTTGACGCCGTCCAGCTTTTCGACCTCCGCCATCTGCGAGCGCTTCATCTCTATCGAGAAACCGTTCACGAGATATGCGGTGCGATTGATGACCTTGCTGCCGGTCATTTTTTCGACTTTTTCGATCAGAGAAAGCTGTTTTTTGAGTGCCGACGCCTCTGCCTTTTTGGTTTCATCGTCGTATTCGACCTTCTCTTCCGAATCGATGACCGCCTCGTCTTCCGTCTCGACGATCACCCGAACGACTTCATTCGGGTCTTCTTTTTCGGCAGACAGTTTTTTCATGTGCGACTTAAAATAGTCGCGCGCACGCATCAGATAATCATCGGCGTTGTCGGAGGAAGCGCCGGACGTATGTCCCGCCCTCCAATCTTGAACCGCGTTTGCCGATACGATCCCGCCAAGCGGAATGAATACGGCTATCTGGGCAAGTGCAATGAGAAATACTGCTAAACGAATAATTTTACTGTGTTTTCTCATATAGACCTCCACATTTTTTAGATAAATTGTATCATTGCTGTCCGTTTATGTCAATATGCATTTTGTAAGAAATCACGTATATAAAACAAGATTGTTTTAGAAATCAACGTACATTATGCTTTGAAAAACCGCAAGGATCTGAAATGAGATGATTTTTTATAAAAATGTCACCTCGCCGCTCTTTATGTCATATATCGCCGCGACGACGGTGAAGTCGCCGACCGCATCGGAAAGCGCGGACTCTATGACCGAAACGCTGTTGAGGACATTTTTCTCGCACGCGCGCAGCTCGTCGGTCTCGCCGCCTATCGCGCTTTGTATCTCGTCCGTTATCGACTTGACAAATCCGCCCGCCTCATGGTGCATCGCCGCGCCGACGGCGCCGCAATGCGTGTGCCCGAGAACGACAACGAGGCGGCTGCCGAGGTGATCTGCCGCATATTCGATGCTGCCGAGCGCGTGCCTGTCGATGACGTTTCCGGCGACGCGTATCACAAAAAGCTCGCCGATCCCCGCCGAAAAGATACATTCGGGTATCACCCTTGAGTCGGAACACGTTATGACTACCGTGTGCGGGCTCTGCCCCGCCTCCGCCGTTCTCTCCCTTATTGCCCGGGAAATATCGCCGGACGGTACGTCCGAGGAGATATATTTTTTGTTGCCCTCTTTAAGAATTGAGAGCGCCGCCTCCGCTGTCTTTGTGTTTTTCATGTTTTCCCTCCGCTTTTTAATATGCTATCATAGGTATTGACACGGGCGTCCCCGCGAATTTTTCCATTCTGCCGTCCGCCACCTTGTATACGTTTTCGGAGCACTTTTTTATCTCCGCCATCATCTCGGGATATGCTCTCGAGCAGATGTCAAACAGCCCGATATTATAGTTTTCCCCGTCGAAGCGTCCGAGCGTGAACTGGTCGTAGCACTGGAAATAGTGGCACCCGACGCCGTTCGGGTGAGCTGCCGCGCTCTCAACGTATCTGCGGTACGCGATCCCGCGGTCGCGCTGCGTCGCGACGGCTTCAAGACCGGTCGCGGGCAGACCCGCGTCAAGCGCGCCGAAATGAAATTCTCCGATCATTACCGGCAGATCGACTCCGAGGCTCACGACTCTGTCTATCGCATCTGCCGGATCGACGGTATAACAGTTTATCGAGAACACGTCGAAATTCTCCCAACCGGTGACAAGGTCGGGGTCCGATATCCATGCCCAGCGCATGCCGAGTATCATGTGATTCGGGTCGACGCGCCTGCACTCGCGCGCCGGTATGCCGACATAGGCGCGGAGCATCATTCTTGAGAATTCGTGCAGATCTCTGTTTGCGGCGGGCGACGATCTTGACGCGTCGCGGCGGCTCTCATATAGATCCTCAAAGCATGAGATCTCAATGTTCCAAGCGCGCGAAAGCGCTTCGGCGTCCCCGTATCGCTCTTTAAGAAAATCGATCAGGCGATCCTTGCAGGCGGTCCTCTCCGGATTATAAAGCACCTCGTCCGCAAGGACGAGCCCGTCAACGAATGCCCACTCCGGCTCGTTGCGGAGAAAGTAGCCGATCATGTACGGGTCATCTTTTCTCCCTTCAAGCGCCTCGGCGCACAGCGCGGCGACGACGGAGCTGTCCTTCCCGCCGGATATTCCGACAACGGCGCTGCAGCCCTTGCCGTTCTCCTCAAAGAACCTTCTTATCCAAAGGA
>CANROT010000107.1 GCA_947632285.1 uncultured Clostridia bacterium
GTAATATTTGTAGTTTCGCCCGTGCTGCCCCGCTAAATACGAGACGAGGTTCGCGCTCCCCGCGGACACGCCGATGGCGAGGTCGAACTTTATCCCGTGCTCCATGCAATAGTCAAATATGCCGACGGCGTAGATACCGCGCAGCCCTCCGCCGACGTCTATCACACCTGTTTTCATTTTCTATTCTTCCTTAACTGTTTATTTTTACTCCTGTCAGCCGCCATTGCCGCTGATTTCCCCCTATTATATATTTTTGCGCCGGAAAAATCAAGCGTATACGGCATTTGTTGTCATGCATTGCCGCAGGGGCGGAATTTTTATAAATATTTTTATGTATTGCGACAGTTTTGCATTGACAAACGCGGCAGCTCTGCGATATTATAAAATATAAAGGAAAAAACAGCCATGCTGCAAAGGAGAGCGCTGCCATGCGAAAAACGAAGATAATATGCACCGTAGGACCTGCCTCTGACAACGAAAAGACGCTCCGCGAGATGTGCGAGGCGGGCATGAACGTCGCCCGGCTCAATTTCTCCCACGGGACGCACGAATATCACCTCAACTCGATAAATCTTCTCAAAAAGGTGCGGGATGAGCTGAACCTCCCCATCGCCATCATGCTCGACACAAAGGGCCCCGAATACCGCATCGGCACGTTTGAAAACGGGAAAATTACACTGAACGACAACGACATCTTCACGCTTACATGCGAGGACGTCGTCGGAAATCAGGAGCGCGTCTCCGTCAGCTACCGCGGGCTGTGCCAAGAACTCAAGCCCGGCGACAAGGTCCTCATCAACAACGGGCTCGTCGTCATGGAGGTCATCGAATCGAGCGACACGGAGGCCAGGTGCCGCGTCATCTTCGGCGGCGACCTCTCGGACCGCAAGTCGATGAGCTTTCCCGGACGCGTCTTCAGCCACGATTATCTGAGCGAGCAGGACAAGGCGGACCTCCTCTTCGGCATCGAGCAGGACGTGGACTATGTCGCCTGCTCCTTCGTTTCGCGCAAACAGGACCTGCTCGACGTCCGCGCGTTCCTTGACGCGAACGGCGGGAACAACATCGAGCTGATAGCAAAAATCGAGAACCGCTCCGGCGTCGACAACATTGAGGAGATCGCCTCCGCGTGCAGCGGCGTCATGGTCGCCCGCGGCGACCTCGGCGTCGAGATCCCGTTTGAGGAGCTGCCCGCCGTGCAGAAGCAGCTCATAGACGAGTGCCGCATGCTCGGCAGATTCGTCATAACGGCGACGGAAATGCTCGAATCTATGATAAACAATCCGCGGCCGACGCGCGCCGAGATATCCGACGTTGCAAACGCCGTCTATGACGGCACGAGCGCCATCATGCTCTCCGGCGAGACGGCGGCGGGCAAATATCCCGCCCTCGCCGTCGCGACGATGGCGAAGATCGCGCTCGAAACGGAGCGCCATATCCCATACGACAAGCGCTTCACCTCCACCGAATTTGCGATACATAACGTCGTGGACGCGATATCGCACGCCGTCTCGACGATGTCCATCGACATCGGCGCAAAGCTCATCGCCGTCTGCTCGCGCTCCGGCGTCACGGTGAGAATGGTGTCCCGCTTCCGCGGCCCCGTCGATATCCTCGGCGTCACGACGAACGAACGCACGTGGCGCAAGCTCGCGATGTCCTGGGGCGTCACGCCGGAGCTCATGGAACAGTTCGACTCGACGGACGTCATCTTCTATAACGCAAAGCGCCTCGCGAAGGAGAACTATCACCTGAAGCCCGGCGACCGCCTCGTCATCACCGGCGGCCTCCCGAACGGAAACTCCGGCTCCACAAACATCATCAAAGCCGAAATAATCTGACGCGAAAACGAAATGCACCCCGAATGTCAGACCGAGGATAAAATCTGACGGCGGGGTGCATTTTTCTGTCAAAAAGGAGTATCGCGCGGCGGGGGCGATGCATATAAAACATATAAAATGAGATATAAATGCTCTGTCGCGGCATCCGCAAAAATCAAACGGCTTGAAACCTGTTCAGCACAGATCTCAAGCCGTTTTTTCACCTCAAAAAATATGTAAGCATCACGGCGGCAAATGCGGCAGCACCGGCAATACCGACAAGAACGGCGGCGAGCATCACGGCGCATCCGCTCGGCTTTTTCGGTGCCGACCGAACATAGGACGCTGCGGCTTCCCGCTGTACGGTATGCGGCGTGTTGTTTTTCGGTTGATGGGGTAAAGATGCCTGAGAATACACCGCCAAAGGATCGGTCCCGGACAATATCATTTTCCTGAATCGAATGGCGTAATCGACATCGTCCCAATCCGCACAAGGCATATCAAAGCTCACTTCCCCATGGGAAAGCATGTTGCGCTTATGCCTGATTTCGATCAGCCTTGAAAGGTGCATATTCCATTCCGGCACCTTGCTCCGACCGTATGGACCTATTTCCTTCATCTGGTCAATATAGACCGTCACACCGTGTTTATCATTGTAGATCTGATTGCACAGCCGCTCAAGATCTCCGAACGCCTCTATAAGTGCCGTATTCGTCTCTATATGATCCATTTGAGCCCCCTTTGCACAACAGTTTGCTGATATTCCCCGACAGGTAAGGCACGATCTTTTTCGCCGCTGAATTACATCATCAACAAACAAGCCTGTTTTCAGGGGCGGTATTTAAAGCCGTCAAAAAACGCAAGCGACGCTTTCGAACTTACAAAACGGGTCATCGGGTATATTATATCACATGCTGACATGCTTGTCACGCAAAATAATTGCGATCACGCCGCACAACAGCGCTATTCGACATTAAATGATATGATCGCCAAATCGAAAATGAATTTTTTTGCAGAGATTTTTTCATTTTTCAGTGGGAAGCCTTGTATTTTGAACGGCATTGTGATAGAATAGGTTTGTCGTGCAAATGAATTTATCTTGATCGGCAAAACCGTTCTTTGTCTCGGCAAAAAAGGGCTTTATTGCTTTTGCTTCCTTATTTTAACTTGTGATCCATGCCGCGCTTTTTATGCGCATCATCAGCATCAAATGGCGCCGGATATTTCGCAAGATGCAAAAAAACTTTCTAACCGTATATTAACCGCTTCTCACGGCGGTGAATATAAAATCATACCCGAAAGGAAAGAAATCATGAAAAAGACGATCGCTGTGCTGCTTGTGGCAGCAATGATCATCGGCATCGCCGTACCTCTGATCCCTCCGATACAGGTCGTGGGCGCAGACGGAAAGTCCGTCCCGCTCGACGCCGTGGAGACAGACGGTCTGTATTCTCCCCGGCTCCCGGAGAGCTATGCAAACGGCGAAGAAGAAGAACCGCCGTATGGTCCGGACGATATAGTGCGCGTGTCTATCGTACTCGACAAGGCGTCCACTATCGAGGCGGGCTACGCAGCGGAAAACATCGCGGATAATGCCGCGGCAATGGCGTACAGGGACGGCCTGCGGCGCGACCAGCAGAAGCTGACGGAACAGATCGAAAAAGACGTTCTGAGCGGCGAGACGCTGGACGTCGCATGGAACCTGACCCTTGCGGCGAACATCATCTCCGCGAACGTGAAATACGGTCAGATCGAGTCCATCAAGGCGCTCGACGGCGTCCGCGATGCGTTCGTGGAAAACACCTACGAACCCGCGGTTATTGACCCCCCCCCGGCGGCTGATCCCAACATGGCAACCTCCGGCACGCAGATCGGCTCCTCGAATGCGTGGGCTGCCGGCTTCACCGGCGCGGGCCGCAGGATAGCCGTCATCGACACCGGTATCGACCTTGAACACATCTCATTCTCGAACGAGGGATATCTTTACTCCCTCAAGCTCGAGGCCGAAAAGCTCGGCTACGAGAGCGTTGATGACTACATAGCGACGCTCGGACTCCTGACGGAAAAGGATATCGCGGATCTTATGGAGGGCGGCAAGCTGAACATCTACGGCTTTGAGCCCTCGGGCATCTACCGCAGCGAGAAGATACCCTTCGCGTTCAACTACGTTGACTGGAGCCTCACCGCCAACCACGAGGGCACCATCGGCAGCTACAAAAAAGATACGTCCGGCGAGCACGGCTCGCACGTTGCGGGCATCGCTGCCGCAAACGCATACGTGCCGGACGAAACCGCCGAGAGCGGCTTTGCCGCCGCCGAGGAATCCGTGCGCGTCAAGGGCGTCGCGCCGGACGCGCAGCTCGTGATAATGAAGGTGTTCGGCATAAACGGCGGCGCAAGGGACTCGGACTACTTTGCGGCGCTCGAAGACGCGATCATGCTCGGCTGCGACGCGGCGAACCTTTCCCTCGGCTCCGCCTACGCCGGCTGGGGCAAATCGAACGAATATGACGCGATCCTGTCAAAGCTCGAAAAGAACGGGCTCGTCATGGTCGCCTCCGGCGGCAACAACGGCAAATGGGCCGACAATGCCTCAAACAGCGAGATCAAGGATCTTTACGCCGACGACGTGAACTTCCACACCGGCGGCCAGCCCGGCAGCTTTGCAAACGCGCTGACAGTCGGCTCCGTCGACAATGCCGGGACGACCGACCACTACATCAAGGTCGGCGACGACATCATCTTCTACGCGGAGACGACAACGAGCAACGACGGGACGCCTTACAAGAACGCGATCCTGACGTCTGTCGCGGGCGATCACGGCTTTGTCTACATCGACGGCAACGGCACTGAGGACGACTTCAAAAATATAGGCGCCCTCCTCGAAGGCAAGGTCGCGCTCTGCAACCGCGGCGGCGGCGTATCCTTCGTGGATATGGCGACGAGAGCCGAGGAGGCGGGAGCCATCGCGCTGATCGTCGTGAACAACGAGAACAGCGTCTTCGGCATGGACCTCTCCACATTCAAAGGCACGATCCCGGTAGTCGCCGTTTCGATGGAAAACAGCGAATCGTTCAAGGTCAATGCAAACACCGCGGAGGGCGGTCTCACCTACTATACGGGCGAGCTGACCATCGGCGGCAGCGACGACTCTGTTTCCGTGATGCATGACAACAAATTCAACACCATCAGCATTTTCAGCTCCTGGGGCGTCCCTCACGATCTGACGCTGAAGCCGGAGATCCTGGCGCCCGGCGGAAACATCTACTCCGTCAACGGCTCACATCTCGACGGAAGCGGAAATCAGGTGGCGGGAGACCACAGGTCATACGAGAATATGTCCGGCACGTCCATGGCGGCGCCTCAGGTCACCGGTATGGTAGCGCTGCTCGACGAATTCCTCCGCTCGAACAAATATGACGAGCAGACGAACCTCAAGCTGCGGACGCTGGCGCAGAGCCTGCTCATGTCCACGGCGGTGCCGATCATGGAAGAGGCGAGCGGAAATTATTATTCCGTCCTCGGCCAGGGCGCGGGCCTTGCCAACATCGGCGCGGCCGTCAATGCGCTGTCCTATATCATGATGGGCGAGGACGCCACGGCGTCCTACAGTGACGGCAAGGTCAAAGCCGAGCTCGGCGCCGACGAGGACGGCAAATACACCTACACCTTCACGATCAACAATCTCAACGGCAAGACGAACACCTACACCCTCTCCACCGACCTGTTCACACAGGATTGGTACGAAAAGGACGGCGAGGCATATCTGTCCTCGATGACGCGCGCGCTCGGGGCCGAGGTCACCTACACCGTAAACGGGAAGACCTTCGTGCCGAGAGCTGCCGTTTCGGCGGACGTTAACCGCGACGGCGTCACCAATGGCGACGACGCGCAGACGTTGCTCGACTACATCGTCGGCAAAATCGACGGCGGCGACCTCGATCTGTCTGTCGCCGACCTTGACGGCGACGGAGACTACACCTCCTACGACGCGCACCTGATCCTCGCCCGCATGACGACGGAGGCATTCGCCGTCCCGGCAGGCGGCAGCGTTACCGTCACGGTCGATATCGAGATCACCGATGACATGGAATATGCGAAGTCCCGCGGCGCGTACACGAACGGCGCATATGTCGAGGGCTTCACCTACGTCAACCCCGTCTCCTCGGAGGAGGGCGCGCTCGACGTGACGCACTCTATCCCGATCCTCGGCTACTACGGCAACTGGAGCGATCCCTCGATGTTCGACCGCACCACATATGCCGAATCTCTGTACGGCCTCGGCAAGACGCCGTATGTAATGCTCAAGGGCAGCGAGACGGAAGAAGGGCACACGATCTACGGCGGCAACGACTTCACCGTATCCGAGGAGCCGCACAGCCCCGCATACTACAACATCGGCAACCCCTACGGCTTTGAAGAGACGTTCCCGTTCGACAAGCGTGCGGTGCGCAGCACGGACACGCTCGCATACTTCGACATCACCCTGATCCGCAATGCGGCGGCGCTCGCCTACATGATCAGGGACACGGAGACGAAAGAGATCATCTACACCTCCACGCCAATATCGTATCAGGCGCTCGCCGCATTCTACAACGGCGGCTGGAACGCAGCAAGCAGTACCCTTTCCGTATACAATACGTTCGATTACTTCGGCGTTAAGCCGGGGCAGACGGTCGACCTGAGCGTCGTCGCGATCCCCGAGTATTACGTAAAGGAAGCGATGGAAACAGGTTCTCCGGAGTCCGAGAATTTCGTCAGCAGCGCCGAGTTTGAGGCGCTCGTCGAATCCGGCGTGCTCGGTGAGGGTGCGTTCTGGACAACGACGCTCAACATAGACGACGAAGCCCCGACATACGTCGGCGCCATGAAGAATATCGAGACGGGCGACCTGACCGTGACCGTCCGGGACAACTTCGACGTGTCCTGGCTCGGCGTCGTCAGCCGCAGCGGCTCGGTGCTCTACGACTCCGTGCTCGGCCCGAAGGAAAACGAGGACGGCACCGTGACCTACACCTTTGACCTTGACGACGAAACGGTCGGCTCCGAGTGCGGCATCGTCATCTGTGACTACGCCGGGAACCAGAGCTCCTATATCGTCCGCTACGGCGGGAAGGATCCCGACTACAACAATCAGCTTTTCGCCTACGTCTACCAGGGCGGAAAAACGAACACGAACCCCGTCGAGCCCGGCTCACAGTATGACAGGTGCTGGGCGATCATCGACCCGAACACCATCGCCTGCGACCCCGAAACCAAGGAGATCACCGGTATTGAGACGCTCTACAACGTCGGCGCCGAGATCTACGGAGCCGAGTACATCGACGGCAACGTATTCTTCTTATTAAAAGGCAACCTCCTCTACACCGCCCCGCTCAACGACATTATGAACGCGGAGTTCATCGCCGACATGACGAACGTCAGCGGCGACAGACTGTCCACGAACGATATGGGCGCCGAA
>CANROT010000108.1 GCA_947632285.1 uncultured Clostridia bacterium
GTTCGGATTTTTTAGATTCTGATTTATTCGATTCGGATTCGGATTCGAATTCGATCCCTCCGTGGACATAGCGCGCCTGTTCGGGCTGTCATGCGGCGAATTCGTCGTCGAGATGAAGGACGAAGACGCGCGCGGATACGCGCCACTCGGTAAAGTCACCGACAATGGCGAATTTTCGCTCGACGGCGAGGCGGTCACGGCGGCGGAGCTGTCCGACCTCTACGAGGGCAGGCTCGAATCGGTCTACGCCTGCAACATCGCGGGGAGCCGGTCGCCCGAGAAGAATTTCACATATGAACGCGGCGAAAAGGCTCCGTCTCCCGCGGTAAGGACGGCAAAGCCGCGCGTCCTGATCCCGGCGTTCCCCGGGACGAACTGCGAGTTCGACTCCGCAAAGGCGGTGGAGGACGCGGGAGCCGAGGCCGAGATCGTCGTAATAAACAACTTAACGTCGGACGGCATACGCCGCAGCGTTGAAAAATTCGCCGATTCGCTGAAAAAGTCGCAGATCGTCTTTATCCCCGGAGGATTCTCCGGCGGCGACGAGCCGGACGGCAGCGGCAAATTTATCACGGCGTTCTTCCGCTCGTCCGCGGTGCGCGAGGGCGTCACCGACCTGCTCGACGCGCGCGGCGGGCTGATGTGCGGCATCTGCAACGGGTTCCAGGCGCTCATCAAGCTCGGGCTCGTGCCATACGGCAAGATCATCGACACGGACGAGAGCTGCCCGACGCTCACGTTCAATACGATCGCGCGCCACCAGTCAAAGATAGTGCGCACGCGCGTGTGCTCGAATCTCTCCCCGTGGCTCTCCGGCGTCCGCGTCGGCGACATAATTTCTGTGCCGATCTCGCACGGTGAGGGCAGATTCATCGCCCCCGAGCCGCTCATAGCGGAGCTTGCGGAGAGGGGACAGATCGCGACGCAGTACGTCGATATGAACGGAGACGCGACGGGCGAGGTCCAGTATAACCCGAACGACTCGATGTATGCGATAGAGGGCATCACCTCGCCGGACGGCAGAGTCTTCGGCAAGATGGGCCACTCTGAGCGCCGCGGCGGCGACCTCTACAAAAACGTCCCCGGCAATTATGACCTCCATATGTTTGAGTCCGCGGTGAGGTTTTTTAAGTAAAGTCACGCGGGTGGGGGAAACTTTTCTATAAAGTTTCCCCCGCACCCCCTTCAAAACTCTTCGGAGCAGGGGGAAAGAATATCGCACAAATAATATAATGTAATAAAAAGTTTTGAAGGAGGGGTCCGGGGAGGTGACTTTTTCCAAAAGTCACCTCCCCGGGAAACGAACCATGAATTTTTTTGAGGAGCTTGTAAACTACGACCCCGAGGTCGCCGCGGCGTGCGGCGCGGAGCTTTCGCGGCAGCGGCACAATATTGAGCTGATCGCGAGCGAGAACATCGTTTCGCGCGCGGTGCTGCTTGCGGCGGGCGGCGTTCTGACGAACAAGTATGCGGAGGGCCTGCCGGGAAAGCGGTATTACGGCGGCTGTTCGTGCGTCGACGTCGTTGAAGAGATCGCGCGCGAGCGCGCCTGCCGCCTGTTCGGGGCGGACCACGCGAACGTGCAGCCGCACAGCGGCGCGAACGCGAACCTCGCAGTGTTCTTCGCGCTGCTCGAGCCGGGCGACACAGTCATGGGCATGAACCTCTCCGAGGGCGGCCACCTGTCGCACGGTTCCCCGGTCAACATCTCCGGCAAATATTTCAAAATCGTCCCCTACGGCGTCGACCCCGAGACGGGGTACATCGACTATGACAAAATGGAAGAGATCGCCGTCGGCTGCCGCCCTAAATTGATAATCGCGGGCGCGAGCGCATATTCGCGCATCATTGATTTTGAGCGCTGCCGCAGGATCGCGGACAAAGTCGGCGCGTATCTGATGGTCGATATGGCGCACATCGCCGGGCTCGTCGCGGGCGGCGTGCACCCGTCGCCGGTCCCGTATGCGGACGTCGTCACGACGACGACGCACAAAACGCTGCGCGGCCCGCGCGGCGGGCTGATCCTCTGCCGCGAGGAGCTGGCAAAGGCTGTCGACAAGGCGGTCTTCCCCGGGACGCAGGGCGGCCCGCTCATGCACATCATAGCCGCAAAGGCGGTCGCGCTCGGCGAGGCGCTGACGGACGATTTCAAGGTATACGCAAAGAACATCGTCGAAAACGCAAAGGTGCTCGCCGACTCGCTCACCTCGCGCGGGATAAAGCTCGTTTCCGGCGGGACGGACAATCACCTCATGAACCTCGACCTTCGCGGCACGGGGATCACGGGGAAGGAGCTCGAACACCGCCTCGACGAAGTTCACATCACGGCGAACAAGAACACGATCCCGAACGACCCCGCCTCTCCGTTCGTCACGAGCGGACTGCGGATAGGCACGCCCGCCGTCACGACGCGCGGATTCGGCAAGGACGAGATGAGGACGGTCGCCGGATTTATCGCCGACGTCATCGAGGATTTTGACGGCTGCCGCAGCCGCGTCTCCGACGAAGCGCAGGAGCTCTGCGCGCGGTTCCCGATTTATTGATTCCTATAGAAAATTCTCCGGGGGGAGGGACTTTTGGAAAAGTCCCTCCCCCCGGTCCCCTCTCTTCAAAACTTTTTACGGCTTATGGTAAAGCGGCGCTTAATTTTGCATAAGATCGCGCCCATTGTTGTTAAGCGGCGTTTGTGTTACAATATAAGCGGAACTTAAAGGAGGGGCTGTGATGAGCTATTCGATAATAGGCGAGCAGATACTTAAATTCAGGAAAGAAAAGGGGCTGACGCAGAGGGAGCTCGGAGAGCTGATCGGCGTCAGCAGCTCCGCCGTCTCCCAGTGGGAGAGCGGTGGAACGCCGGACATCTCGCTGCTGCCGGCGCTGTCCGATGTTTTGGGCGTGACGGTGGACGCGCTGTTCGGCAGGTGCGAGGTGCGGCGGGAGGACATGGCGGAGACGGTCAGGAAATATATCGCCTCATTGCCGGAAGAAAAACGCATGGAGCAGACCGTTTCGCTCATGCGCGAGACGGCGGTTTACGCGTGTCTTGACAATGTGGCGGATATCGTGGACTTCAACGGCGTTCACGGCAGCCCTGGCGAGGCGGTTTTGATCACGGACGACGGGTACATTACGGCGATACTGTCCGAGGGTCAGTCGTTTTTATCCGCCGCGTGGGGCGGGGAGAGGGGTTTCGCCGACCTTCTTTCCTCCGGTGAGGGAGCAGTCGGGCTGTTTGACCTTTTGTCGTCGCAAAACGCGCTTTCGATGCTTACAGTGCTGTACGGCGAGGCGCCCGGGTACTGTACCGTCGGCGTGTTGTCAAGGCTCGCCGGGGTGGAGGCGAGCGAGGCGGAGGAGATACTGCGGAAGATCACCGCGCTCGGACTTGCGGAGGCGCTGGCGCTTGAAACAGAGGACGGCGAAACCGTGGCATACGCCGTAAAAATGAACGGAGCGGTCATTCCGATTTTGACGGCGGCGCGCCTTGCGTCGGGGCAGGCGGGAATCCGGCTCATCAACGACGAAAGAAAACGCGGCAAGGGGAAAAATAAATGATCCGCTATTTCAAAAAGCATTCGGCGCTCTCCTCCGCGGCGATCCTGCTCGGAATTTTGACTCAGCTTTTGACGCCGCTGTCCGCCGTCATGGAGCAAAGGCTGGTTGACCTTGCTGTATCGGGAAATATTTCGGATTTTTTGAGCTTTTTATGGGTCGCGGGTATAGCGGTTTTGGGCATAGCGACGGGCTATTTTTTGGACGGCATCGCGGAGAAATGGTTTACCTCCGTGTTTTGGGAGAGCCTGCGGAACGATCTTTATGACGGCATCATGAAGAGGAGCGTCACCCGCTTTGCGGAGAAAGACACGGCGGTCTATATGTCATATATCAACAGCACCGCCGGAGCCGTTGTCCAGAATCTGACAAGGCCGGTCTTCTATCTCATCAGCTACGGCGTCGCCGCCCTCGTCGTGCTGGGGATCATGATCCGGTACAGTCCGCTTTTGGCGGTCCTCTCCCTCCTCTGCGGCGGCATTTCGATGATCCTGCCGCTCCTCTTTAACAAAAAGCTCGCAAAAATCATGACGGACGGGGTCGAGCTCAACGCCGCCATGAGCGTGGAGCTCAAAGAGGCGCTCGACGGGCATGAGGTCATCGCCTCTTACGGTGTTTTCCCGAATCTGCGCCGTCGGTTCATAAAGGCCAGCTCGGACGTGGCGCATCTGGATAAAAAGATGGGCGTCGCCATAGCGGAGCTTGAAAATATCGGCCGATTCATGGATCGCGCCGCGTGGGTCGTCACATTCTTTGCTGCCGGTACGATGGCTGTGCGCGGAGACATAACGGTCGGAACGCTCGTACTGTTCATCTCGCTGTTCGGATTTTTCAGCAGCTGCCTCACCATATACGCCCAAATGCTGCCGCTGCTTTTGGGAAACAGGGAAAACATAAAGCTGCTGCTCGGGATCATCGACGAGAATGGCAAAGAATTCACCGGTTCGGTGCCCGCACGCCTTGAAAATGCTTTAGAGGTCAGCGGGCTGTCGTTTCGGTATAAGGAAGATATCCCAGTCATCGAAAATCTTGACTTGACGATACATAAAAACGAAAAGGTCGCGCTGATCGGCCGCAGCGGCAGCGGGAAAACGACGCTTATCAGGCTCCTGACCGGCTGCTATGCGAACTATACCGGCACTATACGGTATGACGGCGCGGAGCTCCACGATATCGACCCGGACGCGGTTCGGCAGCTCATCACCGTCATACATCAGAACACGTTTATTTTTAACGATACCTTGAGGTTCAATATCTGTCTCGGTGAAAAATTTACGGACGAGGAACTTGCGCGCGCCCTGAGGCTGTCCGGTGTTGAGCGATTTCTCTCCAATATTCCCGGCGGGCTTGACGGAGACTGCGGCGAGGGCGGCTCGAAGCTGTCCGGCGGGGAGCGCCAGCGCATAGCGCTCGCGAGGGCGCTGATTCGGGACGTAAAAGTCTTGATTTTAGACGAGGGTGTCTCGGCGATAGATGTATCCACCGCCAACGAGATCGAGAAGGAGCTTTTGGACATGAAGGATCTGACGCTCCTGACCGTCACCCACAGGATCAGGGACGGACTCACGCAGCAGTATGACCGGATCATGGAAATGAACGGCGGCAGATTAGCGGAGAGGCAGCGGGTGCTGTAAAGATTTATTATACAATTTCGGGGAGGAACACGTCGCTCGGGCGACGTGTTCCTCCCCGAAAAAAATGTAAGGCGAGGCTCTTTATTCCGTGATATTCGTAAAGACGTCGCCGTCTGAGAGGGCCAAACGCTCATATCTGAATTTCAGCTTGAAAATGTCGCCCGTGCCTTCGATGACGTCCTCCGGAGTTTTGCCGAGCAGCACTGTCACAATGGCGCCGGGAACGGAGTCATTTTCGCCATTGTCGAACTCTACGGTCCATGATATCGCGCTGTAACCGTCATATTTTTTTTCGGTCCTGATGCGGCTGCCGATGAGCGAGTGCAGGGAAACGAGCTGCCTGTTTATGTCATACCCCGCAAATTCGCCTTCGTCCGGTACGGCCGGGCCGAAAAGCACTTCATTTATTATCGCGAACGAATAGAAGAAGTAGCTGTCGTCGCCGACGGTGCCGGTTTTTTCCTTTGAACGTATGAGAAACGGCGTGACACCGAATTCATACCAGCGGTCGGGGGCGGACAACTCACAGTCGTCGGGACTTATGCCGAGCTTATTGAACACCTTTTCCATTCCCGAATAGGTGCTGCCGCGCCGCATGTCGCAGAGGCACAGCGATTCGCCGCCGACCTCAACGAGGTACGTGTACCGGCTGACGCGGTATTTCGGCAGGACGTTTTCGCTCGATGACCGGATCTCGAGCTCGCCGCTCTCCGTTCTTGTCCAGTCAAACGTGACCGTCTCGCCGCCGATATCAAATTTCGTGTTGCGGTGCCAAATCATGCTGTCACCGCTGACCGCAGCCCCGTCGACGGTGAGGGTGCCGCCTTCATAATTGACGTCGTGCTCCTCATCTTCCCCGCCGAACAGCTCCTTCGGCGTGAACGCGCCGGTGACCTCACCCGTCGGCGATTCCTCTATAAACAGGTCAACGCCGCCCGTTTCGGCAAAATATAAATACCGGTCGTCGATATTCAGCTCCTTGAGCTCGCCGGTGTCGGCGTCAAAGCGGGCGATATGGTACGATGTGCGGCCGATCTCCTCATTTTCCGAACCGGCAAGAATGAAGTATGCACAGCCGCCGTACATGCGGCAGAGCTCAACGGCGAATTCGCGGTGCGGAAAAATGGGCGGGGAGCCGGTATAGTAATATCCGCTGAACACCTTTTCGCCGGAGCCGTCCTCAAGGTCGCAGATATAGTATTTGCCCGTGCCGGAGTCGTCAACGATGAGCAGCGGTACTTTTGTGCCGACCGTTTCGCTGTATAGCACGGAGCAGCTTTCCGCGCCGCCGAGAGCTTTGATGTCGAGTATCTTCACCTTGCCGTCCTCGCCGCGCTCCCACGTTATGTCGGCGCCCGTGTCGTGGTCGTCATAAAACGATCCGAATGTGAATGACGTGACCGATGGCTTTGTCGGCTCTCCGATAACGTCGGTATCGGACCCGTCCGTATTTGCCGTATCTTTCGCTGCCGATGTCGTCTCCGTCTCAGTCGATGTGGCGCCCGTATTTCCCGGGGTCGGCGAGATTTGACCGGAGGTTTTCGTATACATGATCGCGAACACGGCGGCGAGGGAGATGAGGACGAGCGCGGCGGCGGTCGTCGTGATCCGGCGGACAAATCCGCCCCTGATCTCGCCGCTGCCCGGGGCGGCCTCGCTTATCAGCCTGTCGGAGATGCCGCCCATCGCCTCGACTATCTTATCGGACGTGATCTTCATATCTCAAATCCCTCCCTCTCAAGAAATTTACCGAACCGTTTCCGCAGCCGGTGCAGCGTCATGCGCACCGTTCCCTCCGGTATGTGCAGCAGATGCGCGATGTCGCTCGTTTTGTCCATGTAGAAATATCGCCGAACGAATATGATCCGCCTGTCCGGGCGCTCCGACGCGAGAAATTTCGTTA
>CANROT010000109.1 GCA_947632285.1 uncultured Clostridia bacterium
ACGGCGCGCGTCAGCGCCGCCTCGCGGCGCGCGTTCATGCGCGCCTCCCGTCGCGGCGCGGCAGGAACCCCTCAAATATCACGCAGTCGCAGTCCGGGGCGGCGAGCCGGTAGGCGTCCGCGTCGCGGACGGTCCAGAGCGCCGTCGGCATATGGAGCAGATGGCGCCACGCGCGGTACGCGGGCGCGTCCGTGTGCTTGCAGTTATAGGCGACGAAATCGGGCCTCCCGACCGCGTTCATGAGCAGGTTTTCAAGCATGAAGAGCGCCGCGCCGTTCTTTTTGTGTTTGCCGCGCGTGAAAAATCGCTCGGCGAGCTGCCCACGGTAGACGGACGGCTCGTGCTTTTTGTACCAGCCGACGACATACGGGTTGAAGGATTCGATGCAGTATTCTCCGCGGTACCGCGAGAGCATCGCGGAGACGGCGGTGCAGAGCGGCGCCGGGTCGACGCGCGGCTCGCATTTCAGCTCTATTATCATCGGCACTCGCCCGGCGACGAGCGAGAGCACGTCAGAAAAGCGCGGCGGGGATTCGGCGCCGCCGAGCAGTCGGACGGAATAGATCTCGTCCGAGGTCATCTCCGTTATATTGCGGTCAAGGCCGCACATACGCTTCAGGTTTTCGTCGTGGAAGACGAAGAGCTCCCCGTCCGCCGAGAGGTGGACGTCAAGCTCGATGCCGAAACCGTGCTCGACCGCGCGGCGGAACGCGGGCATCGAATTCTCGGGCGCCTCGGGCGTTTTGTTAGAATACAGCCCGCGGTGCGCGTACAGTCCGCGAAAGCGGAAACTTGCCGGGTGGCGGCGGCGACCGGAGATCAGAAACAAAAACAAGAGGAACAAAAGGATCAAGAGCGCGAAAAGACTCGCGGCGATAATTATAAACGCAGTCATGGCTCAGTCGTTGTCGGCAAAGGCCTCGAGCTTTGAGGCGGTGGGGGCGGGCTTCGAGTCGCCGTGGCGGACGAAGCACATCGTTATAAACGAAAGGACGACAAAGACGGTCGCATACGGGAAGAAGACCTCGCGCATACCGAAGACGTCCATCAGGTAGCCGGAGAATATCGGGGTGACGACCTGCGCCGCCATCGACGCCGTGTAGTAAAAGCCGGTGTACTTTCCGACGTCCCCGGACGAGGCGAGCTCAACGACCATCGGGAACGAATTGACGTTGATCGTTGCCCAGCCGATCCCGGCGAGGACGAAGAACACGTCCATGATGATGACGGAGGTACCGCGCTCGATGAAGCTTGCGCCGAAGAACGCGACCGCGAGGATCGCGACGCCGGCGAGAATGGACTTTTTGCGCCCGATCTTCGAGGCGATCATGCCGACGGGAATGTATGTCACGACCGCTGCGGCGTTCGCGAGCAGCAGCGTCGTCGAATACGAGACGCCGATGACGTCCGTCGCATAGACGGAATATTTCGACGTGACCGCGTTATATCCTATGTACCAGAGCGCGACGGAGGCGAGAATGAAGAGCAGCGAGACGAACTGCTCGCGCGAGAGCTTTCCGCCCTCGGCGCGCTGCTCCGTCTCCGTGTCGAGGTGATATTTTTCCGTGTCCGCCTCCATTTCAGCCGCCCACTTCCGCTCCCGGACGGTGAGAATGAAGACGGCGAGCGCCGCGAGCATTATGACGGAGACGGTGATCATGTAGAGCGAAAAGTCCGTTTTGCCCTCCTCGCTCGTCTTGAAGACCGTGGCGAGAATGAGAATGATCATTCCCCCGGCGGTGCCCATCAGATTTATTATCGCGTTGCCCTTTGAGCGGAGCGGCTTCACGGTGACGTCCGGCATGAGCGCGACCGCGGGCGAGCGGAACGTCGCCATCGCGAGCAGGGAGGCGAGCAGTATGCCGATGAAGAGCGGCAGCGTGTCCGCGAATCCGAGCGCCGAGAAGGCGATCGCCGCGGCGATCGTTCCGCCGAGGACGAACGGCGTACGCCTGCCGAACCGCGTTGAGAGCCGGTCGGAGAGATTGCCGAATACGGGCAGGAGAAATACGGCAAAAATATTGTCGAGCGACATTATAATGCCGGACGTCCCCTGAGAGAGCCCGAACTTGTTCGTCAGAATGAGCGGCACTATCGTGTCGTATGCCTGCCAGAACGCGGAAATAAGAAAAAACGCGAATCCCACAAGGATCGTTCTTTTGTAGTTGAGCTTCATTTTATTCGTTCTCCCCCCGCAGCACCGGCATATCGCCGGGGCAACTCAGAAATAATATTGAGTGAAGACGATATGCATTAGTTTTCAATGAATTTTACCCGAAGCGTCATACAGTCTTCACATATCAAAATTATAATCGAAACACAAAATAAAAACAAGTGCTAAACGAAAAGTTCCGCATAATATTGTGAAAAGCGAGGTCAAAAAGACATGGCTGACTATATTTACAGCGACAACGAGAACGAACAGAACGGCGGCGAGGCGCCGCACGAGGGAGAGCCGAGGCAGGAGAGCCCCGCAGGCGGCAGCAGCAACAACAGCAGCAACAGCAACAGCAACGGCAGCAGCGGCAGCGGTTACGGCGGAGGCTACGGCGGCTATAACGGATATAACGGCGGCTACGGCGGATATCAGTACACGCCGAACCCGTACCCCTACGGTTACGGTCAGCCGACGCCCCCGCAGCCGCCGAAGAAGAAGCGCGGCGGCAAGACCGTGCTCGTCGTCGCGACGATAGCGATAGTGACGGTTTTGCTCGCGGTCGCGGCCGGCATCGGCGGATATTTCATCACGGCGGGCGGAAACGTCGGAGACGATGAAGGGACGGAGGCGCCGGAGAACACCGATGCCTCGGTAAACGGCACGCCGCAGGACAAGGACCCGTCCACGGGCGTCGTCCTCGCGCCCGATTCTCTCGGGACGAAGGACAAGGGCACGATCGCGGACGTCGTTAAGAAAACGGCCGACTCCGTTGTCGAGATCACGACCGAATATGCGACGAGCAACAGCTTTTACTATACGTACGGCGCGGGCAGCGGCGTCATCATAAACGAAAACGGATATATCATCACGAACAACCACGTTATAACGGGCGATACCGGCACGGCCACATCTATTCACGTCAGGCTGACGAACGGGGAATCGTATGACGCCGAGGTCGTCGGCGCAGACTCCGATTCCGACATCGCCGTGCTGAAGATAGACGCCGAGGGGCTGACCGCAGCGACCGTCGGCACGAGCTCAACGCTCGTCGTCGGCGAAGAGGTCATCATAATCGGCAACCCGCTCGGAACGCTCGGCGGCTCCGTCACGAACGGTATCATCAGCGCGCTCGACCGCGAGATCACGGTCGAAGATGAGACGATGAACCTGATGCAGACGAACGCGGCTGTCAACCCCGGCAACTCGGGCGGCGGTATGTTCAACATGGCGGGCGAGCTCGTCGGCATCGTCAACGCGAAGTACTCCGATACGGGCATCGAGGGGCTCGGGTTCGCGATCCCGATCGACGACGCCACGGCCGTTGCGAATGAGATACTCGAATACGGATATGTGCGCGGGCGCGCGTCCTTCCACATCACCGTCCTCAGCGTCAGCTCGATAGAGGATATGATGAGATACCGCGTGAACGCAGTCGGGCTGTATGTGGCGGAGACCGAGGAAGGCTATAACGACGACGTCCTCCAGAGCGGCGACAGATTCGTAGAGGTGGACGGCTCGGAGATCATAGACCTCGCCGACCTCAAGGCGGTGCTCAAGCGGCACAGCGTCGGCGACGTGCTCGACGCAACGGTCATGAGGGGCGGCAGGAGCGTTCGCGTCAAGCTCACCTGCTATGAAAAGATGACGGGAGACGTCAACTTCGAGGGGAACGAGACAGATGAATAAGCGCCGCATCTCGGCGGCTTTCGGGGGGCGCCTTTGAACGGGCGCCCCCCGATTTGAGAAAACGCGCGATTTTCCCGCGAAAAATCGCGCCGGGACTTGATTCTCTCTTTTCCCGGTCATATAATAATGTGTAGAAATATTGAAGAGAGGTTTTGACGATGTACAAGATCCTTGTTGTCGACGACGAAGAGCGCATCAGGCGAATGATCTGCAAATATGCCGCTTTTGAGGGGCACAAGACCGAGGAGGCGGCGGACGGGATCGGCGCCATCGAGATGGCGCGCCGCGGCGACTTTGATATACTTATAATAGATATAATGATGCCGGAGCTCGACGGGTTCTCCGCCTGCCGCGAGATCAGAAAATTCTCGGACACGCCGATAATCATGCTGTCCGCGCGCGGCGAGGAATACGACAAGATAAACGGATTTGAGCTCGGCATCGACGACTATGTGATAAAGCCGTTCTCGCCGAAGGAGCTGATGCTCCGCATAGACGCGATAATGAAGCGGTACCGCCGTGGGACCGGCGCACCGGCAGCGGCGGCGGAGAACGCGCCGAAGCACGAGATATTCGAGCTCGGCGGGCTGCGCGCCGACCTGACCGCGCGCATCGTATACTGTGACGGCGAGCGCGTCGACATGTCGCCGAAGGAGTATGAGCTGTTCTTCTATATGCTCAAGAACCGCAATATCGCGCTCTCGCGCGAAAAGCTGATCTCCGAGGTCTGGGGCTATGACTTTTACGGGGACGACAGGACTCTCGACACGCACATCAAGCTCCTGCGCCGCAGCCTCGGGCAGTACGCGTCACATATCGTGACGCTGCGCGGCGTCGGCTACAGGTTCGATACCGAAAAATGAAAGACCGAAAACTGCGCCGCGGAGGCGGCGTCAAAACGAAGATAGTGCTCTATCTCGTTTTATTCGTGCTCTTTGTGATTGGCCTTTTATGGGTGCTCCAGATATTCCTGCTTGACAGGATATACAGCGCGATAGTGGAGAACACGCTCTACCGCTCGAGCGAGGCGATACTGCGCGATATCGACGACGCGGACGGGCTTGCGGAAACGGTGCGCTACATCTCGCAGGAATATGAGATGTGCATCTCCGTTTTCAAGTTCGACGAGGAGAGGACGGGGCGCTCGATCGCGGATTCTCACATCAACTCGAGCTGCCTCCTTCACAGCATAAACGATGACGCGCTCTCCGCATACTATATGAGCGCGCGGGAGGCGGAGAACGGGATATACGTCCACAAGGTCGCTCTGAAAGCGTTCGGGAGGCCGGGATATGCGGCGCACCCGAGCTCATCGCTGCCGGACTCGGTCATATATACGCGCGCGGTCAAAATGGCGGACGGCGCGGACGCCGTCATATTCCTGAACTGCGACATGACGCCCGTTGCGGCGACGGTGCGGACGCTGACGGTCATGCTCGTGTTCATTTCGATAATAACGCTGACGCTCGCGATAGCGCTCGCATACTTTATCGCGTGGCGCGTGTCGGCACCGATAGCGGACGTGAACCGCGAGGCGAAAAAGCTCGTCAACAACAGTTATGACGGCAGAAACGTCCGCCGCGGCTACCGCGAGATAAACGAGCTGTCCGAAACGCTGACATACGCGGCGCGCGAGCTTTCAAAGGTGGACAGAATGCAGAAGGAGCTCATCGCGAACATCTCGCACGATCTCCGCACCCCGCTCACACTGATCGAGGGCTACACCGAGATGATGCGCGACATTCCGGGCGAGAACTCGCCCGAAAATATGCAGGTCGTCATCGACGAGACGAAGCGGCTTTCAACGCTCGTTTCCGACCTGCTCGAGCTGTCTCGGCTCGAAACGGGCAAGCAGACGATATATCCGGCAGTGTTCGACCTCGGCGAGGCGCTGCGCGACACGGTCAGCAGGGTCATGAAGCTCTATGAGCCGGACGGCTACCGTGTTATCCTGAACGAGGCGGGAGACGTATACGTGAACGCCGATAAAACGAGGATACTTCAGGTGCTCTATAATCTCATCGGAAATGCGGTCAGCTATACGGGCGAGGACAAGACCGTCACCGTCGACGAGACGGTCCGGGACGGCGTCGTCCGCGTGTCGGTGACGGACACGGGAGAGGGCATCTCGAAGGAGGACCTGCCGCTCATCTGGGACAGGTACTACAAGGTCGAGGGCACGCACCGCCGCGGCGTCGGCGGCTCGGGGCTCGGGCTGTCGATAGTGAAGGAGATCCTCGTCCTGCACGGGGCGAAGTTCGGCGTTTCGAGCGAGCCCGGGCACGGCAGCACGTTCTGGTTCGAGCTGCCCGTCGCGGAAAATAAGTAAAAATTTTGCCAAAAAAAGGACCCCGAGGGCTCCGCCTTGAAAAAGGCGCCCACGGGGTCCCGGTTTTTAAATTCGCGTTTGCCGCACGGTCGGTTTATCGGTCGTTGTTCGCGCTGCCGGTCCCGTCCGTGCCGATGCCGAGGTCGGGGTCGACGGAGTTGCCCGTCCCGCCGTCGGGGGCGCCGTTCATGCCGCCGCCGTTGACGTCATCGTCGGGGTCAAGGACGCCGCCGTTGCCGTCTGTCATGTCACCGCCGATGTCATCGGTCATGTCTCCGTTTCCGTTGCCGTCGGTCATATCGCCGTTGCCGAGATCATCGGTCATATCGCCGAGGCCGTTTGTCATATCGCCGCCGTCGGTCGCGGTGCCGTTATTTTTTGCGGGGTCGTCGGTTCCGCCGTCGCCGATTATATTGTCGGTTCCGCCGTTGCCTTCCTCGCCGACGATGCCGTCACCGTCCTTGTCGACGTTTCCGTCCTTTGTGCACGCGGCAAAAGTAAATACGCACGCGACGAGCAGAAAGAGCGCCGCCGCACGTGTCATGATGTTTTTCATAAGTCTTTTGTCTTCCTTTTTTGTAGTTTCCTACGGACTTATTTTTCCGTCGCCGCGCGCGCATGATACAAGACAAATTTTCACAAGCTAAAAAAGCAGTAAAAAGCTTTGAAGGCAGGGGGTGCGGGGGAGGGGAACTTTCCCGAAAGTTCCCCTCCCCCGCGCTCAGATTGTCGAAAAAGTACAGTCGAAAGACTGTGCTTTTTTGCGTATATATGGTAAAATAGAGGAGGAATAAAAA
>CANROT010000110.1 GCA_947632285.1 uncultured Clostridia bacterium
TGTTTTAGTTGTCCACGCTACTTGACAAGTTTCATCGGCTCGACCGCTTTTACTTCTTACTTTCCGCTCTTACTTCTTCACTATTCACTATTACTTCTTACTTTTCTCCCTCGCCTCCATATATATAGGGCACCCCGGCGGGTGCCCTATATATATGGAGGCGAGGGGAATCGAACCCCTGTCCGAAGGACCTTCCTTATGACTTTCTACGTGCGTAGTTCACCTTTTGATCTCCCCCGGGCGCGTCGGGTGGACGCGGCGCGGACGGGGCAGCGCTTTATTGCGTGGCCGCTTCAAGCACGAAACTGCGGCTCACGTTCACCACGGTAGTGACGCCCGCGGTCGGGTCGTGGTTCCCCCGAAGGCAGACGCGCCGCACTCAGGCAGCGAGAGCTAAATCGTTGTTAGCGTTTAAAATTTAATCGGAGCCGGTTTTGAGAGCTTGCCCCATGCTCTGCACGCTTATCATATCTCGGATCCCCCGTCGAAACCTTTACGCCCCCTTATTTTTTCATTCGCCGATGTACGTGACGACCTCGCCGATGTCACGGCGGTCGCGCGCCGGTATGCGCTCCGTCGGCTCGCCTATCGGCAGGAGCGCGACTATGCGGTGGCTCTCCGGGATCGAAAACGCCTCGGCGCATTTTACGCCGTCATATGCGCCGATGACGCAGCCGCCGAGACCCATTCCCGCGGCAGCGAGCAGCATATTTTCCATCGCGAGCGCCGTGTCCTGCACCGGGAATTTTTTAGCGCGCTCGCCGAGGCGCGCCTCGATCGCGTCCCCGTCCGTGCAGACGATGATGACGACCGGCGCCGTCCTGACCCAGTCTGCGGCGACGCCCGCGAGCTTTTCCCTCGCCTCGCCGCGAACGACATAAAAGTGCCACGACTGCATATTGCAGGCGCTCGGCGCGAGCGTACCCGCGCGCAGTATCGACGAAAGCTCGCCCTCCGTCAGCTCGCGGGACGTGAATGAACGCGTGCTCCGCCTCGATTCTATCGCCTCGATGATATCCATATCCGCCCTCTCCTTCATTTAATATTCATCGCGCCCGCGGCCGCGCGTATACCGCTCCATCTCGCGCTTGGCGGACGCCTCCGCCTCCGCGTCGCGCTTGTCGTGCAGCTTTTTGCCGCGGCAGAGCCCGACCTCCATCTTCACGTTCGAGCCGGAAAAATAGAGCGACAGCGGGACGAGCGTGTACCCCTGCTGCGTCACCTTTGTGTGGAGCTTTTCGATCTCGCGGCGGTGCATGAGCAGCTTTTTCGGCCGGAGCGGATCGCGGTTGAAGATATTCCCCTTCTCATACGGGCTGATGTGGAACCCGAACGCGAAGATCTCGCCGCGCTCGATGCGGCAGTACGAGTCCTTCAGATTGACCGCGCCCGCGCGGATACTCTTTACCTCCGTCCCGAAGAGCGCGATGCCCGCCTCGTATGTGTCCTCGATGAAATATTCGTGACGCGCCGCTCTGTTCTGTGCGATGAGCTTGCCGTCAGCCTTTTTCTTCTGCGCCACGGCGCATCACCTCCGATCCCGCCTACAATTATAGTCCTCTCTCCCCGTTTTGTCAAGCGAAACGTGTCGCCGCTCCGCTTTACGCGCCCATCTCTAATAAAAAATAAGTAAGGAAAGCTTTTGAAAAGGAGGGTGCGGGAGGAAAAACTTTTCTCGAAAAGTTTTTCCTCCCGCGTAAAACCCCAAACCTTAAACACAAACCGCCGTAAGCTCGTACATTCTGTCGTGAATGATTTTGGCGCCGTCGGAGAGGCCGAGGCGGGCGAGATTATCGGACATTTTGCGGAGCGCGTCCGCGTCCGACAGGAGCGAGACGCATTTTTCAGCCAGGACGTCGAGGTCGTCGTCCGTGACGGCGCCGCCGTGACTGACGAAGAAACGGAGGTTCCCGTCCTCGCACCCGGCGACGGCGTTGACGAAGACCATGGGCAGGCGCTTTGTCGCCGCCTCCGTCGTGCTGATGCCGCCCGGCTTTGTCAGATACAGGTCGGCGGTGTCCATCAGCTCGCTGACCTCCTTTGTGTAGCCGAGCACGCGAATGTTGTCCCGCGCACCGTATGCGGAGACGAGCTCGCTGTACAGCTTTTTGTTCGTGCCGCAGATGACGGTCATGTATTCGTCCGCCGTCAGCCGCTCCGCCGCTTTGTGGACGAGCGCGCGGACGGGGCCGCAGCCCATGCTGCCGCACATCACGAGCAGGTGGCGGCAGTCGGCGGGAATGCCGAATTTTTCGCGCGCCGCCGCCCTGTCGGTGTGCGTGTAGAACGCGCGGCGCACGGGAATGCCCGAGATCTCTATCGTCTCGCGCGGGACCCCCTTTTCAACGAAATCGTCGATCGTCTCCGCGACCGGGATAAAACAGACGTCAAGGCCGCTGTCGCACGCCATCGGGTGGCACGTGTAGTCCGTCATGACGAGCGACGAGGACGCGAGGCGGAGCCCGTGGCGGCGCTGCGCCTCCGTCAGTATCGTCGAGGAGATGACGTGCGTGCAGATGACCGAATCGTATCTGTTCTCGATTATGAATTTCGCGAGCTTGCCGCTGCCCGTGGCGAACAGCTTGTGGATCGCCGAGCGGTCGCCGGACAGGCGCGGGTGATCCTCGAGGAGGTTGTAGCCCTTGTCAAACAGCTTCGGCGTGTAGCGGTACAGACGGACATGCCACTTCGAGATGAGGCGCGAGACTTTCGGCGACACGAAACGAAGCGAGTCCTCGATCTCGCAGACCTCGCCCCTGTCGTTGTAATATTCCTTTATCGCGCGGGCGACGGAATTGTGTCCCTCGCCCGTATTGCAGCTCAAGATAAGCGTTTTCATCATTTATTACTCTCAACCGAATGCGGGAATTTGGCAGTATCGGCGCCTTACAAAATGCCGATACGCAATAATGATACCTCAACGGCACCCTCTTGTCAATATTTTTTCCGACAAACCGGGACTTAATTTTATATATAATCTTGCAGAACTACCGAAAAAAACTTAATAATTTCCTTCTATTAGCTCATATTGTACTATTCCGGCGCGCGCATGTGCGGTACAATATTATACGGGGGCACGCTCTCTATATATATTTGCCCCCGCGAAAGGATATACTTATGATAACGAAAACCGAACGCTCGCTCTCTTTAAATTTCGGGCACGAGAATATCAAGATCGAGGCATGGTGCGGCGGCATACGCGTCCGCGCGGTGCCGATAGGCGAGATCCCCGACCGGGATTTCGCGCTCACCGAAAAGCTCCCGCCCGAGGACGTCCGCGTCTCAGACGGCGGAAACGGGGACGGCGTATTTGTCGAATGCGGCGGGCTGCGCTGCGAGGTGCACGGCGATCACCTCCGCTTTACAAAGGACGGGCGGACGCTCCTCGAGGAGGCGTCCTACCCGTGGTCGCTGCGCCTACGCTCGAGAGCGTACAGGACGCACGCGGGCGGCGACACATTCTCCGTGACGGTGCGGTTCTCCGCGTATGACGGCGAGGTCCTGCACGGAATGGGCCAGTACCGCGACGCGAAATGCGACCTGAAGGGCACGTCCCTCGAGCTCGCGCACCGCAATTCGCAGATATCGGTCCCGTTTCTCCTGTCCTCGCGCGGGTACGGCTTTCTGTGGAACAACCCCGCGATAGGGCGGGCGACGTTCGCCGAAAACGTGACCGAGTGGTACGCGGAATCGACGCGCGCCGTCGACTATTGGGTCTGCGCCGGGGACACGCCCGCCGAGATAATGGCCAAATACGCGGACGCCGTCGGGCACGCGTCGCCGCTGCCGGAGTCGCTTTTGGGACTGTGGCAATGCAAGCTGCGCTACCGCACGCAGGAGGAGCTGCTCGAGGTGGCGCGCGAATATCACCGCCGCGGCATAAAATTAGACGTCATCGTCATCGACTTTTTCCACTGGATCTATCAAGGAGACTGGGATTTCGACCCCGAATACTGGCCCGACCCGCAGGCGATGGTCGACGAGCTCTCGTCGATGGGGACGCGGCTGATGGTGTCCGTCTGGCCGACGGTCGACCCGCGCTCGAAGAATTACCGCGGATTCGCGGACGGCGGATATCTGATCCGCACGGAGCGCGGTATGCCCGCCGTCATGGACTTCAACGGCCAGGTCGGGATATATGACGCGACGAATCCGGGCGCGCGCAAGTTCGCATACGGAATTCTCAAGCAGAACTACGGGAAGTACGGCATCGACATGTTCTGGCTCGACGAGGCGGAGCCGGAGTACACGGTGACGGATTACGATCACTACCGCCACTACATCGGCTCCTCGCTCGAGGTCGGCAACATCTACCCGCGCATGCACTCGATGATGGTCTACGACGGCCAGCGCGAGGACGGGGTCGCCGATATACTGAATCTCGTCCGCTGCGCGTGGGTCGGCAGCCCGAAGTACGGCGCGCTCGTCTGGAGCGGGGACATCGAATCCTCGTTCCGCGAGATGAAGGTGCAGCTCAGAAACGCGCTGAACATGGGCGCGGCGGGCATTCCGTACTGGATATCCGACACGGGCGGATTCTACGGCGGGAACGTGAACGATCCCGTTTTCCGCGAGCTGCTCGTGCGGTGGTTCCAGTGGGCGACGTTCTCGCCGGTGCTGCGCATGCACGGGGACAGGCAGCCGAACATCGGGGCGCTCGCGTGGGGCACCGACAAGGGCGGCGGGTTCTGTTCGTCGGGCTCGCCGAACGAGCTGTGGAGCTACGGCGAGGAGGTACATGAGATACTCAAGTCGTATCTCGACCTGCGGGAGTCGATGCGCGCTTACATAAAGCGCACGGCAGATGAGTCGGCCGCGTCGGGGCTGCCGATGATGCGCGCGATGTATATGGAATTTCCGGAAGACGCGGAATGCTGGCGCCTTGAGGACGAATACATGTTCGGCGCGGATTATCTCGTCGCGCCGGTGACGGAGTACGGAGCGCGTGAGCGGGACGTGTACCTGCCGGCGGGCAGGTGGGCGCCGCTTAGCGGCGGGGAGGCTCTCGTCAGCGAAGGGGAGCGCTTCCGCGTCCCCGCACCCCTCGGGTACATGCCCGTGTTCCGCCGTGCATGATCCCCGTTTTCCCCTCGCCGGGGAGGCGATTAGCTCCTTTTCATTCTTTGGTTATTCCGTTTCTTTAATGCAAGTTGCCTCCCGGGCGGGGGAGCAGTTCCTTTTCTTTCTTTGGAAAAATTTGTTTCTTTATCGCAAAAGTCTTTTGTCACAAGGCGGGGGTTACTCCGGAACCCCCGCCTTATGGATCCACCCTCCGGCACAAGGGGGAAGACCCCCTTGTGGAACCCCCTTATAGGGGTGCTCCTCCGAGCTATGGGGGTATTTTTTTATTTACCACTCCCCCGCAGGGGCGGCACACAACAGCGCCTGAGCAGCTTTTGAACGCTGTCGCGGGCTGCGGCAAAGTTTCGGCAGCTTTGATTTTGATAGGCGCTGCCCGGCTGCGGCGTTTGTTTTGGGACGCGCTACAACGAACAGTTCGGCGCACATGTCGCAACACGTTACAACGAGCGGTCCGGCTGCTGGATATGAACTCATGTTCCCGCGTGTTCTTCAAAGCGGTTTCGTCCCCTTGAATACGAACGGCATGACGCAAACATTCCTGTACAAAGCCGAGGAACGGGACAAAAAAACATCAGACATACACTGTTGGCCCGAACGGGGGAGTCCGAGACGGTCGGTCTGCTCCACGCGAACGCAGGCGCGTCCGGGGAGGATTCACAAGGAGGGGGTTTTATTCCCCCTCCTTGTGCCGGCAGGTGGATCCATAAGGAGGAGGGTCCGGAGTACCCTCCTCCTTATGACTAAATACTTTTGTGATAAAGAAACAATTTTTCCAAAGAACGAAAAGAAACCCATCTTCAGCCTATAAGACGCCCTTCTCCATTTCCGTGTCAAAGGAAAGCAGCCTCGAACGACGCCCTATCCTATTTCCGTGTCAAGGGAAATCCCCCTAAAAACTGCGCCTCCGGTAGCACAATACCGCGATCCCCCACGACACGGCGTAGACCGCCGCCGCGACGGCGAAAACCGCCGCCGCAGCTCCTGCGGGAAGGAGCGTCACATCTCCGCCGCCGATGCTGCCGCTCTTAATTATCCCGACGGACATCACCCCGCCCGCGACAACGCCTATCGACAGAAGATACGCGATACTGCCGCGCCGAGCGCATACATGAACGGCAGCGACACCGCCGTCGGCACCACGGCCGCGGCGAACACGACCGCGGCGACCGTCGCGATCTCCGACGGAGAAAACGCCCCATGCACCGCCGCGCGCGCCGCCTCAATGGCGACGAACAGCACGGCGCACCCGCCGCCGAGCAAAAGCCCCATCACATATTTCGACGACGCGAGCACCGCCCGCGAATACGGCAGCGTCAGGCTGTACTCCGTCCATCGGCTCTGCTCGTCATGCATATACGTTCCCGTCGGGATCATGCCGAGGAACAGCCCCGTGTACGAAATGAACACCATGTTCGGCTCGGCGTCAAGCGATGCGAGCATGACGGCAATGTATGCCCCGACCACGACGAGCAGATATTTGTAGCTCCGCACCGCAATATAAAGATCCTTCAGCAAAAGCCCTCTCATTTCGCACTCTCCCCCTTTACCGTGTAGATGAAGATGTCCTCGATCCCGGCGTCGCCGACCGCGCCGCACCCCGCGGGCAAAAGCTCCCGCACCGCGAGCGCCTCGCACCCGTATGCGCCTCGCCTCTCGCCGACGACGGCGCCGCGCGCACGCGCCGCCTCGATGTCGGCGGCACCCCCGCGCAGGATACAGTATTTTTCGAGCAGCCTGTCCTTCTCCTCGCAGAGGATCAGCCGCCCGCCGTGCAGAAACGCGATGTAGTCGCAGATCTTTTCAAGGTCCGAGACGATATGCGACGAGATCAGGACCGAACACTCCTCGTCCCGCGTGAAGTCGCGGAACATGTCCGTCAT
>CANROT010000111.1 GCA_947632285.1 uncultured Clostridia bacterium
AACCGAATGCTCATTCGCGACCCGTACTTTCTCACAAAGGTATATGAGGCGTGGCAGGCGCTGCGCGGCACCGAGATAAAGGTGCTCATCGGCAAGGGCGGCACGATAGATTCGTATTATTCCCAAATCCGCCGCGCCGCGCTCGCGAACGACAGCCGCTGGTCGTTTGAAATGTCAATGATCCCGAGCTATTCCGGCCAATCATACAGCACGAGGTTTGATGAAGAATACGATCGCATGAAAAACTTCGTCTCGACCCGCATGAGCTGGCTCGACAGGCAGTTCACAAGCGTTGACACGCTCGTCAGCTCCCTCGGAATGTACGTCGCCTCTCCCGACAAGCTCGACGCCCCTCAATATTCCGTTTCGGGCGACACCGTGACGGTGAAGTGCAGAGTAAGAGATTCGAGGGTGAGATACGTCTCGTTCCAGATCAACGGCAAAACTATTGTTGAAGCGCCGACATTCTTCGGCACCGCGACCGCGACGTTCAAGAAATCCGCCCTCGAGCAGGGCGGCTGGAACTGCATCGTTGCCAACGCCAAGCCGCAAATACATCATAAACGACGGCGCGAGCGACCCCGGCAACTACTCCGTACCCGTCTCAAACTACATCAGCTTTAAATATTAAGCGCATAACAAATACGCGGGGGGACTGCACAATGTCCCCCCCGCGTATTATTTTTATGAGCCGTATTTATGCCGTCATTTCATGACGCCGTCGGCGATATTGTCCTCGACCGGGCAGTTCGTCCGCTTGCCGCCCGCGGTCGCGGTGATGGACCCGGCGGTCGCGGTGATGCCCGTCACGGCCTGGAAGCAGTCGTCACCGGCGTTGACCGTGATCGTGCCGCCCTCGATGTAGATATATCCCTTCTCGGGGTCGTCGTCCTTCGATGACTTGATGCCGTCGTTGTCGGCGGTAACGGTGATATTTCCGCTTCTGATCTGGACGCTGTCGTTGCCCCTGATGCCGTGGTTCTTCGCCGTCACGGTGACGGTGCCGCTGACGATCTTCAGGTCGTCCTTCGTCGCGATGCCGTTGTTGACGTTGCCGTTCACGTTGAGCGTGCCCGTGCCGTTGATCGTCAGGTCGACCTTTGAGAAGAGGCAGGCGTTCGGCTCGCCGTCCGCGTTCGCGTCCGTATATGCGCCGCTGTCCTCGAGCGTGCTGACCGTTCCGTCCGCAAGCGTGATCGACACCTTGTCGGCGTTCTTGATCCATACGGGCGCCTTCGATTTTGAGGCGAGCTTCAATCCGGAGAAGACGAGCTGCACCTTCTCCTTGTCCTTCGCCTCGACGATGAGCTGCCCGTCCGAGCAGGAGCCGGAAACGATGAACGTCCCCTCGCCGACGATGAGCACCGTCGTGCCCTCCGCGGACGCGCCCTCGCCGTCAACGGTCGCGCCGCCGTCCGCGAACACTATTTTTGTAGACGTCCTCTCGTCGTATGTCGCCCTCAAATCAAACTTTGAGTAGCGCCCGGTCGGGTCGGTGAGCTCCTCGCCGCCGTTGCCGTTGTTGTTTCCGCTGCCGGTGCCGCTGCCGCCGTTGTTGTTCCCGGTGCCACCCTCCGCCTGCGTGCCGTCGCCTCCGCCGAAGCTGCCGCTGCCGCTGCACGCGGCGAGCACGAGCACCGATGCGGCGCAAAGGATCAGCGCGAGCACGGAAATAATACGTTTTTTCATGTTCATTCTCCCTCTGTTATTTAAGTGTGTTCCTTTTATTAAAATATATCTTACCACACCTTTGCCTCCGGCGCAACACCTGCCGGAGCTTTTTTTGCGCACGATCTCGTCAATACCGCTCTATGACGACCGGGCCGAGCAGCCCGGAGGCGACATAGTCGCGGTCGTTTTCGAACATATCGCGGAAGCGCCGCTCCTCTCTCGCGCGGGCCTCCGCCTCCGGCGTCCCGAGCACGGCGGTCACGTCCGCGTTGCAGACGAGGACTGTCAGCGTGTGATGTCCCGCCGTCAGCGCGATGTCCGCCCGATACGGGGCGAACGGGACGCTCACGGCGTCCCCGCCGTCGACGGACACCTTTGCCGCCCAGCGCACGCGCCCGAGGCTGACCCTGTACTCCCCGTCCGCCGGAACGTCTATCTCCGCCTCATATTCGGCAATGCCGGAATATGCGCCGAAAAGCTCCCTCCAATCGACGAGGCGGTCAAGGCGCACGGCCTCTTTCCCGGAAATGCGAACGCGCCAACCGCTCGGTATCACCGCCTCCCCGCGCGGCTCGGGCATGTATTCGCCGACGCGCGCCTCGGCGGCGCGGTAAACGGCGAGCTCGAGCGGCGCGAGCTTTAATTCCGCATCAGCGCAGTCATACCAGCGCATTTTCGAAAAGTCGAATTTTTGCATCGCCGCCGCGCGTATCGACAGCTCCCCCGCGTATTCCTTCGCCGATTCGTTCAGGAAGAAATACATCTCCCCCTCATCTGAGGTGCGCGTCGTCAGGGACACCTTTCCGTCTGAACGCCTCCCGGTCAAAAGCTCACCGATATCCGCCGGGTACGTGCAGACCTCGGAGCCGACGAACCCGTCCGACGCAAAGCTGACGAAAATGACGCGCGCGCCGCGCGACTGCATCTCGTGCACGCGGGCGGCAACGCTCTCCGGCAGCGCCGGGACCGCGGGGATCACGAGCGTCTTTATCCGTTGCCCCGTCGGCATGATGAGCGCGCCGTCGTCCGCAAGCGGCAGCGAAACGATGGGATCGTCCCAGATGTATTCGAAATCGACCGGCGCGTACAGCATCGCCTCCGCCGTGTCGTTCACCCACTCCCACGGCATATGCAGCGAAACGCGGTTCGCCCGCGCAGGCGGGTACTCGGCGTTTATGCGGTCGCGCGGGATATAGAGCGCCGTCGACGCTGCGGGCGACGCCTCCGAGAGCAGCTTGTTGACCGCCGCCGCGTGGCGGTTCACATCGCGCGCGAACAGCTCCGATATCGGGTGCTCAAAGTCGAGCGGCGTGCCGAACCCGCGCCCGCCCTCCGGCGCCGCGATCATCAAATAAAACCGGTCGATGCCGCGCACCGCCTGATACTCTATCGCCCAGCGCATATAGTCCGGGAAGAGGCAATTCCCGACGGCGGCAAAGCTCTCGCTCGTCGCGTGCGCCTTCCCCGTCATGCGCCGGTATGACCCGGCGAGGCGCGGATAATCGGCGGTGTGATCCGGCCTTATCTGCGCCCAGATGTAGTCGACGCCGGGCGCGTCGCTGTATTTATTGTTCTTGAAGAAGTCGCCGCTGACGGTGTTCGTCGAGCGGACGTCGTGGTCGAGGTCCTGATGGCCGACGAGCTCGACGCCGTGCGCGTGGCACCAGTCCCGCATACCGCCGAAGAACGCGTCCGCCATGCGCGTCGTCGCGACGTCGCGCCAGTCGTCGCGGAGGCGCCCGCCCCCGCCCGTCACGAGCAGCGGGAGCTGCGGCGTCGGGTCGTAGCCCTTCTTTTCGATGAATTCGTCGATGAGGTCGAACGTGTACGGCAGCGGGAACGAGAGAAACGGCTCGTCGTAGAAGAATCCCTTTATCGTGCTCCCGAAATATTCCGGCATGCGGCGGTAGTATTCGCCGTGCATCACCTCGAGCAGGCGCGCGACCGCCTCGCGTGACAAGAGATCGAGCGTGCACTGTGCGTCGTCCTCCGGGTCGGGGCGGAAGACGCCGACGGTCCGCGTCGTGTCGTACTCCCAAGTCGCGGCGGCGAGGCGGCAGCGCCGGTGAGACGCCGTATACGTCAGCTTCCCGTCAACGACCGGGATCACCTCGTATCCGCCCGCAGGCCCGGCAAACACGTTTTTGCCGACGTGCCATGCGGCAGCCGACAAAAGATGCGCGGGCGCCGTCACGGTGACGGTCTCGCCCTCCTCCACGATCATGTCGAGCGCACAGTGCAGCGCCTTCGAGCGCCACTCCGGGTGTCCCGCCATCGTCCTGCCCGCCGCAGTCCCCGTCGGATATCCCCACTCGTCAAAGATCCAGACGTCGAGCCCGCGCGCCGCGCACTCGCGGCACGCCGCGCGCAGCCCGTTCATATATCCGTCGACCCAGCCGTCGACATCGTCGACCGGCCCCGATGATGACTTCCCCTCGGCGGAAAAGCCCGAATATCCCCGCAGGTCGAGCAGCCTTGCGAACTCCTTCATTTCGGCGTCCGTATAGTTTTCCGAAAAGCCGGTATGGAGTATCGGCGCGTACTTTCTTTCTGTTTCCATATTCCACCTCCGATATGTGTCCTCTGCCATTTTACGACCGCGCGCGCGTTTTGTCAAGCCGTCCGGTCAAAACGGCGCACAAAAGACGCGCGCCCCCTTTATTTTTGCGCGGAAATGGTGTATACTTAAAGCAAAGCCAAAGAAACGAGGTTCATAAATGCTGGAAAAGACAGACACGCTCGTCGAGCTCTACGACCCGAATACACATATCTATAACGCGCTCGGTGTGCTGCTCCTGCGGCCGCGCCGCGTCGTCTTCATCGTGCCGGAGCACGCCTCCGCCGTCTACGACAAATACAAGGACGCATACCGCCGCCTCTGGGAGTCTCGCCGCGCCGTGCCGGAAAAGGTCGAGTTCGTCGAGACGCACACCTCCGATATAATGGAGCTCGCCGCCGTCATAGACGCATTCGCGGACGAGGACGCCGTGCTCGACATCGAGGGCGGCACGCCGGAGCTCTACCTCGCCGCCGGTTACGTATACGGCACCTCTCCCGGCGGATTCACCTCGATCCGCATAGACTTCGCCGACGGGAAGATAACCGAATACAGCCGAACCGGAGACGGCTCCGAAACGGTCATTCACCGCTTTACGGACGAGGAGCGCGCCCGCGTCTCCCTCTCGGTCGAGGAGTGCATACGCATATACGGCGGCGTCCTCGAGCGCTCGACCGTCTCCGACCTGCTCGCGCGCGGTATGACGATCTCCGAGATCGGCGCCGACACCGCGCGCGTCTGGAGCGCGATGCTCCGCCGCTCGCGGCGCACGTGGAACGACCTTGTCCCGGACAGGATACATATGCGCGGCGAGCGCTCGCTCGACGTCTACGTGAACGGCAACGAATACAAGATCCGTGCCGTCTCAAACCTCGTCGGCGACCTTGTCGCCTCGGGCGCGCTGATCCCGCGCGGCGGCGACCCGTCCCGCCGCTGGTACCGCTGCCGCTCATACGCGGTCGCCGCGTGCCTTCGCAGCGCAGGCGCGCTGCTCGAGCTGTACATGAATTCCGTCGCGTGCGAGCTCGCGTCAAACGGGCGCGCCGTCTCCGGCGTTTACCTGTCGTTTGACGGAGAGGAGGGCAGCTCGGACAACGAGATCGACTGCATCTTCACGCGCGGGCCGATCCCCGTCTTCATCTCATGCAAGAACGGGCGCGTCGGCTCCGAGGAGCTGTATAAATTCGCCGCCGTGACCGAGCAGTTCGGCGGGAACGAAAAGATCGCGGTCCTCGTCGCCCCCGCGCTCGACGGGCGGGACGGCACGATCCCGCCGCAGCGCATAAAGAGCGTCCGCGAGCGCGCCGAGCTATACGGCATACGCATCATGACGGACGTATACGATATCCCGAAAAGCGCCGCTGTCGCCGAGCTGCGCGCGCTCATAGGCGAAAAGCGCGGAAAAACTGCGGGACACGACAAAAACGCATAAATCCGCTTGACACACGCGCGCTATGATTGTATAATACTGTTACAATGTTAAACGAACGAGGTAAAAACATGAAAAAGCTACTGATCCTCATTCTTTCACTCATTCTCGTCCTCACGCTCATCGCCTGCGCCGTAAACGAAGGCGACACCGGGACGGAGGGTACAGACGAGTCTACCGTCGCCCCGAGTGACGACGGAGATGACCGCGAGCTTGACGAGCAGCTGAAGCTCGACAATCTTTCGACCGTGACGGTCGACACGACAAAAACGCATCAGACGATAGAGAGCTTCGGCGCCTCCGGGTGCTGGTGGGCGCAGGTCGTCGGCGGCAACGAAAAGACGCGCGAAAAGATCGCGAAGCTGCTCTTCGATGACGAAGAGGGCATCGGGCTCAACAGCTACCGCTACAACATCGGCGCCGGCAGCAAGGACACGGGTTCCAAGAGCGCCGCCATTATCTCCGACATAAACCGCCGTACATACAGCTTTGAAACGGCCCCCGGCGTCTATGACTGGAGCCGTGACGCCAACGCCGTCTGGTTCATGCGCAAGGCCGCCGAGCTCGGCGTCGACGAAATTGTCATGTTCTGCAACAGCCCGCTCGAGCGCCTGACGAAGAACGGCATGGCGGCGGGCGACGCCGGATACAAGACGAACATCGCGCCCGAGAATTATGAAGCGTTCGCAAAATACGTCCTCGACGTAGCCGCCCACTTCAAGGAAGAGGGGCTCCCGATAAAGTACGTCTCCCCGATAAACGAGCCCGCGTTCGAATGGGCGGGCGGTCAGGAGGGCTGCCATTATGAGGACACGGAAGTCGTCGCCTGCCTGCGCGCGTTCGTCGAAGCGATCGGGGCGCGCTCCGACCTTGACGGCGTCGAGATCTCCGGCCCCGAGGGGAGCAGCTGGAGAAATTCCCCCGGCAACCGCTACGAGGACGACACGCTCGGCCTCTGCCTCCGCATCATGAGCGATAAGGTCCTCGGCAGCTATTTCACCGCGCTCGACGCACATTCATACTGGTCCACGACCGCCGCGAAGCACAACTTTGCCAACACCTTCCACGGAAAATATCCGAACGTCAGGCTGCGCGAGACCGAGTGGTGCGAGATGACGACGGGCGACATGACGAGCGAGAAGGACCTCGGCATCGAGTCCGGGATCGTGCTCGCGAACCAGGTCCACGAGGATATGACGATCCTTGACTGCGTCTCCTGGTCGTTCTGGACGGCGGTCAGCTTCGGCGAGTACCGC
>CANROT010000112.1 GCA_947632285.1 uncultured Clostridia bacterium
ATCGTCATGATCGTCGGCGGCACCTCGCTCGCCGTTTACCCGGCGGCGTCCCTCGTCCGCTATTTCGACGCCGCCGACCTCGTCGTCATCAACTATACGCCCACCCCCGCGAACCGGCTCGCCTCGCTCGTCCTCCGGGGCTCCGTCGGTGAGGCGCTCGACCTCGCCGCCCGCGAGCTTTTGGGCGAAGACTATACCGCCAAAGGAGCCGATTCATGAACGCATCGTTTTACACCGAAAACAGGCGCCGCCTATACGATTCGCTCCCCGAGGACACGCTGCTCTGCGTGTACGCCGGGGGCGCCATACGCAAGACCGCAGACGAGGACTACCCCGTCTACGCCGACACGAATTTTCTCTACCTGACCGGAATCGGGCAGGCGGAGTCCGTGCTCCTCGCCGTCCGGCACGGCGGGGAGACGAAGGAGACGCTCTACACTCTCCCGCCCGATTTTCTGAAGGAGCGCTGGTGCGGTCGGCGCATAAAGCCGGACGCGGCGACGGAGATCTCCGGCATCGCCGACGTCCGCCCGACGGACGAGCTCGACGAAGCGATAAAAGCAGCGTCGTCGTTCTGCCGAAACCTCGCCCTCGACATCGACGACATGAACAACAACAACCCGACGCGGCTCGCCTTTATCTCGCGCGTCCGCGCGCTCGCCCCCGCGCTTACGGCCGTCGACATTCGCCCTCAGCTCCGCCGACAGCGCACCGTCAAAGCGCCGTGCGAGATCGCTGCCATGCGGCAGGCGGAGGCGCTCACGACGGAGGGCATACTCGCGATGATGCGCGCCTCAAAGCCCGGAATGTACGAATACCAATACAAGGCGGTGTGGGACCACGCGCTCCTCATGCGCGGCTGCCGTGAACCGGCATTCCCGCCGATCATCTCCGCAGGCGAAAACAACTTCTGCATACACTACTATGACTATCGCGGTCAGGCGCAGGACGGCGACATGATCCTGAACGACGTCGGCGCGAAATTCGATCATATGCACACGGACGTCTCGCGCGGCTGGCCGTGCAATGGGAAATATTCCCCGCGCCAGCGCGCGCTATATGAATGCGCGTACAAGACCTCGAACCATATGTTTGAGATACTCCGCCCCGGCCTGCCGATGAAATTTGTCGACGCGGAGATACACCGCTATTGCGGCGGGCTCCTCTGCGAGCTCGGCGTCCTCGACAAGCCCGAAAACGAATCGCGCTATATGTGGCACGGCGGTTCGCACCACGTCGGCTTCGACACGCACGACATGGTGGACGCCTCGGGCGAGCTCGCGCCCGGCTGGGTCTTCTGCGTCGACGTCGGAATCTACGTCCCCGAATGGGGCATCGGCTTCCGCCTCGAGGACAACTGCCTCATCACGGAGAGCGGCTGCGAAAACCTCTCCGCCGGCACGCCCCGCTCCGCAGACGACATCGAAGCCGTCATGATGTAAATCGCCCGACACGAAAAAGCCATACCCGGGGATCCACCCCGGGTATGGCTGATTTTTTATTTTACGCTTTAGTCCGCGTACCAGAACGTCTCGTAGATGACGCCCTCGAAGCAGCCGAACGCGGCGCTCGGCGTGAGGTCGATCTCGACCGTCTGCCAGACCTCGTTCTGGAGCCCGACGGTCGCCGAGCCCTCATAGTTCGTCTTCGCACCGCCGACGATCTCCTGGAAGCCGGACTTTCCGGTCCAGCCGCCGAGGTTGTACGCCATGTAATCCGCACCGTCTCCGTTCGCGTCAACGCTGTCCGCCTGCCAATCCCAAACGAACGCATATCCCTCGGAACCGGCGAGCTTATATCCCTGATACGTGATCTTCACGGACGCGCAGCCCTCGGGGAGCTTCGGGTCGAACAGCGCCACGGCGCCGTAGACGCCGCTGTTCTTGAAGTGCAGCACGGTGTTCCCGTCGTCGAGCTTTAAGAGCTCCCAGTCATCAGCCGCGCTGTCAACGGACCAGCTTGCGCCGTTGCGCTCGCCGAACGTGCAGTTGTCAAGGAACGTCCCGTCCTCGAAATCCTGCTCATAATAGACCTCTCCCGTCACCGGGTCCTCTATCTTTACGTTGTCGACATAGAATTCGGTGTTCCACTGAGCGATACCCATCAGCCCGGAATACGTGTGCGCCACGGCTTTTTCCTCGATCCGGAACATCTCGACGCCGTCGACATACACGAACATGGCGTTTGCACCGATGTCAACGCTGACGTTCATCCATATGCCCGTGGGCTCGCCGTGCGCGAGCGCGCCGACGTTCGTCTCCTTCCCGTCCTTGACCTCGTCAAGCTTGACGCCCGTTTTGGCGTCCGACGAAACGGTCAGGCGATAGAAATTCTTGTCGTCCCTGACGCAGAAATACACCTCCGCCTCGCCGCCTTCCGCAAGAGCGACCGAGACCTTGAGGTTCGATTTGCCCCACTCGGCGTTGCCGACCGTGAGGATCGAGCTGTCGGAGCCGGTGTATGAAAGTATCTTGTTGCCGTCCGTCACCGTGTCGGCGTCGACCTTCCAGTCGGAGAGCGAGCCGCCGAACGTCTCAAACAGGCCCTCGGGGAGCTCCGCGCTGCTTTCGAAATCGTTTACGTATGCGTTCTTGCTGCTGACCTTGATCGTGAACCTGTCAAACGAAACGTTTTTGCCGCCGACGCCCATCTTTCCGTAGTAGACGTTGCTCTCGTCGCGCTTGTAGTCCTCGAAAAACTCGGTCGAGAGCCCGTACTTGTTCGTGGACGGTTCCTCGTTCCCCTCCGTGTTCGGGGTCTCATTCGTCCCTTCCGTCCCGCCGCCCGTCGACGAGCCGCCATCTGCCGGCTCCTTGTCGCACGCCGCGAACGCAAGCGAGGACAGGATCAAAAGGGCTGCAAGGATAAGCGAAAAAATCCTCTTCTTCATAATGTCTGCACCGTGACCTTTCTTCCGTGCCTTTTTTGTGTCCCCTGCGCCGCCGTTCGAGCGCATATTCGGGGGTCTGTAATACACATTTGCATGATATCACATTTCACTAAAAATGTCAATATATTATTCTATGGTTGTGTAAAATATATTATTTTTTTACATTTCTCCGCATCAGCAGCTTGTTCACCTCCGCGCCGGCGAGAATGATATACATCACCATGTAGAGCCACAGCATCAAAATGACCGTCGCGGCGAGGCTGCCGTAGAGGCTCGGCATATCGGAAAAATCGGAGACGAAGACGGAGAAGATATACGAATACAGCGTCCAGCCCGCGGCGGCGAGGGCGGCGCCGGGCAAATGCGCGCGCAGGCGCGGCCCGCCGGAGGCGTGCGGCGTGAACGTCGCGTACAAAAGCGTGAAGAACGCCGACAGCGCGAGCATCGTCAGGACGGGCGACAGCCCGACCGCGAGCTCGAAAACGGCGCCCGCCGCCGGGAACCGCTCCCCCACGAACGATGAGAGCTGATCCCCGAACACGAAGAACGCGAGCACGAGGACAATGATGAGTATGAACGCCGCCGTGAACGACAGCCCGTACAGCGCCTCGGATATGACGGAGCCGCCGTCCTCGCCGAAGACGGAGCGCACCCCGCGCCTCACGGCGCGCACGCCCCTTGACGCCGCCCACAGCACGGCGACGGCGGAGACGGACATCGGCACTTGGAGCTCGCGCGCCGACAGCAGCTCGGACTCGATATATTCCCCGAGCACCCCGGGCAGAAGCTCCGCGAGCCGCCCGAAATATTCCGAGACGAACTCGGGTATGAGCAGCTTCGCCGTGCTCGCGGTCAGCGTCAGCAGCGGTATCGCCGAGAGAATGAGGAAAAACGCGGACTCCGCGGCGTAAGTCCCGACGCGGTCCTCCCGCGTCCCCTCCGCGAGCGCGCGCAAAGCGCCGAACGTGCGCCCGACCGGCACCACCTTTGACCTCATGACCTCACCTCCTCCGTCCGACCATTCAGTATAATGTCGGAAACCGTTCTTTTATTCCTGTGCGCCCTATATTTTTCCTTTTTTTGACGTTTTTTAACTTTAATTACCATAACAAAGCAAAAAACTTTCGTTTTTTTCGGACAAAATCTCTTCAATCGTATTGTATAATTTATCCCGGGCGTTTATAATTATACTATAAGCGGCGCCGATAAAACGAATCGCGGCGCCGCCGGGGGAGTGAACAATGAAAAACAGCAGAATGATATACACCTGCGGACTTATGGTCTCGCTGATCGCCTCGCTCGGGCTTTCCTCCATGCGCGTCCTCGCGCTCCTGATGGAGTTTGACGACGCGGCGGGTTACTACGAGCACGGAGCCGTGCTGCCGACGATCGTTTACGTCGGGACGGTGCTCTCCGTTATCCTGGCGCTCGTCTTCGCGCTGCTGCTGCGCCGCGACCTCGGCGGGGTCCGCGAGGCGACGGATTCGTATGCGCACGTATTCGCCTCGGCGCTCGCCGGCTTCATCATCATCGGCTGCACGCTGCTCGCTATCCTTTCCGGCGAGGCGTCCGGCAGCGCGCTCGGCATCGTCACGCTCGTCCTCTCGCTGCCGGCGGCGCTCTATTTCCTGATAGGGAAAGCGCTCCCCGTGGGCACGAAGGGCTTTCGCATCATCGCCTCGGCGCTCCTCGGGCTGTGGCTCTTCTCCCTCATCATCAGCGCATATGTGGACACCTCGGTCGAGATCAGCAATCCGAACCACATAATGCTGACGCTCGCCCTCATCTCCGCGACGCTGTATTTCCTCGCGGAGGGCAGGTTCCGCGTCGGCAGCCCGGATCCCACGCGCTACGTCTTCCTCGGCTTCACCGCCATGATCATGCTCGGGCTCTACTCGCTGCCGAACATGGTGCTCATAATCCTCCGCGCCTATCCGGACGTTTACGCGCTCAGCCGCGAGGTCCTGATGCTCGCGCTGTTCATCTATGTGCTGATCCGCATGTGCATCGTCGTCGGCATGGTCGGCGGCGACGATGACGAGGAGGAGGACGATGACGGCGCCGAGCAGGCGGAACAATACCCGCAGCCCGTTTACCGCAGAAACACCCGCACATAAGATTTTTTATATATAAGGAGGAAACGCAGAAATGAACGACAACAAGGAATTTTTCGATCTTCCGACGCCGACGCTCTCGCTCGGAGGCGCCGCGGAGGCGGCGCCCGCCCCGGAGCTGTCATTACCGATCGATGAGGAAGAAAAAAAAGCTCCGCCCGCCGAGGTCGAGATAGACGACAGCATACTCACAGATGAGGAGAAGCGGCAGGTCGAGGAGTTCTCGGAAAAGATAGATATAACGGACAGCGCCGTCATCATGCAGTACGGCGCGCCCGCGCAGACAAAGGTCTCGCAGTTCTCGGACACCGCGCTTGAGCGCGTCCGCACGAAGGACCTCGGCTCCGTCGGCGATACGATATCGAACCTCATCGTCGAGCTGAACGGCCTCTCCATCGACGAGGCCGAGGACAAGGGCTTTCTCGGTCTGTTCAAGAAGACATCGAACAAGGTCGCCGCGCTCAAAACGAAGTATGACAAGGCGGAGGTCAACGTTGACAAGATCTGCGGCATGCTCCGCGACCATCAGATAGGGCTCCTGAAGGACATCTCCACGCTCGACCGGCTCTACGCCGTCAACCTCACATATCAGAAGGAGCTGACGATGTACATCGTCGCGGGCAAGCGCCGCCTCAAGAAGGAGCGCGAAACGACGCTCGTCGAGCTCACCGAAAAGGCGAAAGCGTCCGGTCTCGCCGAGGACGCGCAGGCCGCGCGCGACTTCTCCGACCTCTGCGACAGGTTCGAGAAGAAGCTCTACGACCTCGAGCTGACGCGCATGATCTCGATCCAGATGGCGCCGCAGATCCGCCTGATCCAGAACAGCGACACGCTGATGGTCGAAAAGATACAGTCGACGCTCGCGAACACGATCCCGCTCTGGAAGAGCCAGATGGTCATCGCGCTCGGCCTCTCGCACGCGTCCCAGGCGATGGAGGCGCAGCGCGAGGTCTCCGAGGTCACAAACGAGCTGCTCAAAAAGAACGCGGACGCGCTCAGAATGAGCACCGTAAACGTCGCGAAGGAGTCCGAGCGCGGCATCGTCGATATGGAGACGATAGCGCACACGAACCAGCAGCTCGTCTCCACGCTCGAGGAGGTCGTCCGCATTCAGGACGAGGGCAGGACGAAGCGCCGCGAATCGGAGGCGGAGCTCGCCCGCATCGAGTCCGAGCTGAAGCAGAAGCTGCTCGATATCCACGACATAGGGCCCGCCGAGACGAGCGTTTCGGACGGACCGAAGGCATGATAAAAATATAAAGGCAGGTACCGGGGGAGGCGGCTTTCGCGCCTCCCCCGAAAAACAATGACGATACTCACGGCTGATTCACTTTCGCTCGCATACGGCGCGAACGTGATAATTGAAAATATCGGCTTTTCGATCAACGAGGGCGACCGGCTCGGCATCGTCGGCGTGAACGGCAGCGGGAAGACGACGCTTTTGTCCATGCTCTCGGGCGAGCTCGCGCCCGACACGGGCGGCGTCTATATCGCGCGCGGCAAGACGGTCGGGATACTGCGGCAGAACGAGTCGTTCTCCCGCGCGCCCGGCTGCCCGGACACGGTGCTCGGGCAGATGTACGGCGCGTTCCCGCGCCTGCTCGCGATCGAGGAGCGCCTCGCTGTGCTCGAGCGAATGATGACGACGCTGCCGCCCGGCGGCTACGGCTGCATGACCGCGCTGCGCGAGCACGACGAGCTGACCGCCGAATACAAGGACGGCGGCGGGCTCTACTTCCGCGCGCGCTGCGTCTCGGTGCTGGCTCGCCTCGGCTTTGACGAGAGCTTCCACGAGCTGCCGACAGGCGCGCTCTCCGGCGGGCAGCGCACCCGCCTCGCGCTCGTGCCTCGCTGTGCTCGAGCGAATGATGACGACGCTGCC
>CANROT010000113.1 GCA_947632285.1 uncultured Clostridia bacterium
AACAAATTCTTCGTCGTCATGCTCTGCGTCGCGCTGATGCTCGTCATCGTGCCGTCCGTGCTGGCGATAATGGGGCTCTCCGACTATATGCGCGGCGCCGTCGTGACGCTGCTCTCCCCGCTCGAAAATGCGATGACGGCGGCGACGAACGCGATCGACGGCTTCACCGACTATTTCACGGAATTTGACCGGCTCAAGGCGGAAAACGAAGAGCTGAAAAAAAGGCTCTCTGAGCTCGAGGAAAGAAACTACGAGATAGAGGAGATCGAGCGCATGAACGAGTGGCTGTACAGCTATTTTGACCTTGCGCGCGAGCACCCGGAATACGATTTCGCGGTCGCAAACATCGTTGGCAGAGAGGTCGGGAACTATATGACCGTCTTCACGCTCGACGTCGGGACGGACAGCGGCGTCACGAAGGATATGCCCGTCGTGACGGCGGACGGCATCGTCGGCTACGTGAACGAGGCGGGCACAAACTGGTGCAAGGTGCTGACGATAATCGAATCGGCGTCGTCCGTCGGCGCGTACATACAGCGGACGGGCGAGGTCGGGCTGCTCGAGGGCGACTTCGATATGCGCATGGAGGGGCTTTGCAAGCTCACATATCTCGCGACCGACTCAAACGTCGAGGTCGGGGACCGCGTCCTTTCCTCCGGGCTCGGCAGCATTTATCCGCGCGACCTCGTCATCGGCACGGTCGAGCGCGTCGAGACGGACGAATACAGCCGGACCGTGACGGCGTATGTGCGCCCCGCGGCGGACCTCGAGGAGCTCTCCCGCGTTATGGTGATTAAATCGTATGAAACGGTCAGAGAATGAGGGCGCGAAAGCGCGCGCCGGATTCCGCTTCCCGAGAATATCCTTCGGGCGGGCGGACGTTATCGGCGAAAAGATGAGATCGGGAGTGACGGCGGCGACCGTCGGAAAATATGCCGTTTACGCCGTCCTGTCACTCTTTCTTATACTTGTGCGGACGACATTTTTTGCGCGTTTCCGCCCGTTCGGGGCGGCGCCGGATATTCTCATCGTCGCGGTGGCGGCGATAGGAATGTTCGAGGGCGAGCGCGCGGGCGCCATATTCGGCGCCGTGATCGGATTTATAGCTGATGCGCTCGGCGGCTCCGGGATCATACTCCTGCCGCTGCCGTACATGCTCGTCGGATATTTCTGCGGCGTCATCGCGACGGAATATTACCGCCGATCCGTGCTTTTGTTTTTGATATTCGATGCCGCGTCCGCGGTGGTGAGGCTTTTTACCTCGCTGTTTTATATGTTTCTCGTATGGCACTCGGTCGACCTTTCGGTCGTGTTCGGCGGCGTGCTCTTGCCCGAGCTATGCTCGACGCTTGCGGTCTCGCCCGTACCGGCGCTCATACTGCTGCCGGTGTACCTGATCTTCCGCAAGAAGAAAAAGGAACTTGACTAAAGGCGCTGAAAATCAAAGAAAGGGGGACGACAATGGAAAACCGACACATGAGCCGGCTGATCTCGCTCATTGTTCTCTTTGTGTTCGTATGTCTTCTGTATACCGCGCGGCTCATAAATGTGCAGATCGCGGGGCAGGATTTTTACACGTTCGTCTCCGACGACACGTACACGAGGAAGGTCACGATTCAGGCCCAGCGCGGCGAGGTCTACGACTGCAACGGGAAGCCGCTGATCAAAAACGAATATTCATACAGCATCGTGCTCGACCGGGGCACGCTGCCGACCAGGAACGCCGCGCAGAATGAGATGCTGCTCGAGCTCTACGACAAGATACTGCGCTCGGACGCGGAATATACGCTCTCGAAGATCACGTTCCCGGCGACGGGAAAATACCCGGACTACGAGATAGACGAGGACTTCTTCAACACGACGGAGAGCCGTGCGCGGTTCAGCCGCCTCATATCCTCGCTCGGGATAGGCGACATCGGGACCATCGTCGGCGGGGACGAGCTCCCGTATGCGCTCTCGATATATGAAAGCATGCTCTCCGGATATACGCTCGGCCGTGACCTTTACGCGCTCGAGCTCGCGGAGCAGCGCGCCGTCACGCTCGGGGACATAATAGACAAGCTCGCCGTCCGATACGGCATCGTTGACAGTGACGGGGAGCTGCTCTACGAGCGGGACACCGCGGATTTCCTGCTCCGCCTGCGGTACGATATGGAATCCCGCGATTTTTCGTTCCTGACTCCGTATACGGTCGCGACTGATGCGGACATCTCGCTGCTGTCGTATCTCGGAGAGGGCGCGCAGCGCGGGTACACGGTGCGCGTCGAGGCAAAGCGCGTTTACTGTGAGCCGGGCGTCGCCTCGCATATCCTCGGTATGACGGGAAAGATCGGCGCCGGCGACGTCGAATATTACACCTCTCAGGGGTACCGCCTCGACGCGACGGTCGGAGTTTCCGGCGTGGAGCTCGCGTTCGAGGAGGAGCTGCACGGCATGGACGGCGAGATGACGATCACCGAGGACGAGTACGGCAATATCATAGGGCGCGAGGTGACGAAGGAGCCGAAGGCGGGGTACGACATATACCTGACGCTCGACGTTGACCTCCAGCGCGCCGCCGAAAAGGCGCTCGAGGACAACGTCGAATACATACACGGGCAGTCAGAGCTCGACGACGCCGAAAATGACGGCGAGGACGCGTGCGCCGGAGCGCTCGCGGCGGTCGACGTCGAAACGGGGAAGGTGCGCGCGCTCGCGACATATCCGACATATGACTTAACGACATACCGCGAGGACCTCCCGATGCTCAATCAGGACAAGAATACTCCGCTCTTGAACCGTGCGCTGAACGGCAAATATCCGCCCGGCTCGACGTTCAAGCCCGCGGTCGCGGCGGCGGCGATGACGGAGGGGATAATCGACGAGAACACGATAATCGAGACGAAGGGAATATATACGTATTATGCCGGATTCACGCCGCGCTGCTGGCTCTACGTGCAGAACGGCTGGTCGCACGGAAAGATAAACGTGTCAACGGCGATAGAAGTTTCGTGCAACTACTTCTTCTATGAGCTCGGGCGCAGGCTGACGATCGAGACGATGAACAGGTACTGCCGCGCTTTCGGGCTCGGGGAAAAGACCGGGATCGAGCTGCCCGAATCGGAGGGCGTGCTCGCGGGCCCCGATTACAGGACGCAGCACGGCCTCGGCGGCTGGAACCCCGGAGACACGCTCGTCGCGGCGATAGGTCAGTCGGACAATCTGTTCACGCCGCTGCAGCTCAGCGTCTATATGTCAGCGCTGATAAACGACGGCGAGCGGTACCGCGCGCACATACTTGATTCCGTCCGCGAGTACGGGACGGGGAACGTCGTCCGGGAAGTGGAGCGGGAGACGCTGAGCTCGGTCGCGCTTGACGACCACGACGTCAACGTCATACTGAACGCGATGCAGCGAGTGATAGAGACGGGGACGCAGGCGACGCTGTTTGACAAGCTGCCGATAAAGGTCGGCGGCAAAACGGGAACGGCGCAGGTCGGCTCCGGAAGCTCGAACGCCGTATTTGTCGGGTTTGCCCCGTTTGACGACCCGGAGATCGTCGTCACGAGCGTCATAGAGCACGGCTCCGCGGGAGCGTGGGCGGCGGTGTCCGTCCGCGACGTGTTCCTTGAATACTTCGACATCGAACTTGACGAGGGAGCGGAGGAATAAATATGACCGAGACTGAAAAAAGAGAACTTTTCGCCGAGGCGGTCGGAATATTGAAGGACGAATACCCGGACGCGGTCTGCTCCCTGCGGTACGAGGGGGACCCGTGGCGGCTGCTCGTGATGGCGCGCCTCTCGGCACAGTGCACGGACGCGCGGGTCAACATCGTTTCGGAGGAGCTGTTCGCCGAATTTCCGGACGCCGCGTCCATGGCGGGCGGGGATATCGGGGCGCTCGAGCGCATCGTCCGCCCGTGCGGGCTTTACCGCGTCAAGGCGAAGGATATAAAAGCGATGTCCGAGATGATCGTCTCCCGTTTCGGCGGGACGGTGCCGGACACGATGGAGGAGCTTTTGTCCCTGCCCGGCGTCGGCAGGAAGATAGCGAACCTGATCCTCGGCGACGTTTACGGCGTGCCCGGCGTCGTGACGGACACGCACTGTATCCGCATCTGCGGCAGGCTCGGCGCCTATGACGAGTCGATGAAGACGCCGGAGAAGGCGGAAAAAATACTGCTCACGCTGATTGAGCCGTCCGAGCAGACGGACTTCTGCCACCGCCTCGTGCTGTTCGGGCGCGATGTCTGCACGGCGAAGTCACCGAAGTGCGGCGGGTGCAGGCTCTCAGGTATCTGCGCGCACGCGGGGAAAATGTCGCCGTCTGTCACCTCATAGCGACGGAAGATACTTGACAAACGCGCGGTTTTATACTACTATAAATACGAGCCGCAAAGGCGGCGAAAAAGGAGAATTTAAAATGGCTAACGAAGAATACAGCATCGGCGATATCGTAACGCTGACGGACGACGAAGGAAACGAGAGCGAATACGAGCTCATCGGGGAGACAGAATCCGAGGGGAGCACATATTATGCGCTTGCTCCGGCGGATAACGACGAAGAATACGTCATTCTCAAGCTCGAGCGTGACGAGGACGGCGAGGAGATCCTCTCCACCATCACGGACGACGACGAGTTCGACCGCGTCGCCTCGATCTTTGACGACGAGCTATATGAGGATATTGACTACGACGGGGAAGAATGATCTTTCATTTTTTGTCGGGAAGTGTTGATTTTCACGCTGTCATGTGATAAAATAAAGAAAAAGCGCGGATTTTTTTATCTCCGCGCAAACTGACAGGGAGTGATCCATCATGGGAAAGTTTGTTATCAGAAAAACCAATACCGGCTTCAAATTCGATCTCAAGGCGCAGAACGGCGAAGTTATCGCGACGTCCGAAGTCTATGAGACGCTCGCCTCCGCGCGCAACGGCGTTCAGTCCGTTATGAATAACGCGCCGGTTGCAAACGTCGAGGATCAGACGGTCGAGGACTACGAGAAGCAGAAGCACCCGAAGTTTGAGATGTACACCGACAAGGCGGGCGAGTACCGCTTCAGGCTGAAGGCGAAGAACGGCGAGATCATCGCCACTTCCGAGGGCTACAAGGCGAAGACGAGCTGCGAGAACGGCATCGCGTCCGTGAAGAAGAACGCGGAGGACGCAAAGGTCGAGGAAAATCTCGACTGAACCGACAAACGGTAAAAGAGGGCGGCGGGCGCACTGTCCGCCGCCTTTTTTGCGCCTTTTGGCTTTAAAATCCACAATAGCGGGGCCGCACGGGGCGGGAAATTCGTCGTGTTTGCCATTGTAAAAAGGGATTTTATGCGAGTATAATATTATTCGTAAAAATGTAAAATATTGCAGTACCGAAAAGAGGGGTGCTCAAAATGGAAAACAAACGAAATCTGACGATGCTCTGTGACTTTTACGAGCTCACAATGGCGAACGGATATTTTAAGTGCGGCAAGGGAGACGAGATATCGTATTTCGACGTCTTTTTCCGCTCCGTGCCGGACGGCGGCGGGTACGCCATCGCGGCGGGGCTCGAGCAGATAATCGAATATATAAAGGACCTTCACTTTGACGACGAGGATATTGAATATCTGCGCGGAAAGGGCATTTTCGGCGAGGATTTCCTCTCCTATCTGCGCGGTTTCCGGTTCACGGGAGACATGTGGGCGGTGCCGGAGGGGACCGTCATTTTCCCGAACGAGCCGGTCATAACGGTGCGCGCACCGGCGGCGGAGGCGCAGTTCATTGAGACGTATCTTCTTCTGATGTTCAATCACCAGTCCCTTGTCGCGACGAAAGCGAACCGGATCGTGACGGCGGCGGAGGGGCGCTCGATATCCGAGTTCGGTTCGCGCCGCGCGCACAGCGCGGACGCCGCTATCCTCGGCGCGCGCGCCGCGTACATCGGCGGCTGCACCGGGACGGCGTGCACGGCGTCCGATGAGCTGTACGGCGTCCCCGCGACGGGGACGATGGCGCACTCGTGGGTGCAGATGTTTGATTCCGAGTATGAGGCGTTCCGCACGTACTGCGAGATATACCCCGAATCGGCAACGCTGCTCGTCGACACGTACAACGTCCTGAAGAGCGGCATACCGAATGCGATACGCGCGTTCCGTGACGTGCTTTTGCCGCGCGGGATAAAGAAGTGCGCGATCCGCCTCGATTCCGGCGATATCACGTATCTGTCGCGCCGCGCGCGCAAAATGCTTGACGACGCGGGATTTGACTATTGCAAGATAGTCGTTTCGAATTCGCTTGACGAGTATCTGATCCGCGACATGATAAGGCAGGGCGCGCAGGTCGACGCGTTCGGCGTCGGCGAAAGGCTCATAACGTCGATGTCGTCGCCGGTGTTCGGCGGCGTCTACAAGCTCGCCGCCGTCGAGGACGGGGACGGGACCGTCATTCCGCGCATCAAGATCAGCGAGAACGTCACCAAGATCACGAATCCGCACTATAAAAAGGTGTACCGCCTCTACTCGAACGAAACGGGCAAGGCGGAGGCGGACCTCATCACGGTCTACGACGAGGTCATAGACGAGTCGCAGCCGCTTGAGATCTTCGACCCGGACTACACGTGGAAGCGCAAGACCTTCGAGAATTACACGGCGCGTCCGCTGCTCGTGGACATCTTTAAAGACGGAAAGCTCGTGTACGACATGCCGTCGCTCGACGAGATCCGCAGCTATTGCCGCCGCGAGGTCGGCACGCTCTGGGACGAGGTCAAGCGGTTCGATAACCCGCATAATTATTATGTTGACCTCTCACAGAAGCTCTGGGATGAGAAGAAGCGCCTCATAAACGAACGCTCAAAGCGCAAATAAAAATTCAGATAAATATTGCCGGGGGAGAAAACTTTCGAGAAAG
>CANROT010000114.1 GCA_947632285.1 uncultured Clostridia bacterium
CTATCTGCGGCAGGGCCGGGCCTGGAACCGGCGGCTGGACCGGCTCCCCGGTCCCGCCTGGTGCGCCCTGGGGGCCCATCGGCCCCATCGGGCCGCGTTCGCCCTCGGGGCCGCGCAGCCCCTGCGGCCCCTGTCTGCCCGCCGGGCCTCTCTCGCCGGCGGGACCGGGCTCGCCCTGCTTGCCGACCGGGCCTCTCGGCCCCATCGGGCCCATCGGGCCGCGCGGGCCCTGCGGGCCCTGCTCACAGCACTGATGCTCGTCATGGCAATGCCTGTCGCCCTGCGGCGCACACGGCTCACTGTCGCGGCGCGCCGGGTGATACTTCATTCCGCCGCAGTCACAGTCGTCCCTGTCGAAGAAATTGTCGTTGTTCATTTCATACCTGCCTTGTCTCTTGGATATGAGGAGCTCACCCTCATAATATGACAAATCCCGCCGCCGCGTTCACATATTATAAGTAACAAAAAGCCTTTGAAAAGAGGAGCGCGAGGGGAGAAACTTTCCTCCGGAAAGTTTCTCCCCTCGCACAAATATTCAACCCCTATCAATAAAACCTCGCTCTCCGCTTTTTGCGAATGACGATGACCGCGATACCGACGGCGATGCCGACGGCAAGAACGGCGGCGGTGACATAGACGTCTGCGGGCAGACCGCCCGTGATCTTCATATCCTCCCAGAGCGAATTGACGAGCTCGAGCGTGCCCGAGTCAAGGTTGCGGTACGCGTAGCTGTTCAGCTCCTCGGCGAAGTTGAAGCCCTCGGGATAGAGGATCTCCATCGCCTCCTCGCCCATGTCCTCGATATAGCCCTCGTCCTCGAACACGAGCGAATTCGGCGACGCGTAGTATATATATTCCGCGTTCGCTATCGCGATGTCGGGGGAGAGCATGAAATTGATAAACAGCTGCGCGATCTCCTTGTTCGCGCTGCCCGCGGGGACGCACATCGCGTCAACGAACACGTTCGTGCGCTCGGGGTAATAGAACCCGAGGTCCTCGTTGATGTCGAGCATAGTGAAGTAATCGCCCGCGTAATACGCGGCGACGGCCGCCTCACCCGACTCCATCTTGTTGTAGATCTCGTCCATGACGTAGCTCTGGACGAGCGGCTTCTGCCGGAGCATTTCCGCCTGCGCCCGGCGCCAGACCTCCGAGTCGGTCGAGTTCACGTCCGAGCCGAGCATATACTGCGCCGTCGCGAATCCGTCGCGCGAGTTGTTGAACTGGAGGATCTTGCCCGCGTACTTCTCGTTCCACATGAGCTCCCAGCCGCCGAGGTCCTCCTCGTCCACCATCGTCGTGTTGTATATGACGCCGACGCGCCCGTATGTGTACGGGACGGAGTATTCATCGTCCGGGTCGTAGAAGAGCCCGCGGTAGTCCTCGCCGATGTAATCGTAATAGCACTCGGCGCCGTACTTTTCGCAGACCGCCTCGATATCGATCTTTGCGAGCAGCCCTTCCTCTATCATGCGCTCGATCATGTAGTCGGACGGGATTATGACGTCGTAATTCGACGTGCCGCTGCTGATCTTTGCGTACATATCCTCATTCGACGGATATGTCGTGTAGTGCACCTTCATGTCGCGCCCGGTCAGCTCCTTATAGTATAGCTCGAACTCGTGCGTCACGTTGAGTGAATCCTCCGAGCCGTCGGAGATGTACTCGCCCCAGTTGTAGACGTAGAGGTCGTCGTGCTCGCCGCCCGAGCAGGACGCGAGCATCAGGAGCGCAGCAAGCGCGATCACGGCGAAAAACAGCTTTTTCATTTCGCGGCGCCCCCTTCCTTGCCGCGGAAACGCAGCGTGCGGCGCTTTTCCGTCTTCGCGTCGGCGCGTTCGCTCCGGTCGCTCATGTTGTAGACGACGAGCAGGAGCAGCACGGCGGCGAAGATGAGCGTTGAAAGCGCATAAATATCCGGCTTGACGCTCTTCTTTATCATCGAATAAATGTGTATCGTCAGCGTCTCGAACGACGAGCCGCTCGTGAAATTGCTGATGACGAAGTCGTCGAACGACAGCGTGAACGCCATGATGAATCCAGTGACGACGCCGGGCATGATGAACGGCAGCTCCACCTTGAAAAACGACTGTATCGGCGTGCAGCCGAGGTCGAGCGCCGCCTCGGGAATGTTCTTGTCCATCTGCTTCAGCTTCGGCAGGACGGACAGGATCACATACGGCAGATTGAACGTCACGTGCGCGATCAGGAGCGTCCAGAACGAGAGATACGACTCGAGCCCGAGCAGTGTCCCGACAAATACGAACAGCAGCATCAGCGAGATACCGGTCACGATGTCGGGGTTCATCATCGGGATATTCGTCACGGACATGACGGCGCCGCGCAGAAAGCGGTTCCTCATTCTGTGAATACCGACGGCGGCGAGCGTGCCGACGACGGTCGAGATCACGGCGGAGGAGATCGAGAGCACGAGCGTGTTGCGCAGCGCCTCGAGCGTTGCCGAATCGCGGAGCATCTCGCGGTACCAGTAGAGCGAGAGCCCCTGCATCTCCGTCGTCGATTCGCCGGAGTTGAACGAGATCAGGATCATGACCGCGATCGGCGCGTAGAGGAAAATAAAGACGAGGATCAGATAAATGCGCGAAAGTATCTTCATTATTTAATGCGCCTCCTCTCCGTCTCCTCGGCGTCGGTGTAATGGTTCATGACCGCCATCGAGATCAGGATAAGTATCATCAGGACGAGCGAGAGCGCCGCGCCGAAGTGGTAGTTTATCGCCGTCCCGACGAAGTAGCTCTCTATCGTGTCGCCTATGAGCTGGAACGTGCCGCCGCCGAGCTTTTGTGAAATATAGAACGTGGAGATCGACGGGACGAACACCATCGTTATGCCGGAGATGACGCCGGAAAGCGACATCGGCATCACGACCTTTGTCAGCCGCTGCCAGCCGGAGCAGCCGAGGTCGGCAGCCGCCTCGAGCAGCTTTTCGTCGATACCGGACATGACCGTGTATATCGGCAGGATCATGTACGGCAAAAAGCAGAACACCATTCCGACGACGACGGCGCCCGGCGTGTTGATCATGTGGACGGAGAGCCCGAAGACGGAGAGGATCGAGTTTATGATGCCCGTGTCCTCAAGGATCGTCATCCACGAATACGTCGTGATGAGGAAGTTCATCCAGAGCGGTATCATGATGAGCAGTATCATGATGCGCTGCCACTTCTCCCTCATGCGGGAGAAGATGTACGCGAGCGGGTACGCGATCACGAGGCAGATCACCGTCGCGATCAGCGCGAGGCAGACTGAGTTGACGAAGATGAGAACGTAATTCGAGGTGAACAGGCGCGCGATGTTCTCGGTCGTAAACGCGCCGTCCGCGTCGGTGAACGTGTAGTACACGACGAAGATGAGCGGGGCGATGATGAAGAGCACGCTCCAGACGATGTGCGGGTACGCGGACGCCCGCTCCAAAAAGCTCTTTTTCAATCCTCCTCCTCCTCGCTGTTCTCGGAGAGCGCATCAAGCTCGTCGGAGAACGACGAATAATCGCCGAACATACCCGAATATTCCGATTTATTCATTATGTGTATCGCGTCCGGCTCGATGTCGATGCCGATAACGGCGTCCGGCGCGACGTAATCTGTCGTCTGTATCATCCACTTGAAGCCGCCGATGTCGACGATGACCTCGTAGTGAACACCCTTGAACGTGACGGAGGTGACCTTGCCCCTCAACATACCGGACTCGGGCGCGACAACGTCCACGTCCTCCGGGCGCACGACGACGTCGACCGGCGTGTTCTTGCCGAACCCCTTGTCGACGCAGACGAACGTCTGCCCCGACATCTTGACCGAAAAGTCGTCGAGCATCACGCCGTCAACGATGTTCGATTCGCCGATGAAGTCGGCGACGTAAGCGTTTTTCGGCTCGTTATATATATCCGTCGGCGTTCCGATCTGCATTATGGACCCCTCGTTCATGACGACGACGGTGTCGGACATCGAGAGCGCCTCCTCCTGATCGTGCGTGACGTAGATAAACGTGATCCCCGTGCGCTTCTGCATGTTTTTCAGCTCGTTCTGCATGTCCTTGCGCAGCTTCAGATCGAGCGCGCCGAGCGGCTCGTCAAGGAGCAGGACGCGCGGCTTGTTGATGAGCGCGCGCGCGATCGCAACGCGCTGCTGCTGGCCGCCGGACAGCGTCGTCACGTGCCTGCGCTCGAAGCCCTTCAGGTTGACCATCTCGAGCATTTCGCGGACGCGGTTCGAGATCTCCTCGTCGTCCTTGACCTTTGCGACGCGCAGACCGAACGCGATGTTCTCATACACGTTCAGGTGCGGGAACAGCGCGTACCGCTGGAAGACGGTGTTGATGTGCCGCTTGTAGGGCGGGGTGTCGTTGATGCGGACGCCGTCAAAGAAGACGTCGCCCGAGTCCGGCGACTCAAAGCCGCCGATGATGCGGAGGGTTGTCGTCTTTCCGCAGCCCGAAGGACCGAGCAAGGTTATGAACTCGTCCTCATAGATGTCGAGAGAGATGTTGTCGAGCACGACCTCGCCGTCAAACGATTTCGTGATGCCCCGAAGCTCGATCAGTTTTTTTCCGTTCATGGACATGTGTGCCGCGCGCCCTCCGCGCGGGACTCCCCTTTCACATTTCACGCCTCGCCTTAAATACAGAAAACCGCCCTCTATCTTGGACAGACCACCGTACGCAATTACCTCACAGCAGCCCGTCGAAACCGGGCGGTTTTTTTATTAAATTGGCGACTTTTGCTGAATAGCCGGGCGGAGCGCCGCGCCGACGACGTGCGCACCTCCGACTTGCGCTTTATTGTAGCAGATATGTCCCGCGATTGCAATAGTTTTTTGAAAATTTTTTTGCATCGGGTCGAAATATCTGTTTTTCCCGCTCGCAAAAGGAAGAATCGTGCTTTTACACGTTTGCATAACATTGTTATGCAAACGTATAAAACGCTCATTTTCGCCGCCGCTTTTTGTTGACAAACGTGCGGCGCGGTAGTATAATTGTAATATAAGGGTAAAAAATTAAGGAACGCGCTTATGACGGACAAAAAGAGGGTGATATATTCATCGGCGATAACGCTGCTCGCCTGCGCCGCGATGGCGGTCGTCGACGGGATCATCTCCCCTCCGTATGCGGTCAAGTCCGCGGTAAAGCTCGTCTTCTTCGTCGCGCTCCCGCTCCTTTACATGTTCCTCACCCGTGACGATATGCTGCGCCGCCGCGTCTCCCCGGGCAAAAGCGCCCGCGCATACGCGGCTGCGGCGGCTGTCGGCGTCCTCGTTTACGCCGTCATCGTCGGCGGTTTTTTCGCTCTGCGCGGCATCGTTGACTTTTCCGCCGTCACCGAATCGCTCGCCTCGGGTGAGGGCGTCACGCGCGATAACTTTATATTCGTCGCGCTCTACATTTCGTTCGTAAACTCGTTCTGCGAGGAGCTCTTGTTCCGCGGGCTTGCCTTCGGCGTGCTCCGGGACCGCGCGGGCAGGCGGGCGGCCTATATTTTTTCTTCCGCCGCCTTCGCCCTCTACCACATCGCGATAATGTCCGGCTGGTTCTCGCCCGTCACCTTCGCGCTGCTGATCGCCGCCCTCTTCCTCGCGGGCGCCGTCCTCGACTTCTTTGACGAGCGGTGCGGGACCGTGTTCCCGTCCTACATTATACATATATTCGCAAACCTCGGCATAAACACGGTCGGGCTGATCCTTTTCGGGATAATATAAAGTAGAGGGGGCAGCGCATGGCGACACTGTACATCGTATTCACCGCGACCCGGTACAAGACGGGCGGCTTTATCAGGCTGATGACGCGCGGACAATATAACCACGTCTCAATATCGTTTGACCCCGACCTTGACGAGGTCTACTCGTTCGGCAGGCTCCTGCTGCACACGCCGTTCTGCGGCGGATTTGTCCGCGAGGGGAGCGAGCGCTTCATCTACGGTGGAAAGCGCGCCGCCGTCTCCGTCTGCGCCGTCCATGTTGACGACGCGCATATGCGCGCCGTGCGCGCCCGCGTCAACAGCATGCTCCGCTCGGGGCCGTATCACTACATCTATAATATGGCGTCCGCCGCGCTCGTCCCGATGCGAGTGCGCGCGCATATCCGCGACTGCTACACCTGCATCGAATTTGCCGTCAGCATACTTTTGATCGCGGGCTACCCTCTCCGCGACAAGTTCTATTCGATCACCGAGCTGCACCGCATACTCTCGCAAAACGAGATCTACTGCGGCGAATACCCGGGCATCGTCACCGGAGAGGGCGGCGCCTATTTCGTCCGCGTCCCGATCCTCACGGGAATAACCGTGACGACGCGCCAGCTCTGGCGAATGACGCGCCGCATCGCGCGGCGGTGACGGGGGTATGTTTTCGAATATATTTTGCGGGGAAAAACTTTTCGAGAAAAGTTTTTCCCCGCGCCCCTTTTCAAAAGCTTTTACTGCCCGGCATCAACTTTTTAAGATACGAATATAAAGATATTGAAAAAAAGCGTAGTTTAGTGTATACTGATAATAAGCAAAACGTGAAAAGGGATAGAACACAATGCACGGAAAAATAAAGCGGTACCTCCTCATATGCGCGCTTTCAGCGCTCTTGCTGCTCGCGGCGTCATGCAGCAAAAGCGGCGGAGGATCGGGCGGCAGCGGTACGGCTGACGGCGGCAATACGGCGGAGGCGCCCGCTGATGACATAAAGCTCGACAGCCTCACGTTCGTGTCCGAATGGCTCCGCCCCGGCGAGCCTATCGCCACGGACGGCCCCGAGGGGATCGAATACACATGGACGCTCGAATCCGCCGTGGACGGGGAAACGACGACGAAGACGACGACGTCCCCGACGCTGACGCTCGGCG
>CANROT010000115.1 GCA_947632285.1 uncultured Clostridia bacterium
CTTCCGGCGGTACTGTAATGGAAAGCCGGAGCTTGTGCTCGATTTAGGCTGTGGTACGGGAAAGCTGACGCTCGAGCTGTCGCGGCGCGGCTACGATATGACGGGCGCGGACAGCTCCCCGGAAATGCTCGCGCGTGCGCGCGAAAACGCGGAGGCGGCCGGGGACGGCGGCGTGCTCTGGCTCTGCCAGGATATGAGCGCGTTTGAGCTCTACGGCACGGTCGACGCCGTGATCTCGACGTGCGATTCGCTCAATTATCTGACGAATACGGAGGACCTGCGCCGGTGCCTTTCGCTCGTTCACAACTACCTTGTGCCGGACGGGGTCTTCGTCTTCGATGTCGCCTCGCGCGGCAGATACAGGCACATATACGGCGAGCGCGATTTCGTCATAGACGGCGGCGACGTCTATCTCGGCTGGCAGAATTCGTACAACGACAAAACGGGACTTGCAGCGTTCTATCTCTCGTATTTCCTCCGCGACGGAGACGTTTGGCGCAGGTACGACGAGGTACAGCGCCAGCGGTGCCGCTCGGTGCGTACAATAAAAAACGAGCTTTCGCGCGCCGGATTTGAGACGCTCGGCGTGTTCCGCGGCACGGAGGCGACGCCTCTCGGCGACGGTGACGAGGACTCGGGAGAGGTCGAAAGGATCTCTTTTGCCGCCCGCGTGAAAAAGACGGAAAAGAGCGGCAACAACGGGCGTTGTATCTCCACTTGAAAAGCGACGGCGAGTGTGATAGAATAATGGCGGACGAAGCGGCAATAATAGAACTGTAATTTCGGGGGAGAACATCTCAATGCAAATGCTTTCGACCCAGATCTATGAAACCGGATGGCTGCGCGAGCTGTGGGACAGCGTAAAGGACTTCGCGCGTCGGTGCGCTGTCGGGCTCGTTCCTTACGCCGTGCTGTTCATTTGCTACAAAAATCTCACCGACACCCCGACGATTGCGGCGATCGCGATTTTCTTGGCGCTTTACAGCGGCGCGATGGCGGTATGCCGTCTCGGCGAGGTCAAGCTCGCCGCTTATTACCGCTCGAACACGTTTACAGCGAAAAGACTGTTCGTAGCCTCGTCGCTCGTCGCCGCGCCTATATACCTGTTTTGGGCGCTTTTTTCGCTCCTCCCCATCATGTCGTATGAAATTTGGCTCATCACCGGATTTCCGGTCGTCATAGTCAGCGCGCTCGCTTTCGGCTCCGTCGCTGAATATTGGGGAAGAAGAAAGCCTCTGTTTTGGCTCATGCAGACCGCGATATACATAGTCTGTTTTGCAGTCGGACAGGCGGCGGGCAGAATAATTTTTATGTAAAATAAGCTTTGAAGAATGGGGGCGCGGGAAAATCTGACCGAATTTTTCCCGTAGGAAAGTTATGTCAAGAATACTCCGCGCGATGACGCGAGACGGCAGCGCGCGCATACACGTTATAGATTCAACGGACATCGTGAGGCGCGCCGTGGAGATACACAAGACGTCCGCGACGGCGGGCGCGGCGATAGGACGGCTCCTGACCGTCACGTCTGTTATGGGCTCGATGCTCGGCGACCCCGGCGACTCGGTAACGGTAACTCTGCGCGGCGACGGCCCCGCGGGAATACTCACGGCCGTGTCGGACTACGAGGGCAACGTGCGCGGCTATATCGAGAATCCGGCGGCAGACCTGCCGCTCAACGACCGCGGCAAGCTCGACGTCGGCGGCATTGTCGGTTCTGGCGTCTTGCAGGTCATCAGAGACGCGGGCGGCGAGGAGCCGTATATCGGCGTGACCGAGCTCGTTTCGGGCGAGATAGGCGAGGATATCGCCTCGTATTTCGCCGAGAGCGAGCAGATACCGACGATGTGCGCGGTCGGCGTGCTGATCGGGCGCGACCTTTCGTGCCTCGGCGCGGGCTGTGTGTTCATACAGATGCTGCCGTTCTACGACGACAAAACGGCCGCGCGCCTCGAGGAAAACGCCGGGCGCCTGTCGCGTCTCTCGTCCATGTTTGCGAACGGAATGAGCTGCGAGGAGATCATGGAGACGGCGCTGTCCGGCGTCGAATACGACATATTCGACGAGATCCCGGTCGAGTACCGCTGCACCTGCTCGCGCGAGAGGACGGCGAGGGCGCTGTACAGCCTCGGCAGAACCGAGGTGGAGAGAATACTATCGGAACAGCGCGAAAAGGGCGAGCCGGAATCTATCGAGCTCGGCTGCCGCTTCTGCGGGAAAAAATATGTCTTTGACCGTCGTGAGGCGGAGGCGCTGTTCGGATAAAGAGGCGCCGCAATCTCGGCGCCTTGAAAAAAAGCGAAAAAACTTTCAAAAAAGATGTTGACAAGACGGTGCCGCTGTGCTATAATACCTCATGCCGTCGCGGGATCGAGGCAGTCAGGGCGGCACATCAGGTACACGGGAGCATAGCTCAGCTGGGAGAGCACCTGCCTTACAAGCAGGGGGTCACAGGTTCGAGCCCTGTTGTTCCCAATATAATATGGCCCGGTAGTTCAGTTGGTTAGAACGCCGCCCTGTCACGGCGGAGGTCGTGGGTTCGAGTCCCATCCGGGTCGCTCCCGACCCTATTCGGTCGAGGTACTTGATGACTTGCCTCTGTAGCTCAGTTGGTAGAGCAGGGGACTGAAAATCCCCGTGTCGTTGGTTCGATTCCGATCGGAGGCATATGCGGATTTAGCTCATTTGGTAGAGCGCGACCTTGCCAAGGTCGAGGTGGCGGGTTCGATCCCCGTAATCCGCTCCATAAGAAGAAAGCAACACCCTCGGATGTTGCTTTCTTAATAAGGCGCCATAGCCAAGCGGTAAGGCAGAGGTCTGCAAAACCTTTATTCCCCGGTCCGATTCCGGGTGGCGCCTTTAATACAAAACCCCGCCAATGGCGGGGTTTTGTATTAAACCCGAAGGGCGGAATCGGACATTCCGATAGGCGCGAAGCGCCGTCCGGGTGGCGCCTTCAAAAATCGGCAAGGCTCGTCAGAGCTTTGCCGATTTTTACTTCTTCACTCTTCACTCTTCACTTTTCACTATTCACTTCGCCCGATAAAGCCGATTTTTGGGAGGTAAGAGGTAAAAGTGAAGAGTGAAGAGGTGAAAGTGAACAGTGAATAGGATTTGTCCGCTTCGCGGACGGAGAAAAAACAATGGCGGCAGAACTATGGCAAGCAGTCCTTTGATCGAGAAATCCAAGATATTTGCATTGAATGTGATCAGTGCGTGCAAAACTTTACGCTCTGCAAAATGCGAGAGCGCACTTATCAATCAGTTTTTGCGTGCAGGTACAAGCATCGGCGCAAATATCCGCGAGGCCTTTTATGCCCACGGAAGGGCGGATTTCATTGCAAAGCTTCAAATTGCTCTGAAAGAATGCTCCGAGACAGAATACTGGAGCGAGCTGCTCCTTGAGAGCGGATACTATGATGACGGGACGCTGCTTGAACAGTGTACCGAGATAAAGCGGATCCTGATCGCCTCTCTGAACACGGCAAAGAAAACCAACTCGTAAAATATTTTCTTTATCCGGCCCGTTTTGCTGTCGGCATATGAAAATGGACTCGGATCTCCGATAGGCACGACATGCCGTCGGACTTATCGCATGAAAAATTAAAACAGCATTTGCGGCTGTCACAGAGGGACAGCGCACAGACAAAACGGGCACCGGAAAAACGGCCGCCCGCTTTTCTTTCGCTTTTGCGCCGCAGCTCGCTTTTTCCGCAATAAGTCCATTGACAAAATATATCGTGTGTTATAGAATATAGACGGTATATGGCGAATTGTAACTTGTCCCGGCGCACTTCTGCTGCTTTTCACAAATCCCGGGAAAGAAACAAAACGGCATGACCGCGCTTCGGGTTTAACGGTGAGTATCGCCGGAGCGTACCAAAAGTGAGCATTAAATTATAGTCAAATTTGCCGCCCCTCCCTTCGGGGGAGGGCGGCTATCCGGCGGCGTCGGGGGACGGTGCCGCCGGATAGCCGTAAGGCTAAAATGCAAAAGGAGGGACCTTATGCAAATCGTACAAACAGTTAAAATCCCAGGGGGGGGGTGTTTTACTCCCGGTTGGTGATATTTGCCAATCCTTGGGGAAAGGAAAAGAGAAAATAGACGCGCTCCGAGTTTGACGGCATTTATCGGGACGTGTCTGTCCCGGAAACGCCGAAAAACTAAATAAAGGAGTGTAAGAAATGAAACACACGAAAAAAGCGCTGCTCGCAAGCGCGCTTTCGATGCTGCTGTGCGTCTCGATGCTTATCGGCTCCACGTTTGCGTGGTTCACCGACAGCGTGACGAGCGGCAAGAATCAGATCGTCGCCGGCAATCTCGAAATCGAGCTTGAGTACAAGCCGGCGGAGGTGGACGATACTACCGGCTCCGTTTCCCCCAAGGGGGACTGGACGACAGTGAAAGAAGGGACCGAATTGTTCAATGACGGCGCCCTTTGGGAGCCCGGCCACACCGAGATCGTTTATCTGCGCGTGCGCAACGCCGGTTCGCTTGCGTTGCGGTATGATCTCTCGGCAAATGTGTACGGCAATGAGGACGGCACCGTGCCGGAGAAGGAATATGAAAACATAGACGGCGGAAAGTTTAAGCTTTCACAGTATCTTGTTTTCCACACGCTTGACGGAGCGGAAGCTCTTGAAAACAGAGAGGCAGCATGGCTCGCGGGCGGGGAGAGCGCGGAAAAAGATGCGCTCGGCCACCCGGAGCAGATCGGCAAGCCCAATATGGTCCTGTACCCGAAGAGCTCCAAGGACGGGCCGTCGGAGAGGATCTTTACCCTGTCGGTGTACATGCCGGAGTGGGTGGGCAACGAGGCCAACTACAAAACAGGCACGGAGACACCTCAGATCTATCTTGGACTGAAGCTCATCGCTTCCCAGACGCCGTATGAATCCGACAGCTTCGGGCCGGATTACGACCTTGACTCCACTTATAAGGACGGCAGCACCGTGATCATCGACACGGCAACGGCCACGGCGTCCGATGACGGCCCCACCGTTTTCCGTTTCCCCGGCAACACGCCGACAGGCAAACGCGCCACCACCGTGACGTTTGAGGCCGGGGCGCTGGAAGCCGGCGATGAATATGAGCTGAGGGTCGCGACAAATGCGGTCAGAGATATAGAGGGCGAACGCATGTCCGTGGCGGTCATCGATCTGTCGCTGTTCCACGACGGAGAGCTTGTGACGAAATTTGAATCGGGCAAGAGCATTACGATCGATACTTACATAAGCGATAAGCTCGAGGATGTCGATGTCCTTTACAACAAAGACGGGACCCCGGATGACAGCGAGGACTACAAAGAGTCATACATCGCCGGAACGGGCGAGCTTTCATTCGTTACAACGCATCTCAGCGAGTATGTGGTTTATGCAAAAGCTCCCACCGTCCGGCTGGTGTCCCTCAATGAAACCAACGGCCTGGGCAACAGGATCATAGGGGATCCAAGCCATAATGCGATGGACTATAAAGTCCAAAAGATCGTCTTCTGTGATTTTGCCGACGTGTCGGATAAGTTCACCTGGGAAGACGGTGAGAAGATCGACCAGGAAGATACCGGCGAGCGCGCCCGTCTATTCCGCGAGGATACGGAGGACGGACTGCAGAACGTATATATTTGCTTCAAGGACGTTGTGAGAGCGTATCTCTGGACGGATCCTAATATGCGATCAGACTCAATTTATCGTGGGAAGCGGTTGTTCAGCAACTTGAATAAGCTGACCACGGTTGAGTTCAAATTCCCCGTTTTTACAGAGGAGGGCACGGACTTTTCAGAGCTGTTTAACTACTGCAAAGCTTTGGAGTCCGTTGATCTGAGTGGACTTGATACCTCGGGCGTAACGAATTTGACGAAAATGTTTAATTATTGTCAAGGCCTGCAAAGCATCGATCTCTCAGGATTGAATGTTTCCGGCGTGACTACAATGACGGAGATGTTCAATTATTGCAGTAAGCTGACGGAAGTTAAGGGCCTGACAGGGTGGGACACCCACAATGTAAAGGATATGTCGCGTATGTTCTATAGTTGCAAAGCTATAGAAACACTGGACATGACGGGGCTTGACACTTCGTCCGTTACGGGAATGGGTAATATGTTCTATGGCTGCAAAGCGTTGCGCGAGATCAAAGGGATCGGCGGCTGGAATACTGAGAGCCTGACCAGCATCGGCAGTATGTTTGACGGTTGCTCCAACTTGACCGAGATCGATCTCAGCGGCTGGAATACGTCACGTGTAACCAGTATGGGGTACGCATTCCACGGCTGCAACAAACTGCAGAGCATTGATCTTTCCGCTTGGAATACGGCGAAAGTAACGAATATGAATAACATGTTCCAGGGTTGCGAAAAGCTCACCGTCATTGATCTGACAGGCTGGGATACTGCCAATGTCACGACCATGAACATGATGTTCCATGCCTGCAGCGGGCTGGAAACCATTTACGCAAGCGAAAGCTTTGTAGTGACAGATGGTTGTAATGATACCAATATGTTCGGTCGTAACAGTAAGGACTGGAATAATTTCCATGGCGGCGCGGGAACTCCGTGGTCGCGCGATCATGTAGACGGCACTTATGCTCAAATTGACGGCGCGGATAATCCCGGCTACTTCACAAAAAAAGCTTGACAAAAAATGCCGCCCCTCCCTTCGGGGGAGGGCGGCTATCCGGCGGCGTCGGGGGACGGCGCCGCCGGATAGCCGAAAGGCTAAAATGCAAAAGGAGGGACCTTATGCAAATCGTACAAACAGTTAAAATCC
>CANROT010000116.1 GCA_947632285.1 uncultured Clostridia bacterium
ACTTGCCTTTCGGTAAAACGCGCTCCTCGACACCCGTAATATCCCGCATACCATGCCGGTGTCATACTCGGTCAGGTCCTTTTTTGCAAATGCTATTTTTCTGCCGGGTGTTTCGCAAAGTATGCCGCTGCTTTTTTAATATCTCGTTCTCCTGCCGCAGCCGTTCGTTTTCCCGTTTGAGTTTGCGGAGTTCAGCGTCTGCCGGTGCCGGGTGGCCTGTTCCCATGAATGCCTGATCTCCGTTTTGCTGGTACTCTGACACCCATCGATAGAGCATGACCACATTCAACCCCATCTTTTCCGCGACGATCTGCGGCTTGAGCTTGTCCTTCACTACAAGCTCGCATGCGCTTACCTTGAATTCCTTGCTGTACTTCCTCTTCATTTTGACACACTCCTCAGTTCTATTATATCATTCACTGTTTCATGTGTCCACTTTTACTATACAACTTTCCACTCTTCACTAATCACTTTTGACCGCACCCCGTTATCCACGGATAAACGGATTTTGTACGTATTCCTTACAGAATCCGCTTTTTTCTTGCGGGGGACGGCATCTTTAAAAAAATTTTTTCTGCGCGCGGTCCCTTTGGGTACTTTTTTACGTCATATTATTATGAAGGACAAAATCGGGGGATCTATAAATCTTACAGCAAAACAGCAAGGGAGACGGAAAATGAAACGGACACTAAGATCTATCGTGGCAGCGGCGCTGCTATTTGCGCTGGTCCTGTGCGGCCCGGTCGGCTGCATGGCGGGAGATGATGATATATTTGCCGATGTTGAGCCTGCGCCCGCGTCTGACTTTGAATACGAGACCACGGACGACGGGGACGGGATACGCCTGATCCGCTACATCGGGAGTGACGAGACCGTTGTTATCCCCTCCGAGATAGACGGGAAACCGGTCACTGAACTCGGCAGGGTACTTGATGAAGAAGGGTCGATACCGGAGGAGGGCGTTTTTACACGCCGCCCCGTCAAAGCGGTCGCTATCCCCGACAGCGTCACAAAGATCGGGCCGCACACATTTTCAAACTGCCGCCTGCTCGAGCAGGTGAGCTTTCCGAAAAACCTGGAATTGATCGAGTATGGAGCATTCGAAGACTGCGTATCACTTGAATCGGTAGACCTTACCGGGACAAAGCTCTTACAGATCTTCGAAGAATCTTTCAGAAGGTGTGAGAACCTTCGTGAGGTCAAATTTCCCGACACGCTTAATGTAATATGGTCCTGGGCATTTGAGGGCTGCACATCGCTTACGGAGGTGGACCTGCCGGATAATGTTGCCACGGTCGGCGAGGACGCATTCTCGAACTGTACGTCTTTAAAGGTCGTCAAGCTGCCCCCGAACTTAGATATGATGGACTTGCCTTTGAATACCAACAGACCGTACTTGAGGGCGTTCGACAACGTCCCGTCACTTGAAAAAATTATCTTCAAGGACGGCTGCGAAATGATCAACGGATATTATTTCTTTGTCATATCTTCAGACGCGGAGATAATCATACCGGCGAGCGTTGAAAAATTCGGGGACATCACGTTTTTATTTAAAGAAAACGCACGCATCGTGTTCGAGGGTGACTGCCCCGAATTTTCGGAGTTCGATTTTCACGATGAGGCGCCGACTGTATACTACGACCCCGACACAAAGGGGTGGGAGAATTTCGATTCGGAAAAAAACTGCAAGCTCGTCCCTATAGAATGAGCGGGCGCGGGAGAGGCGCGGCTTTGAGCTAAAAAAATCGCGGAAATTAAAAAATTTCTTCCGCTGCCTATTGCATTTCCGATTTTCTTATGATATAATACCCTTGTTCGTGATTTGATGATGATTTATTCATATATTTGGAGGTGTATCTCTATGGCAAAATGCTGTATCTGCGGTAAGGGCGTGACCTTCGGTCACAATGTTTCTCACTCCGAGCGCAAAACGTCGAGAACGTGGAAACCCAACATCAGAAAAGTTCGCATAGATGATAACGGCACTCATAAGACCGTTAGCATTTGCTCTCGCTGCCTTCGCTCCGGCAAGGTAACGCGCGCCGTCTGATCGTTTTAGTAAACGCGCAGGGGCAGACTTTTTCACAAAAGTCTGCCCGTTTTTATTTCTTTTACGCGCCGGAGGTATAATTTATGGGCGTTCTGCTGCTGTCACACAACACGCCGGACGGCATCGTCTCCGCCGCGCGGGAGCGCGGCTTTGACATTGTTACAATGCCGCCGATGGCGGACCTGCCGGAGCCCGTCGCCTCGCACCCGGATATGCTTTTGTTCTGCGGCTGGGGTAAGCTCTTCGTCCGCGCGAAACATATGGAAAACGGCGCGTTCGCCGCCGCAATTGATAAGATAACTTCCCTGCTGCCGCGCCTCTCGCTGACGGTGACGTCGGACGGCGCATCTGCCGAATATCCGGGAGACGTCGCCTTCAACTGCGCCGTATTCGGCGGCGCGCTGTTCGGGCGCGCGGACGCCGTCTCGCCCGCGGTCAAGCGGTGCGCGGCGGAGCATATGACGCCGACGCTGAACGTCGCGCAGGGTTACACGAAATGCTCGACTGCCATTCTCGGCGATGAGCGCTGCTCCCCCGTCATCACGGCGGACACGCGCATCTGCCGCGCGGCGCAGTCGCGCGGATTAGGCGCCTATCTCATAGCGCCCGGGCACATCGCGCTCGAGGGATATGACACGGGCTTTTTCGGCGGCGCGTCATTTTTTGCGGGCGGCACGCTGTTCACGCTCGGCGACTTTGCCTCCCACCCGTCCGCCGATATCATACGCGGCGCGGCGGCGAAGGCGGGCGTCACGCTTTCCTCGCTCACGTCCCTGCCGCTGTTCGACGCGGGATGCCTTTATATTGAGGAGAAAAACTGATGGATATCCATGAGCTCATTGAATTATTGCGGCTGCCGCTCGCGTGCTGGTTCGCAGTCATATCCGTTATAGCTGTCGTTCTGACCGTTTACGACAAGTCCGCGTCGTGGAAACGCGGGCGCAGGATCCCGGAGCGCGTGCTTTTGCTCGTCGCATTCCTCGGAGGCGCACTGACGATGTACGTCACAATGCAGCTCATACGCCACAAGACGCAGCACACGAGCTTTATGATCCCGCTGCCGCTGTTTATCCTCCTTCACCTCGTCGTCGCGTGGGCCGTTTACATCATGTGAGCATCAGAGCCCCTCAAACGTGACTATCGAATATACCGTTCCCGCCGCGCCGAGCGCAAACAGTATGACCGAGATCACCCGCGCCGCCGTGATCCATGTTAACGTCGGCTCCGCGCCGACGCCGTAGGCGTTCCGCATCACCCATGTATCGATGCCCCAGATCGCCTTCGGAAAGAGGAAAATCATCATCGGGATAATGAGTAGAACGAGGGAGATGAGCGCCATCATCGAGACGTGCTCAAGCTCGTCTATCCTTTCGGAATACTCGAAAAGAACGGATAACTCCGTGCTCCCGTCCGCGAACACAAGGCTGCCTTTCCCCTCCGTGGCGACGCCGAGCACGCCCAGCCGGTCATTCATCTCGCGCTTGACGCTGCTCAGCTGCGACGACGTGATGCACAAAAGGATCACGAGCGCCGCCACGGCCGCCGCCGAGACAAATCCGAAGATCCTGAGGACCGGCGGTGTATAAAACAGCTCCGTCTTCTCGCCCGCCCTGTCGATTTTTTCGTCCGTCGCTTTGTTTATCGCCGCCTCCTCGTCGGAGGACACGGGTGCGCCGAGGCGCGCGCCGCAGTCAATGCAGACGGTGCGCGAATCGCTCTGCACCGCCCCGCAGCTTGAGCATTTCTTCATTTCGGTCAACTCCTTCTTATAACGTTATAGTTTTATCTTATGCCTACATAATACCATCACATGACGTGATTGTCAACTCTTTTCCCGCATTTTTCCAAAAAAATTTTGCCCGCATCGGCGCGGCTTTCCGTGCCTCCGATGCGGGCATCGTTTTTTTATTATCTTCCGCCGATGTTCCCGTCCGGGAGCACCACGACGGCCTGCATATTGAGCGAATTATACGCGAGGACGGACTCATCTATCGGATATGACACGATCCCGTTTGAGCCGTATGGGTCGGCGAATATATACGCGCCGCTGCCATAGCCGCAGAACACCATACAGTGCTCGTTAGCCGGGTACATAAAGCTCTCTTCCCCGTCCGTCGACTGCCATAGGACGATCTTGTCTATCTCCTCCATGCCGACCGTTACCCAGACGGCGACGGGGATCCCGTGGTCGATGAACTCCTTTTTGAGCTGTTCGAGCGACATACCGGAGACGTTCTTTGCGTGGCAGTCCTCCTCCGCGAGGAACTTATTCAGCGCGCGGACGATGACCGGCGCGAAACAGCCGTAGCCCTGATCCTCGGAACGTGGGTCGCCCGCATACTTGAGCTTGGGATTCGGCCCGTACCGGCAGCCCCACCTGATCGAAACGGGCTCGCACTCAAGATAATCGTCGACGAACTCCTCGGGCGTGATATCGTACCCGAGATAGCGCAGCAGCATCACGGCGGAGACGGATTCGCACCCGTTCGGCAGCATGCCCTCCTGCGTGATGTACGGCACGTCGAGCAGCGCGTTTTTCTTTTTCTCCGTCGATTCGAACGCGAGATCGTACCGGTAAAAGAGAGTCTTTTTGAAATAGTCCTCAACCAGCCTGTCCGCGGCGGGGCCGACCCCGTTCGCGCTGTATGTATCGCGTGCCGCGGCAAAGAAATCATTGAGCATTTGAATGACGGTATCAAGGCTGTATTCTTGCCGGAACTGCTTGAGCGTGTATCCGTCCGGCACGCCTTCTTCATCGCGCACATCTATATATACGCCATCTGCCCCGGGGAGCTCGCCGGCCGAATATACCGAATCCGACGTCAGCTGCTCGCCGAGAATGATCGGCGAGTCGTCATTTTCGCTGTAATAGACAAATACAACATATCCCCACTCGTTCATATCGTCGAGATACTCTTCCTCCATGGAGCCGGAGATGTCCACCGACACGGCGCCGTCCTCCCGGATGCGCAGATACTTCATCGGTACCTTGAATTCATCGAGCTCGCCAACGGCTTTGAAAAGCTGATTCAGCGCATACGCCACGGGGTCCATCGCCTCATCTACGCCGTCGTCCGCGCCCTCGTTGCTGTAATTTGCGTTCATATTGAGGATATAGTTGTTGTCGACGAGCACGCTCTTTATAAAAAGGTTGTTCTTGTTGAGCTTGTCTATCACGAAAAGCGCGACGGCAAGCGCAGCAAGCAGACCGCATATTATCGTTGTTATAACGGCGATTATGACCGCCTGTCTTCCCTTTGCCTTTATCCTGTTTCTGTCCAGCATTTCCTTTATTTCGGTATGTATGCCCGGAGGGGAGCCTTTTAAAGGGCTCCCCTCCGACTTTTGTGAGCGCTTTTTATCTGTAATAAACCTCGCCGAGCATGAGGTCGCGCTTGAGAGACTCGACCGTCGTGCCCTCGCCGATAACGACGCTCTCGATCCCGAAGTAATCGCAGAGGTCGACGACGTTTTCACGCGTGAGGTCATACGTGAACGCGGTGTGATGCGCGCCGCCGCACATCAGCCAGCCCTCCGTGCCCGTTCTGAAATCGGGCAGCGTGCGCCACAGCGCGGACGCGACGGGCAGATTCGGCATCGGCTTTGTCTGCGGAATGCACTCGACCTCGTTGATGATCATGCGGAAGCGATGCCCGAGGTCAACGAGCGAGCAGGCGACGCCTCTGCCGGGTTTCGCCGTAAAGACGAGGCGGGCCGGGTCTTCCCTGTCTCCCATGGAGAGCGGGCAGACGCGGATCGCGGGCTTTGCGGACGCGATCGTCGGGCAGACCTCAAGCATGTGCGCCTGAAGGATAGCCTCGTTGCCGGGCTCGAGATGATACGTGTAGTCCTCCATAAAGGACGTGCCCATAGCGCCCTTCTTTCCGGCGGTCATGAGCTTGAAGAGACGGACGACGCCCGCCGTTTTCCAGTCGCCCTCGGCGCCGAAGCCGTAGCCGTCCTGCATCATGCGCTGCATTGCAAGGCCGGGGAGCTGGTGCAGCCCCGCGAGCATCTGGAAGTTCGTGACGACCGCGTGATAGTTGTGCTCTTCGACAAATTTGCGGAAACCGAGCTCGATCTTCGCCTGCTCTGCGACGTGCGCGCGGAACTCGGCGGGATCTCTGCCGTCCGTGATGAGGTCGTATGTATCGTAGTATTCGTCGGTCAGCGCGTTCGTGTCCGCCTCTGGGACGGCGCGGACGTATTCGTCGACGTCCGTAATGTTGTAGGCGTCGATCTCCCAGCCGAACTTCTGCTCGGCCTCGACCTTGTCGCCCTCGGTGACGGCGACGTCACGCATATTGTCGCCGACGCGGAGTATGCGGAGGGAGCGGGATTCGAGCGCGCCGATGGCGGTGCGCATCCAGTCTGCGATCCTCTCCTGCGTCTTCTCGTCCGACCAGTGACCGGAGACGATCTTTCTCGGCGTCCCCATGCGGGTCAGCATGTGCGAGAACTCGCGGTCGCCGTGCGCCGACTGGTTCTGATTCATGAAGTCCATGTCGATGGTGTCGAACGGAATGTCGCGGTTGAACTGCGTGTGCAGGTGCAGAAGCGGCTTTCTGTATTCGTTGAACCCGCGTATCCACATCTTTGCGGGCGAGAACGTGTGCATCCA
>CANROT010000117.1 GCA_947632285.1 uncultured Clostridia bacterium
CTCCTTCATCGTGCGCCCCTCGATGATGCAGGCGAGGTCGTAGCTGCCGGACATGAGGTAGAGGCTCTTGACCTCGGGGTAGCGGTATATGCGCTCGGCGATCCGGTCAAAGCCGCGGTCGCGCTGGGGCGTGATCTTGACCTCGATAAACGCAGTCGCGTATTCGCGGTCCGTCTTGTCCCAGTCTATGACGGCGCGGTAGCCGAGGATAACGCCGTCTGCCTCGCATTTTTCTATAAGGTCGCTGACCTCGCCCGTTTCCTTTCCGAGCATGACGGCGATCTGTTCGTTCGTGAGGTGCGCGTCATTTTCGATGAGATTCAATATTTCGTTCATTCTGCGGTCCCTTTCCCGGTTTCTTTTCTCCCGTTCAGCTTTGCCATGATCTGATCGAACGAGAGGTTGTATTTTTCGGCGATATCGTGCGCATAGCTCTTTCCGTCCGGACGCTGGCGCAGTATCTTGAAGCTGCGGCGCCCGTCGTCTATCCCGGCGACGAGGTTGTCAACGCGGACACCGCCGCGCGCGGCGGAATCTGCGTTTATATCGTCCACCTTTGCGGCGAGCTCGTGCAGGTGCGTTGAGAACAGCGCATGGCAGCCGAGGACGGCAAATCCGGTCAGCACCTCCGCGGCGATATACGATGCCTCGAACGCTCCCGTCGAGGAAAGCGATTCATCGAGCAGTATCAGGCTGTACCGCGAGGCGCGGTCAAATATTTCCTCGAGCCTTGCGCATTCCTCGCCGAGCCTGCCTTTGTCTATCGTGTCGTCGCTCCCGGTCGGGAAGTGCGCAAAGATACCGTCGCACGGCGATATCACGGCACGTTTAGCCGGTACGGGCAGCCCGAGCATACACATGGCGACCGCCTGACCGAGCGCGCAGGTGATGACGGATTTTCCGCCTCTGTTCGGGCCGGTCAGCACGTATATCCCCGCGTTCTCGTCAAAGTCGAGGTCGTTTGTGACGATCTCGTCCTCTATCCTGAGCGCGACGACGGGGTTTGCAAGCGAATCAAACGAGAGCGCCTGCTCCTCCATCGGGCGGACGTCGGGGCGGCAGAGCGCGATGCCGCGGCGGCGGAGCGCCGAGATGATGCGCGAGCTCTTTACGATGAATTCGACCTCCGGGAGGATCGAGAGAAGAAAGTCCGTGTTTTCAAGGACGTATTCCGAGACGAGGCGCCGCCACGAGCGGACTGAGCTGCGGAAGACGTCGTTTATCGCGGAATAAAACGCGTGCGTCGTCGCGTACTGCTGGTTCTCGGACTGCCCCTTGAGGAACGGCGAGAGCGGCGCGATGCACGTATTTTCGTCGTTTTTGAAGTTGAGGCGGAGGATCTTGTCGATGACCTCTCCGCTCTTGAACGGGCGGGAATTGAACGAGAGCACGCCCGCGTAGACGGGGCGGAGCTGTGCGTCGAGATTGACGCCGACCGTGACGCTCTTGATGTCGCGGACGCGCTGCGTCAGCGCGTTCAGCTTTTCATTCAGGTCGCGGTAATAGTCGCTCTCGGTGAGCTCCGTGATGCGGTCGCATAGCGTGCGGAACGCCTCGCTTTTGACCTTTTCGCGGCAGTCCGTGAGTCCCTTGTGCATGATGGAGAGGCAGGAGGTGTAGAGCTCGATCTCCGAGAGGGAGAAGAGGTATGATTCGGTGTCGGACGCGCCCGCCGAGGCGGCGTTTGTCGAGAGGCGGCGCAGCTCCTCAATGTCGAGCAGCACGGGGACGACCTTGGAGAGCGTCTCCGCTATCTCCGGGCAAGCCTCGATGTCCTCGAAAACGTCCTGCCTGTACTTTATCACCTCGGGCGAGGTGGTGAAGAACTCTTCGAGCGAGGAATTGTTAAGTTGAAAGAGCAGGTCGAGCTCAAGCTGCTCGATAGTGTCGGACGTTATGTCCGGCTGCCTGTCGTGCTCCCTGTGACCGGCGGGGTAAAGAAGTGAAAAATCGGAAAGATCCATATGATAAAGAGCATCTCCTTGTCAATTCATACTGAGTGAGAAAAGAAGGCGGCAAAGAGCCGATATATACTCATAATAATCATACCACATCTCTGAGCAGAAGAAAAGGGCAAAACGAAAATTTTTCGAACTTCCCGGCGCAAATCGCCGCACGCTTATTGAGCGGGTCGCGCTTTTGTGATAAAATCATAGATGAATATAACTCTCGAAAATACATCGCCTCCGGAGGAATACGGAATGAAAAACAGCGGCAAAATGCCCGATCATACTCTCGATACCGAATACGGGCGCGTGCCTGTGCGCGAATATGACGCCGTGATCGTCGGCAGCGGCGCCGCCGGATTCGGGTGCGCGCTCTCCCTCCTGTCCTGCGGCTGCGGGAGCTTTGCCATTGTCACCGAGGGGCGGAACATGGGGACCTCACGGAATACCGGGAGCGACAAGCAGACGTATTATAAGCTGTCGGACGGGGACAGCGCGGCGGATATGGCCGCAGATATGACCGCAGGCGGCTCGATGCACGGCGACCTCGCCTTTGTGGAGTCCGCCGCGTCGTCACGCGCGTTTTACAGGCTGACCGCACTCGGCGTCCCGTTCCCGCACAACGAATACGGCGAATATATCGGCTACCGCACCGACCACGACACGGCGGGGCGCGCCACCTCGTGCGGCCCGCTCACCTCAAAGTATATGACGGAGGCGCTCGAGGCGGAATCGGATTCAAAGCGGATACCGCTGTACGACGGGTACCGCGCGATAAAGATATTAAAGGACGGCGAGGCGGCGGCAGGGATTCTGACCGTATCGGAGGGCGAGGCAAGCGAGGAGAACAGGTTCGGCCTCGCGGTGTTTGCCGCGCCGAACGTCGTCTGGGCGGTCGGCGGGCCGTCTGCGATATACGGGTCGACAGTCTATCCGGAGAGCCAGACGTGCGCGCTCGGCGCGGCGCTCGAGGCGGGCGCGCGGGGCATAAACCTGACCGAGAGCCAGTACGGCATGGCGTCCGTCTCCCCGCGCTGGAACGTGTCCGGCAGCTACCAGCAGGTGATCCCGCGCTATGTCTCGGTGGGAGCGCGAATTCCTCAAAGACTATATCTCAAGTCCGTCCGATATTCCGGCGGCGATATTTAAAAAGGGCTACGAGTGGCCGTTCTCGGCGGCGAGGATATATTCGGGAGGGCACTATCTTTCGAGCGCCGTTGACCTCGCGGTATTCTGCGAAAATCTCCGAGGCAGGCGCGTGTACCTTGACTTTACGAAAAATCCGTCCGAGCTTTTGCGTGATGGGTCGCCCGATCTGTCGCTCGCGGGGGAGGAGGCGCTTTCGTATCTGCGGAACTGCGGCAGCACGGGGGAGACGCCGATCGAGCGCCTCGAGGCGATGAACGCCCCGGCAATAGAGCTCTACCGGTCGCGCGGCGTCGATCTTTATCGGGAAAAGCTCGAGATCTCCGTCTCCACCCAGCACTGTAACGGCGGGATAGAGGTCGATAAATGGTACGAGAGCCGCGTCCCCGGGCTGTTCGTCATAGGCGAGGCGGCTGGGATATTCGGCGTCAGCCGCCCGGGCGGCAGCGCCCTGAACTCAACGCAGGTCGGCGGCATCAGGGCAGCCGAAAAGATATCGAGCCGCACAAAAGCGATGCCGACGATCCGTGCGGATATGATAGGCGGCAGCATTCCCGAAGGGGCGCAGCATATGGCGCTGCATGAAATACTCGAGCGCCGCGCGCTCTACGCCGAGATGATGACGGAGTGCTGCTCATTTTTGCGAGACGCCGAAAAGATACGCGGAATGAGGTCGTTTATAACGGACGAGCTCGCCGGTTTTTCCCGATATGGCGCTTCCGCGCCGAGGGAGGCGGCGGAACTGATGATAAACCGCGACATACTCATAACGCAGGCGGCGATGCTCGCCTCCGCCGAATTTTACATCACGTCCGGCGGCCTCTCGCGCGGGTCATATCTTGTGACCGGGCTTTCACCCTATGAAGTCCTCGCGGGCAAAAAGCAGATATCGACCGACACGGAGCATTCGCAGGTCGTCCTCACGGCGGAGCTGACGCCGGGGTACGAGGTTTTGTGCGCGTTTGAGCCGTGCCGACCGATACCGAAGGGGAAATATTGGTTCGAAACCGTCTATAAAGAGTACAGAATGGGCGAAATATACGATAAATGACCGATTCACCCCGAATTATTTACATTTTGTTCACAAACGGATCGGGCAATGTGTGTTAAACTATATCAAATGGGTATCGTTTAAAATAAAGGTATACGGGCGGACCGTTTACGGAACAGGAGAGTGACAGATGGAGAACGAGACGAGAGAGATGACGTTTAAGGAAGCCTACGATCTGTACAGGTCAATAATAGCAGAGGTCGAGTCGGTCGTTATAGGCAAGCACTATGAGGTCATGCTGCTGACGTCCGCAATGCTCGCCGGAGGTCATGTCCTGATAGAGGACGTTCCCGGCGTCGGAAAGACGACGCTCGCGGCGGCGCTCGCACGCGCGGCAGGGCTTTCGTTCAAGCGCGCTCAGTTCACGCCCGATGTTATGGCGTCCGATATAACCGGATTCAACATATATAACAGGAAGACGGAGAGCTTTGAGATGCGCGAGGGGCTCGTGATGTGCAACCTTCTGCTCGCGGACGAGATCAACCGCGCCTCGCCGAAGACGCAGTCCTCGTTGCTCGAGGCGATGGAGGAGGGGCGCGTCACCGTTGACGGCGTGACATACGATATCCCCGACCCGTTCTGCGTCGTCGCGACACAGAACCCGTCCGGTTACGTCGGGACGTATCCGCTGCCCGAGGCACAGCTCGACAGATTCATGCTGAAACTCTCGATGGGATATCCGACGCTGAACGAGGAGATCAGCATCATCGACACGCGCAGCCGCAAAAACCCGCTCGACGACGTGAAGACGGTCGGCAGCGTCGAAAAGATACATGAGGTCCAGCGCATCGTGAGAAACGTCACGGTCGATCAGAAAATATACAAATATATCGTCAGCCTCGTTTCCGCGACGCGGACGCACCACGCCGTCTCGCTCGGCGCCAGCCCGCGCGCGTCCGTCGCGATGATGAAGCTCGCGCAGGCATATGCGTTCACGCGCGCGCGCGACTACGTCATTCCGGACGATATCTCGGCGATCTTCACGCCGGTCGTGGGGCACAGGCTGATACTCAAGCAGGAGGCGCGCCTGAACCGCGTTGCGGCGAGCGATATCCTGATGGAGATAAGGCGCTCGGTCGAGGTCCCGTATGTCACCGAGCGCGAAAAGTGATGTCTATGAGATCGGGAAAAAACGGTGAGCGGCCGACGCACGGGACATTTTCTCTCGGGATCGGCGCCGCGCTTTACGTACCGCTCCTCATCTTCGCGGTCATATTCACGCAGGCGCTGATCTCGCCCGTCTCGGTCGTTTTCATGTGGTTCGTCGGGGCGCTGCCCGTCGTTTCGTTTTTTATGCGCTGCTCGGGCGCGCGAATGTGGGCGCTTTCGTCCTTTCGGACGAGACAACGGCGGAAAAGCTGACGCCGGTCGGGTATGAATTCCGCGTGTCGAACTATTCGATCCTCCCGCTCCCGTTCACCGAGGCGGAGATCGTTCTTCCGACAAATGACGGGGTCGGCTGCGAGAGCAGGCTCATAAAAATGTCCATTCTGCCGCGCGGCGAATATCACTTCGGCTCGAGCGTCACGTTCAAATATCGCGGCAGCTACAGCGTCGGCGTCGGGTGCATTTATGTCTCCGACGTTCTCCGCATTTTTCGGCTCCGCCGCTTTGTCAACATATACAGCAAAATTTATGTGATGCCGCGAAAGCTGCACCTGTCCCGCGACGAAAACAACTCTCCGTCCGATATACCGACAGACAGCAGGCTCACAAACGGCGTCGAATCGAGCGAGTCAAACCTGATCCGCGAATACAGGAACGGCGACCCGCTCAAGCATATACACTGGAAGCTGTCCTCCAAGTTGCAGGATTTGCAGGTCAACGATTATAAGCCTAATTCAGGCAAAAACGTGTACGTGTTCTGCGACTTTGCAACGCTTTTCGGGGAGGTGCCCGCGCGCGCCGCAAAGCGCACCCGCCAAAATGGTAAGCGAAAAAAGAAAAAACGCGTCGTCACGGTCAGGCTGAACGGACACGCGAAGGAATCGCGCATGACGCCTGAGGAGCGTATGAGCGCATACGCCGCCGGCGCGAGCGACAGGGCGGCGGCTGCCGCCTCGACCGCGAAGGCGCGGCACGATATCATTGAAGAAGAGACGAAGGCGCCGACACCGTCGTCAGAGCCTGTCGAACAGGACGAGGTACGCGGGGAGGAACGGTTCGACCGCGCAGACGACGTTTTGCCGGATCAGCTCTACGATTTTGACGAATACTGTGCCGACGGCGTCTCGGAAATTGCGATAGGCGCCGTGCTGCACGGGATCGGGCAGGGGAACGCCGTCACGCTCATGTGGTTCGACGAGCGGGCGGACAACGGCTATTTCTGCTACACCGTCCGGGCGTACTCGGACCTGGACGCGTTTTTCCGTCAGTTCGGTACGGCGCCGTTCTGCCCGCACGAAATGAAGGTGACAATGCTGCCGACTCTCGTTGACGACAGCGACAACCCGACGTTTATTTTCGTGACGGCAGATGCCGGATTGTCGAATCTCGGGGATTTCATAACCTCGTCTCACGGGGCG
>CANROT010000118.1 GCA_947632285.1 uncultured Clostridia bacterium
GGGGACGTGACGCTCTTCGGCGAGCGCCGGGGAGGCAACTATTCGCATGAGGCGGCGGGGTCATCACTCCGCGCGATGATTACGATCTCCTCGGGCGACATTCTGATAAATTACGGCGCCGAGCGCAAGCCGATGTTCTCCGGCGGGGAGGAGACGGGCGCCGTCACCGATGCGGCGACGGGTACCGATGCCGCCGCCGAGCCAAATTAAAAATTAGGAAAGGAAAGCAAAAATGAAGCACACATACGAGACGGAGGGCACCTGCTCAAGACTTATAGAATTCGAGCTTGACGGGAAAACGATACACAACGTAAAATTCACCGGCGGCTGCAACGGCAACCTCAAGGCGATATCGAAGCTGACGGAGGGGCAGGACGCCGAGCAGATCATCTCGATCCTCGAGGGCAATACGTGCGGCCCGAGGCCGACGTCGTGCGCGGACCAGCTTGCGCGCGCGCTGAAGGCGGCGCTTGCCGAGGAGCGCGGCGAGTAAGGGCTGAATACATAAACCGCATAAAAAAGGGGAGGGGACCCGCAGGTCCGCTCCCCCTTTCAGTCGAGCTTTTATCTTGAGAGAAGGTCGGCCATGTTGTATGTGTCGAGCATATATTGCCGCTTTGCGTCGCAGATGGACTTCATCTCCGTGATGTCGGCAAGCGAATAGGGTCTGAGCTCTCCCTCGGTGAGCTTGCCCTTATACATTCTGTCGAGCTTTAAGGCGTAGGTGATATCCATCGGCTCGATGCGCCCGTTGCGCTCGCACATGACGAGGTTGCTCTCGCCATTCAGGAGGCACTCGACCGCTTTGTGACCCATGCGCGTCGCGAGCATTCTGTCCCGGAGCGTCGGCGAGCCGCCGCGGACGACGTGCGCGAGGCGCGCAAAGCGCGTTTCAACGCCGGTCTCCTCCGGAATGAGCTTGGCGATGCGCTCGGAGTAGTCCCCGAGCCCTTCGGAGACGATGACTATGTAGTTGCGCTTGCCGCTGTCGCGGCCCTCTTTGATCTTTCTGATGAGCCCTTCCTCGTCGAACGGAACTTCCTTGATCGCGATGCCGATGGCGCCGACCGAAATGCCGACCTCGAGCGCGATATCGCCCGCGTCACGCCCCATGACCTCGACGACGTTGGCGCGCGCGAGAGATTCGCACGTGTCGCGGAGCCTGTCGACCATCGAGAGCGACGTGTTCACGGCGGTGTCAAAGCCTATCGTGTAATCGGTCGAGGTGATGTCGTTGTCGATCGTCGCGGGGATCCCTATCGTCGGTATGCCCTGCGCCGTCAGGTCGACACCGCCGCGGAACGTACCGTCGCCGCCGATAACGACGACGCCGTCGATCTCGTTTCTGCGGCACGTCTCGGCGGCCTCCTGCTGGCCCTCGAGGAAGCGGAAGCGGTGGCAGCGGTCCGAATAGAGGCACGTGCCGCCGTCGTGGAGAATGCCGGACACGTCGCGATAGCTGAGCTTTTTCATTTCGTTGTCGATGAGGCCGCGGTAGCCCTTGTAAATGCCCATGACCTCAACGCCCTGCGCGATGGCGGAACGGACGACGGCGCGAACCGCGGCGTTCATTCCGGGGGAGTCCCCGCCGGAGGTAAGTACGCCGATTTTCCTGAATTTCTGCATAGTTTTGCTCCTTTACTTTATTTTAAAAATTTGAAATTTCGTTTTTCCGTGTGCTCACGCCTCGCCGTAGCCTATTTCGGCCGTCTCGTAGATGAGGCGGAGCACGTATTCAGCCGTCGCGAGCCGTATCGCCTCGCGCCCGGCGTCCTCGGTGTGGGCGAGCAGGTGCGCCTCGCGCCGCTTTTCGCACGAGACCGCGACCCACACGGTGCCGACCGGCTTTTCCTTTGTCCCGCCGCCCGGGCCCGCGATCCCGGTCGTCGAGACGGCGATGTCCGCGTGACACGCGCGGCGTGCGCCGTCCGCCATATAGAGCGCCGTTTCCCGAGAGACGGCGCCGCGCTCGCGGAGGACGTCCTCGGGCACGCCGAGCAGCGACGACTTCACGTCATTCGAATAGGACACGACCGAGCCGACAAAGACGTCCGAGGCGCCGGGAATGTCCGTTATGAGCTTGGCGATGAGCCCGCCCGTGCACGATTCGGCGGTCGCGAGGCGGAGATTTGCGCGGCGGAGCGCGTCGACCGCCTCGGCGGCGCGTGCTCTCGCGCCGTGTTCTTTCGTATCTGTCATTGTTTTACACTCCTGCGGTGTTGATGAGCCGCGTTATAAGCTCCTTATACGGGATCCCGATCTTTTCCATGAGCTGCGGGTACATACTGATCGAGGTAAAGCCGGGGAGCGTGTTGATCTCGTTGAAGACGATCTGCTCGGTCCCCTTGAAGTCGCGGACGAAGAAGTCAACGCGCGCAAATCCGCGGCAGCCGAGCACCGCGAAGATGAGGGACGCCGTTTCCTTTATCCTTATTTCGGTCTCCGGCATGATGTGCGCGGGGATATAGTATTTCGCGCGGTCGTTCTCGTATTTCGTTTCGTAGTCGTAGAAGCCCTCGCCGGGGTCTATCTCGCCGCAGCAGGAGAGGGTGACGGACCCGTCCGCCTCTTCGAGCGCGGCGATCTCGACCTCTCTGCCGACGATGTATTCCTCGACGAGAATTTTGCGGTCGATGAGCTCTGCCTCGTGCATCGCGCGGAGCAGCGCCTCCCTGTCCGTGGCTTTGGAGGCGCCGACGGAGGAGCCGGAGGAGGAGGGCTTGACGAAGACGGGGTAGGAGAGCATGCTTTCGATGCGCGAGACGACGTCATCTTCGGCGTCGTGCAGCTCGCGCGCGTCAACGGCGACGGCGTTTGCTTGCGGGACCTCGTAATTCGACAGTATCAGCTTTGTCAGCGTCTTGTCCATCGAGACGGCGGAGGCGGCGCAGCCGCAGCCGACGTATGGGACGCCGCACATGGAGAGCATTCCCTGGAGCGTCCCGTCCTCGCAGTATTTGCCGTGGACAACGGGGAAGACGACGTCGACGGGGAGCTTTTTGTATTCGCCGCCCTCGCGGTACCAAAATCCGCCGCGCCCGTGCGCCGGGTCGACGGCGATGGGGCAGACGTCACCGGACGCCCACGTGTCCGCCGCGATCTCGTCCGGGCCGCCCCGGTAGAGGTAGAAGACGCCCTCGCTCGTTATGCCGATTGTTGAGACGTCGTATCGCTCGCGGTCGATGTTTTTGAGCACGGAGCAGACGGAGCGGAGGGAGACCTTATATTCGTTCGATCTGCCTCCGAACAGGAGGCAGACGCGCTTTTTTTCAGTGTTCACGGGAGTTTTCCTCTCTCTTTCTTATGTAAAGGTAATATTCGACGGAGTCGCGCAGCGCCTGCCAGCTCGCGTCAACGATGTCGGCGGAGACGCCGACCGTGCGCCAGACCGTGTGCGAATCGGTCGATTCGATCACGACGCGGACGGCGGACGACGTCGTCTCGGAGGCGGAGTCGAGGACGCGCACCTTGTAGTCCGAGAGGCGGACGTCGTCAAGGCTCGGGTATGATGGCAAAAGCGCGCGGCGCAGCGCCGTGTCGAGCGCGCCGACGGGACCCATTCCCTCCGCCGCGGCGAATTCCTCGCGCACCGAATCTCCGTCCGGGACGGCGAGCTTTATGAAAGCGGCGTCGAGCGAACGCGGGTTGACGGACATCGGCTCGGAGATCATGACGCGGAACGTCAAAAGGTCGAAAAAGCGCGGGCGGATACCTGTTGCCTCGAGGACGACGAGCAGGAGAGAAGCCTCCGCCCCCTCGAACTGAAATCCGCGCGCTTCATATTCGCGCACCTTCGCGATGACGGCGGAAAATTCCGCCGACCCCGCCGAGATGTGCAGCTCCGGCGCGATCCTGTCGAGGACCGCCTGATATGCGCTCTTGCCCGCCATGCCGGAGATCAAAAGGTCGCTCGAATTTCCGACGAGCTCGGGGGCGATGTGCTCAAACGTGCGCGGCCGCTTCCTGACCGCGTCTATATGCATTCCCGCCTTGTGCGTGAACGCGTACCCGCCGACGAAGGGGCTGTGCTCGTCAAAGGCGAGGTTCGCCTCCTCCGTGATCTTGCGGGAGAGGCGCGTCAGCGAGGCGAGCCGGTCTTCGGGAATGCAGGAAAAGCCGAGCTTGATCTGGAGGACCGGGATCATCGTTGAGAGATTGCAGTTCCCGCACCGCTCGCCGATGCCGGAGACGGTGCCCTGCACCATCACGGCGCCGGAAATGACGGCCTCCGCCGAGCACGCCGCCGCCATGCCCATGTCGTCATGACAATGGACGCCGAGAGCGGCGTCCGGCAGGCGCGTTCGCACGGCGTTGACGACGACGCCGACAACGTCGGGCAGCATGCCGCCGTTCGTGTCGCAGAGGACAAGGCGCTCGGCGCCCGCGTCATATGCGGTCCTGAGGACCTCGAGCGCGTATGTAGGATCGTCGCCGTAGCCGTCAAAGAAGTGCTCGGCGTCAAAGAACACGCGCTTTCCGCGCGAGCGCAGATATCGGACCGTGTCGCGTATCATCGAGAGATTTTCGCCGGGGTCGGTGAGGAGCACGTTTTCGACCTGGTAGCGCGACGATTTTCCGACGACGGCGACGCACGGGATCCCGAGCTCCGCCGCGAACCGGAGAGACGCGTCCGCCTCTGCGGTCTGCGACGGACGCCGCGTCGCGCAGAAGACGACGGGGGTGGCGTCGTGCAGTTCGATGTCCGAAACCTCGCGCAGTATGGACGCGTCCGCCGGGGAGGCGGCGTTTCCGACCTCTATATATGATACGCCGAGCTCGTCGAGCGCGACAATGATCTCGCGCTTGTTGTCGTCCGAAAAGCTGATCCCGGCGCCCTGCGCGCCGTCGCGCAGCGTTGTGTCGTATATCTCGATCTTCATCTTGGGTAAAGTCTCTTTTTTACGGTGTGTCTTGTTTCAGCAGCGCCGCGCGCGGCAGCCCCGAGAGGTCGGCGGCGATATCCGCCGAAAAGCCGTGCGCGCGGGCGAGGTTTATTATGTCGTCCGCCTCGTCGGCGCCGATCTCAAAGAGAAACGAGCTGCCGGGCGAAAGCGAATTTTTGTAGTTTGAAATGATCGCCCGATAGAACGCCATGCCGTCCCCGCCGCCGTCCAGCGCTATGCGCGGTTCAAATGAAAGCTCGGGTGCGAGCGTGTCTATCACGTCGGTCTTTATATACGGCGGGTTCGAAATTATCATGTCGAACGCGTTGCCGGGCAGCGTGTCCCCGGTGAGGACGTCACCGCGCAGGAACGTGACCCTGTCGCAGACGCCGAGTGCGCGCGCGTTTTCCTCCGCGATCGCGAGCGCCGGGGCGGAGATGTCAACACTGTAACAGCGCGCGTCCGTGCGGCGGCAGACGGAGATGCCGATGCAGCCGCTGCCGCAGCAGAGATCCGCGATAGCGGCGCGCGGCGGGAGGCTCGATATCGCCGTCTCGACGAGCAGCTCCGTTTCGGGCCTCGGGATCAGCGTGTCCCGGGTGACCTTATATTCGTCGCCGTAAAACTCCCAACTGCCTATGATATATTGGAGCGGCTCGCGCGCGGCGCGACGATTTGCGAGTCCGCAAAGTGCGGGGAACCAGCGCTCGGCGTCAATATCGTCGTCAAGCCGCGCCGCCAATGACGCGGCCCCGAGCCCCGAGGCGTGCACGGCGAGCGTCAATATGTCCGCCCGCGCGGACTCGACGCCGGCACGGGAGAGCGTGTGCTCAAGGTCGCGGAGCGTCAAGCGTTTTCGTCCTTCGGAGCGTCTTCGGCAGGCGTGTCGGCAGTTTCGGCGCTGTCCCCGTCGGTGTGTGTATCTTCCGACGGCGTGTCGGCAGTTTCGCTGTCGGCGTCGTCGGTGTGCGCATCTTCGTTCGGTGCGTCTTTCGCTTCTTCGCTCGCCTCTCTCTTTTTTGCCTCACTGTATGTCTCCGGGTCAAAGTCCGGGAACTCGTCCGGCATCGAGAGCTTGAGCGACGTTATCGCTATCGCGAGCTGCGAGAGGTCGGGTTCGCGCGTTGTGACGCGCTGCATCCAGAGCCCGGGGGCGGAGAGTATCTTTGTGAGCAGATTTTCATGCTTGCCCGCGTAGATCAGGTATTCAAAGCTGATGCCCATGACGAGCGGGAGCATTCCGAGCTTGAGCGCGGACTGAAGATACCACGGCCACGTCGACGGGACGACGGTGTATATCAGTATGCTGAGTATCAGGATAACGAAGATAAAGCTCGTGCCGCAGCGCGGGTGGAACCGCGTGCAGTTTTTGGCGTTCTCGGGCGTCAATTCCATGCCCGCCTCATAACAGGCGATCGACTTGTGCTCGGCGCCGTGGTACTCGAACGTGCGGCGAATTTCGCTCATCAGCGATACGAGGCAGATGTAGCCGACAAATATCGCGATCCGGAGTACGCCGGAGAACAGGCTGACGAACCAGCTGTGCTCGAGGTTCGGGGACGCGCCCTTTATGAGGTTCGCAAGGTATGTCGGCAGCAGCGCGAACAGCGCTATCGCGAGGATTATGCCGAGCGCGCCGCCTATCCACATCGCGAAGTCGAGGACGCCCTTCCCGAATTTTTCGCGCAGCCAGCGCTCGAATTTC
>CANROT010000119.1 GCA_947632285.1 uncultured Clostridia bacterium
CTATGACGACGGCGTCGAGCAGGACATACACCTGATCGAGCTGATACGGCAGTACGGGGTGAAGTGTACGTTCAACCTCAGCTCGGGCGAATATCCGCCCGAGGGGTACGTGTGGGAGCCGGGGACCGTACACCGCAGAATGCCGCTCTCTGTGTGTCAGAGCGTCTATACGGGGGACGACATCGAGGTCGCGATGCACGGCACGCACCACCCGTTCCTTGAATCGATGCCGACGCCCGCGGCGATGTGGGATATCATCAACGACCGCCGCGAGCTCGAGGCGCAGTACGGCAGGCTCGTGAGGGGCGGCGCTTACCCGTTCGGGACGTATTCGGACGAGGTCGTCGGAATGATGCGCCTCGCCGGGATAGCGTACTGCCGCACGGTGAAGTCGAGCCACAGCTTTTCGCTCCCGAGCGACTGGCTCCGCCTCGAGGCGACATGCCACCACCGCGACCCGGACCTCTATGAGTTAGCGGAGCGGTTCACTACGGTCAAAAACGTGCGCGACCCGCTGCTGTTCTACGTTTGGGGGCATACATACGAATTCGAAGACAATGACAATTGGGGCGTGATGGAGGGGCTGCTCGAAAGAGTCGCCGGGCGAGACGACGTCTGGTACGCGACGAATATCGAGATATGCGACTACGCGCACGCATTCTCGGAGCTGATATATTCGGCGGACGGGACGCTCGCGTATAACCCGACATCGACCGACCTCTGGGCGTTCTGCGGCGCGGATACGGTAAAGATACCCGCAGGCGGGACTGCAAACGTATAATGGCGGGTAAGATCGATCGGTGGGAGGGCGAGCCCGTCTCCTCGCTCTCCGGCGTCGGGGCGGGAGGTGTGCGCGAACGGCAGCTCCACAAGCTCGGGATATACACGGTCGGCGACCTCGTCTACCACTTTCCGCGCTCATATCAGGACAGGGGAGACGTCCGCGCTGTCTCGGAGGAGACGGACGGGGAGGCACATTCATACGTTCTCACCGTCGTGACCGCGCCTACTGTCACAACGGTGAGGCGCGGCATGACGCTCCTCAAATTCCGCGCCGCAGATGAAGGCGGCACGGCGGAGATCACTTTTTTCAATCAGCACTATTTAAAGAACACCTTCCCGGTCGGCTCCCGGTTCAGATTTTACGGGCGCGCCGTGCGCGAGCGGGGCGGCGTCAAGCTGTCCTCGCCGTCGTTTGAGCCGTACACGGGCGGCGACATGGCGGGGCTTTTGCCCGTTTATCCGACGACGGCAGGAATGACGCAGAAAATGATATCGTCGCTCATAAAAAAGGCGGTGGAAAAGGTCCTGCCGGAGGTGACCGACCACCTCCCGGACGAGCTGCGCGAGCGGCGCGGACTTGCAACGCTGCGGTACGCGCTTTCCGGCATACACTTCCCGGAAGATGAGGAAATGCTTGACCGCGCGCGGCGTCGGCTCATATATGACGAATTTTTCCTCTTCGCCGTCCGCATGCGCATGGCGAAGGAACAGCGGTCGGAGCGGCGCGCCGAGCGCTTTCGGCGCGTCGACATGAAGCCGTACACGGACTCGCTCGGATATGAGCTGACGGGCGCGCAGAAGCGCGCCATCGGGAACATCATAGACGACCTCTGCGGCCACGGGCTGCCGGAGGGGAATATACCGATGTGCCGCATCGTCGTCGGCGACGTCGGCTGCGGCAAAACGGCGGTCGCCGCCGCGGCCGCGTATGTGGCGGCGAAAAACGGAAAGCAGACCGTCCTCATGGCGCCCACCGATATACTCGCGCGCCAGCACTATGCGGAGCTGTCCCGGTCGCTGTCCCCGCTCGGCATGAACGTGACGCTGCTCGTCGGCTCGCTCGGCGCGAAGGAAAAGCGATTGTCGCTCGCGGAGTGCAGGGGCGTCGGCGCGCCGCGCGCCGACCTCGTCATCGGGACGCACGCGCTGATAGAGGAAGGCGTCGCGTTTGACGACATCGGCCTCGTCATAACGGACGAACAGCACCGCTTTGGCGCGATGCAGCGCGCGGCGCTCTCGGAAAAGGGCGGCGAGGGCGTCCACACGCTCGTCATGAGCGCAACGCCGATACCGCGCACGCTGTCGCTGTTGATGTTCGGCGACCTCGACGTCTCGATCATTGACGAAATGCCGAAGGGGCGGCAGATCGTTGACACCTTCGTCGTGAACGAAAGTTACAGGCAGAGGCTGTGGGCGTTCATGCGAAAGCAGGTGAACGAGGGGCACCAGGTCTACGTCGTATGTCCTGCGGTAGGCGATGAGGACGACGGAGAAGACGGCGAAGGCGAGGGCGGCACCGAGCTTAAACGGGCGGTCGAATACGCGCGTCAGCTTTCGGAGGAAGTGTTCCCGGACATCGCTGTCGGGTTCGTACACGGCAAGATGAAGGGCGCGGACAAGGACGCCGCCATGCGCGGCTTTGCGGAGGGGAAGATAAAGATCCTCGTCTCGACGACCGTGATAGAAGTCGGCGTCAACGTCCCGAACGCGACGCTGATGATCGTTGAAAACGCGGAGCGCTTCGGGCTTTCGCAGCTGCACCAGCTGCGCGGCAGAGTCGGGAGGGGGCAGGCAAAGTCATACTGCGTGCTCGTCTCGGACGCGGCCGGAGAGGGGACCCCGGCACGCGAGCGCCTTTTGACGATGAAGCGTGAGCACGACGGGTTCCGCATCGCGGACCGCGACCTTGCGCTGCGAGGCCCCGGAGATTTTCTGCCGCAGAACGGCGTTATCCGCCAGAGCGGGAGCCTCGGCTTCACGCTCGCGAGGGCGGACGACGAGGAGGGCATGGAGCGGCTGAAGACCGCGTTTGCGGACGCCTCCGACCTCTTAGCCTCGGATCCGACGCTCGCCGGACATGCGGCGCTGCGGCGCAAGATACGCGATGCGGACTTCGGAGAGAACACGATATCGTAAAAATACTGTTGGGAAACGACGGGGACAAAGAGCAGCCGGGACTGAAAAATAATGAATAAAGGACACGTTGCCGCCGCAAAACAGCCGTTTTGCGGCGGCAATATTAAAAAAACTTCCGGAATATATTGACATATCAACGATCATATGATATCATATGCACCGTGGAAGTTGTATTGTCAACAATTTCGACTAAATTTTACAAAAAAAGCAAAAAAGACAGAAAATAAGGAGCTGTATCATGGTACTGGACAGAGTAAAAGAGATGCTTGCGGAAAGACTCGATCTTTCGGTCGACGAGATCACGGAGGATTCGGCATTTACCGATCTCGGGCTCGATTCGCTCGACATGGCGGAGATGCTGATGGACGCGGACGATGAATTCGGCGTGACGCTCGAGGCGGATTCCGCGATGAACACGGTCGGGAAGCTCGTCGAAAAGATCGAATCGCTTCAGAACGCGTAAGAGCATAAAGAGATGATCATTTCACCGATCTCTGAGCTCTGCGGGATCAAGTACCCCGTCTTTCAGGGCGGAATGGCCTGGATCTCAAACGGAGCGCTTGCCGCCGCCGTCTCGAACGCGGGCGGTCTCGGCATAATATCGGCAATGAACGCGGGCGCCGACTATCTCAGAGGCGAGATAGCGGCCGCCCGCTCGCTTACAGACAAGCCCTTCGGCGTGAACATCATGCTGATGAGCCCCCACGCGGACGAGGTCGCGAAGGTCGCGGCGGAGGAGAGGGTCCCGGTCGTGACGACGGGCGCCGGCTCCCCCTCAAAATACATGGAGGCGTGGACCTCTGCCGGGATAAAGGTGATCCCGGTCGTCGCGTCCGTCGCGTCGGCAAAGCTCGCGGTGCGCGCGGGCGCGTCCGCCGTTATCGCGGAGGGGCAGGAGTCCGGCGGGCACATAGGCGAGCTGACGACGATGGCGCTCGTCCCACAGGTGTGCGACGCGGTCGACGTCCCGGTCATCGCGGCGGGCGGCATCGCGGACGGGAGAGGAATGGCGGCATCATTCATGCTCGGCGCCTGCGGCGTCCAGATGGGGACGCGGTTCCTCGTCGCAAAGGAATGCGGAGTACATCAGAATTACAAGGACATGGTCCTGCGCGCAAATGACATCTCGACCGTGACGACGGGGCGGAGATTCGGCGGGAACACGTGCCGCTGCATAAAGAACGCGTTCTCGCGCGATTTTCTCAAGCGGGAATACCTCCCCGAAACGACGGCGGAGGACGTTGCGAATCTCGGCGTCGGCGCGCTGTACCGCGCGGCGGTCGAGGGCGACACGAAGACGGGCTGCTTCCTCGCCGGTCAGATCTCCGGCATGGTAAATAAGGAAGAGACGGCGGAGGAGATCGTCCGCGGCATATGCGCCGAATGCGAATCAATTCTTTCCGGGAGCAAAAAATGGGTAAGATAGCTTTCGTCTTCTCCGGCCAGGGTGCCCAGCACCCCGGCATGGGAGAGGACCTTTATAATGGAAACGGTCTGGTCAGGGCGCTGTTTGACGGCGCCGAGGCGCGCCGCCCGGGGACGCTTTCGCAGATGTTCTCGGGCAGCGCGGAGACGCTCCGCGAAACGGAAAATACGCAGCCGTGCCTATATTTGGCAGACCTCGCGCCCGCCCTCGTGCTTTCGGAGGCGGGTGTTGTACCGGCCGGAGCTGCGGGATTTTCGCTCGGAGAGCTGCCGGCGCTCGCGTTTGCGGGAGCGCTCGGGCATATTGACGGCTTTTCGCTGACGTGCCGCCGCGGCGCTATTATGGGCGAGGCGACGCGCGAGAGGAACACGGCGATGGCGGCCGTCGTCAAGCTCGAAAACAGCGCCGTTGAGGAGGTGTGCCGCGAGTTTGCGGAGGTCTATCCGGTCAATTACAACAGCCCGGGGCAGCTCGTCGTCGCCGGAGCGGCGGAGGCGATGCCGGAGTTTTACGAAAAAATAAAGGCGCGCGGCGGCAGGGCGATCCCGCTCGCCGTTGCGGGCGGGTTCCACTCGCCGTTTATGGACGGGGCGGCCGCAAGGTTTGCGGACGTGCTCGCGAAGACGGAGTTTGCAGCCCCCGATATCCCCGTTTACGCAAACTGCACGGCTGAGCCTTATGAGGGACCGGTCGAAAAAACGCTGTCCCGGCAGATGAACTACCCGGTCCTCTGGGAGAAGACGGTGCGCAAGATGGCGGCGGACGGATTTGACACGTTTATCGAAACGGGCGTCGGCGTGACGCTCTCAAAGCTGATATCAAAGATACTGCCCGAGGCAAAGGTATATTCCGCCGAGACGGCGGAGGATTGCAGGCGTGTCGTCGGCGAGGTGAGGCAGCATGTTTCGGCTTGACGGTAAGCGCGCCGTTGTGACCGGGGGCTCGCGCGGGATAGGCAGGGAGATCTGCCGGTCGCTGTCGGCGGCCGGCGCGGACGTTGCCTTTCTCTACGCCGGGAATGAGGCTGCGGCGGTGGAGACGCTTGAAATAATAAACGGCGCCGGTGTGCGAGGGTTCTCGTACCGCTGCGACGTTTCGGACGCGGAATGCGTCCGGGCGACGTTCAAAGAATTGCTCGGCGAGCTCGGCGGCGTTGACATTCTCGTCAACAACGCGGGCATCACGCGCGACGGGCTCTCGATGATGATGAAGGACGAGGACTTCGACCGCGTCGTCGCCGTCAACCTTGCGGGCGCGTTTTACTGCTCGCGGGCGGTGATCCCGGCGATGATGAGGGCCCGCTCGGGGAAGATAATAAACATGACCTCGGTTTCCGGGATCATAGGAAACGCCGGACAGGCGAACTATTCCGCGTCCAAGGCGGGGCTGATCGGGCTCACGAAATCGCTCGCGCGCGAGCTTGCGCCGAGAAAGATAACGTGCAACGCCGTGGCGCCCGGATTCGTTGAAACGGACATGACGGCATCGTTCCGCGAAAACGCGGAGCTTGAAAAGAGTATCCCGCTCGGCAGGTTCGCGAAGGCGGAGGAGGTCGCGGAGGTCGTGAGGTTCCTCGCGTCCCCGGCGGCGGACTATATCACAGGCGAGGTCGTCCGTGTTGACGGCGGGCTCGCTATCTGATCAAAGGAAGGTATTATCATGCGGCACAGAGTTGCGGTAACGGGCATCGGCGCGGTGACGCCGATAGGAAACAGCGCGCCCGAATATTTTGAGGGGCTTAAAAGCGGCGTCTGCGGCGTTGCCCCGATCACGAGGTTCGACACGGCCGATTCAAAGTGCAAGGTCGCGGCGGAGGTGAAGGGATTTGACCCGTCGCGCTGCTTTGACAAGCTGACGGCGAGAAAGACGGACCTCTACGTCCAGTACGCGGTCACGGCGGCGGACGAGGCCGTCCGCGACAGCGGCATAATTGGGAACGTCGACACGGAGCGGCTCGGAGTTTATGTCGGGTCCGGCGTCGGCGGGATAAATACGATCTGCGAGGAGGAGGGGAAGCTATTGCGCGGCGGCGAAAAGCTCGTCAGCCCGCACTTTGTCCCCAAGATGATAATCAACATAGCGGCGGGACAGATCGCGATCAGGTTCGGCGCGCACGGACCCGCAACCTGCTTTGCCACGGCGTGCGCCACGGGGACGACCGCGATAGGCGAGGCGTACCGCGCGATAAAGGACGGGTACGCGGACGCGTTCATCTGCG
>CANROT010000120.1 GCA_947632285.1 uncultured Clostridia bacterium
TATCCCGATTATTTCCGCGCGGACGCGCTCGGGATAAAGACGGGCGGCAGGCGAGGCACCGTTGTCTGCAATCCGCCCTACGGCGAGCGCATGATGACTGTTAAGGAGGCAGAAGAGCTCTACCGGCGTATGGGAGAACATTTCAGAACGCTTGACAGCTGGCAGATATACATCATCTCGTCCCACGAAAATTTCCCGAGGCTTTACGGGCAGCGGCCGGACAAGACAAAGAAACTGTATAACGGCATGATCCCGTGCTGGTATTATCAATACTTCCGCCGTCCTGCGAAAGACAAGGCAGAGAGGCGATAAAAGCGGGCGGGGAGCTTAGCTGCCCCCCGACTCCTTCTTTCTCTTTTTCTTCCTTAAAAACAGCCTGCCGAGCGCGCGTCCGTTCCACGGAATGAGCGGGTAAAGATAGCTCCACCCGCAGACGCCGCGCATCGTTAAAAGCAGCACGAGTATGATGATGAGCCCTGCCGCAAAGCCCCATACGCCGAAGAGCGCGGTCAGCGCGAGCAGCATGAGCCGAAAATACTTGAACGCGTACCCGAGCTCGTAATTTGACTGCGTAAAGTTCGAGATCGCCGTGAACGCCATATAGAATATGACCTCCGGGATCAGCCAGCCCGTCTCTATCGCGAAGTCTCCGAGCAGAAGTCCGCCGATTATCGACAGCGAATTCGACATCGTTGACGGCGTCGTCAGTGAGGCGAGTTTCAGCACATCGAGGGCGAATTCCGTCAGGAATAGCTGCACGATTATCGGCAGGGAGCCGAGCTCATTCGGAAGGATAAATCGGAGCCACTCGGGAAGATACGCGCTGTGCGTGATCAGAAGATACCACAGCGGCGTTATGAAAACGGTCGAGGCGAACACGAGCATGCGTATTATGCGCAGATACGACCCCGTGAACGGAGGAAAATAAAAATCGTTCGTCTCCTGCAAAAAATCAAACACGGACGTAGGCAGGAGCATCGCCTCAGGCGACGTGTCGCACAGGACGGCGACGCCGCCCTCAAGCAGATGCGCGGACGTCGCGTCCGGGCGCTCCGTCAGCCGCACCTTCGGGAAGGGATTGTACCACTGGCGGCGGCAGAGCGCCTCCGTCAGCGACTGGTGCCCGAGCGGCAGCGCGTCCACCTCGATGCTTTCGAGCTGCGAGACGAGTCGGGAGACGAACTTCGGGTCCGCCTTGCCGTCGATATACGCGACGACAACGTCCGTCTTTGACTCTTTCCCGACAGAGACGTATTTCATCGTCAGGCGCGTGTCCCGTATGCGGCGGCGAATGAGCGCCGTGTTGAATATCAGCGTTTCGACGAATCCGTCGCGCGCGCCGCGCATGACGCGGTCATTTTCAGCGTCCTGCGTGTCCCGCGATGGATACGATCGCAGGTCTATGACTATCGCCTCGCCGGCGAATCCGTCAGATATCATCAGGCAGCAGCCGCCGAGGACGGAGCGGACGATGTCCTCTCCGTTCGTCGTCACGTCGACCTCGACGTCCGGCAGATGAACGGCGGCAAAGCGCGACGCCGCGCCCGGCTGCCCGTCTCCGAAATCGTCGAGCCCGACAAGAAACATCAAGAGCTTTTGCAGCTCGCCGCCCTTGATAAAGCCGTCTATATAGAAGAGCACGGCGCTGTGTCCGTTCGCGCTTATATCGCGTTTTATCATGTCAAAGTTGCGGTCGACGAGCAGCGTTTCATCGACCGACCGAACGGTCGCGCCGTAATCCGCAGTTATGTTTATCATAAATAACCCCCTCTTTTTTTCGCGCGTCACGTTTATTGTGCCGCAAAAGAGGGGGATATTATTCATTTTTTGCTGCCGGTCATCTTACAAAGTCCGGCACCTGACCTTCGAGGAACCACGTGATAGAATAGAGATACTTGAATTCGCCCTCTCCGTCGCCCGTGTCACCTGTGTATGTGCCGTCGTCGTCGAAAACATATTGACTGCCCCAGTCGTATCTGTCGTCGAGGCTCTTTGCGACGACCATCACGTTGTAGTCATCATCGGTAGCTGTGAAGGGGGAGATATCGGTCGCTCTGACAGCTGCAAGCGACGGGAGCATACTCCGCACCTGATCATCTGTGTATATCGTGCGGCCGCCCGTCTTCTTATTGTAGACCTCTATCGATTCGATCGTTTCGGCAAGCGCGTCAAAGTATTCGTCCTCACTGAGGGAGAAGACACCGTCGAACGCGTCACCGACATAAAAGGGAATGCTGCTGCACTGAAAATTCTTGCTTAATACGAGGGTGCGGTCAAACGCATCACCTATTTTCGAAAGGGAGGACGGGAACAGCGGAAGATCCGCCATGTCCACAAGGTTGGAATATATATTCCCGTCATAGCCGGTATTTTTGCCCTCGGCACTCAACGAACCCATGGAGAAATGCTGGAAATATTCCCGCCCGCTCGGCAGGATTACCTCTGAGATCGGATCGTTTTCAAGCGTTTGCCCACGCCAGCAGTAGATATCTCCGCTCGCGTATGCCTTTGTGAGGGCGCCTCTGTAGGTGTCTGCCGTATTATCACCCGGTGTGATACCCGCGAGCCACTCCCACGACGCTCCGGGCATCTCCTCATCGTCAGGCACGCTGCTCGCAGCTTCGGTGCCCTCAGGTATACTGTCGAAAATCGATGAGGCAGGCAGCATCATATTGATATTGAGATAAAGCCGAGTGCTGTTTTTGAGATAGTCGGAGTATCCGGAGCCGTCGCCATACACTTCAAGTATGGTTTCGGCCAGCGGAGCGATATATTCATAGGGCAGATCCGAATAACTGTACGAAAGTTCAAATCCGAACGGAGTTTTGTAATTTATATGCAGAGATTCGGTCCTTTCCGCTCTTTCAATGGAATCGGCGTAAACATCAGCGTCTCCCCCATAAGCTCCCCGGTTTCGCAGCTGACCGTTCATCTGCGATACCGCGCGCCTGACGGCGGCAATCTCGGCCGGGTCAGAAACGATCGCGCCACCGCCGCCGTACGAGTTAGAGGAAAAATTCACCTCGATGCTGTCGGCGACAGGGACCATGTAGTCAAATATGCCGAAGCAGCCGAACGACAGTATGAGCACGGCGACGATAAGCGCCCCGGAATAAATGAGCATGCCGCGGATATGCGAGAACATCGCCCTCGCGGAGCGGTAGAGGACCGTGTTGCAGAGCATGAACGACAGAACAAGTCCGACAATGAATCCGAACACCCCCCAGCCGTCCTCGAAGAGCTCAAAGAATTTGCTCGAAAGCACCGCTGTCGGCCCGATTATAATATACTTTATTATTTCCGGCAGGACTGGGAAAACTATCGGATTTCCGGAGCGCTCTATCGGCCGATTTTCATATGCGTAATACGCGAGGAAAAAGCCGACGGCGGCGAGCACCGCGTCAAAAAGAATGAGTATCCACGCCGGGAACCCTGTGTCACCGTCAAGCACGTATATCGCCCGAAAGAAGGGTGAGAGCCATTTCAAAGTGTCGAGGGAATAAATCATCTCCGACACGTTCAAAAAGCGTACGCCGTCCCAGAGCAGGAGCATCGCGGTGATAAAAACGACCGGGGCGGCGAACAGCAGAAACGCCGTCATTATCGCGTGTATCACGCGGTTGCCGGATATCACCCCGGCGAGCACTGTCACCGAGAGGAAGACGATGAAGTAAAATATACCGAGCACCGGGATCAAAAGGAGCGTCGGCAAAATTTCCGCGTAAAGCGCACCGGACAGCGCAAGCAGCAAGAACGACAGAATGTAGCTCGACAGAGAGGCGGCGAGGTATACGGCGAACGAGGAAAAGATCACCGATATGAAGTGCCCCGAGCGGCGCTCCGGCAGGCTGTGGAAAAAGCCGGCGCTCGTTTTGCTCTGAATGAACTGCATAAAATATATGCCGGAAATGATCGCCGAAAGCGCGGAAAGGTTCGAAAACAGCACGTTGAGAGTTGATACAAGCCGCCGGACATTGTATATCTCTGTTAAGTTCTGCAAGTTTATAGCGGTCCACAACGTGTAGACGAGAAGGAACATTATGAGGAACAGCACGAACAGGGGCCAGCCTCGCCGCGCCGTTCCCGCCATATAGCGCCACGTCACGAGCGGGGCGCGCTTTTTATTCGGTGACATTTTTTGCGTCATATCCGATGCCCTCCATTTCTGAAATGAATATTTCCTCGAGCGTCAGCGGGATTATCTCGCTGTAGATTGGGGAGGCGGACGACAGCGCCGCCGATATCTCCTCCTCGCTCCCGCGGCAGACGAGAACGTGCAGCTTTCCGTGCGTCTCGTGCGAGATCACGTCGAGCGCCGAGATCGCCTCCGCCGGGTCCCTGTCAAATACGACTTGTACCTTATGTATCGAGAGCTTCATGTCGTCAAGCTCGCGGTCGATCAGGATCTTGCCGCGATGGAGGAGGCAGATATGGTCCGTTAAGTCCTCGAGCTCGCGCAGGTTGTGAGTCGATATGACGGCGGTCATTCCGTTCTCCGCGACGTCGTCCGCGATCATGCGGCGGACGAGCTGGCGCATCACGGGGTCGATCCCGTCAAACGTCTCGTCGCAGAGCAGATATTTCGGGCGGACGGAGAGCCCGAGCAAAAGGGAAGACTGCTTCTGCATTCCCTTTGAGAACGTGTTTATCTTGCGCGTCCGGTCGAGCCCGAACACGTCCGTGAGCTTTTTATACATCGCGTCGTCGAAGTTGTCGTATGCGGAGCGATAGAAGGCGCGCATTTCGTCGAGCGTCGCGTGCGGGAGAAAATACTGTTCGTCCGAAAGGTATATTACGCGCTGTTTCATCGCGTAATTTTCAAATATCGGCTCGCCGTCATAGAGAACGCTGCCGGAATCCTCCCTGTAGATGCCGGACATTATGCGCAAAAGCGTTGATTTACCGCTGCCGTTCGAGCCGATCAAACCGAATATCGACCCGTCCGATACGGCGGCGGTCACGCCGTCAAGTGCGGTCACGCCGTCAAATGTCTTTTTTATGTTTTCGATGCTTATCAATTGTTTTCCCACTCCTTTCTGATTATCTCCTCCGCCTCCCCGTATGTGACGCCGAGCTCGTGAGCATTCTTTGCCGCCGTAGCAAGCGCGCGGCGCAGCTCCGCCTTTTTCGATTCGTGCGCGGTGTTTATATCGTCGGAAACGAAACTGCCCCGTCCGGGGGACGAGTAAATTATGCCGCGCCGCTCGAGCTCAGCATACGCCTTGTGAATGGTATTCGGATTGATGCCCAGCTCCTGTGCGAGCTGCCGAACGCTCGGTATACTTTCGTTCGGCTTAAGGATCCCGCGCAGAACAAGCGAGCTGACATTGTCAACAAGCTGCTCGTAAATGGGCTTCCTGCTCTTGAAATCAACGAAAATAGAACTCATTTCACTTTCTCACACCCTCTCGCCGTATGTGTACTAACTGAAATAGTACACTATAATATTATCACACGCTAAGACACGTGTCAATAGGTTTTTTAATTTTTTTCTCCGACTCCGAGAAACCTCTTGAAAAAGGAAACGCTATAAGCTATAATATTGGCATACGGAAAAAAGAAAGGACGTCCCGCTTTCATATTCGGGACGGGTAAGACTCAAAATGTACAGGCTCTTTTTGGACGCCGCCGAAGGAACTCAGGCGGCAAACACAGGCAGCGGATGGTATTCCATCATCATGCTCGTTATCCTGCTCGTCGTCTTCTACTTCTTTATGATAAGACCTCAGAAAAAGCAGGAAAAGGAAACGGCAGCAATGCGCGACGCGCTCCAGGTCGGCGACGAGATCACGACCATCGGCGGCATAATCGGCAAGATCGTCTCTATCAAGGAAGAAACGGTCATGATCGAGACGGGCAAGGAAAAAACGAAGATCAGGATCCTCAAGACCGCAGTCCGCAACGTCGACGTCAAGGCGGAAGACGCGGAGGAGTGACCTCCCGGTCATATATCGGTCTTGGCCCGCATATTTCTATATCAGAACAAATGCGGAATATGCGGGAGATGATTTTTTGAATACTGCAAAAAGCAACAGAAACGAAGACGGAATGTCCCCGGCGGAGGTAATAATTCCTGCCGCCGTCGGCGTCGGCATAGCCGCCGCGGTGGCTGCCGCGCTCATATTTATCGTCGGCGCCATCGTCTATTCTACAAGCGACCCGAACAAGCTCGTCACGCCGGCGGCGCTGTTCATACTGGCGGCAGCGTCGTTTTTAGCGGGATTTATTTCCTCGAAAAAGAGCAGGGCATTTTTGCCCGGGCTGATCGCGGGCACGGCGCTCATGCTGCTCATATTCGCCGCGTCGCTCATATCCGGCGGGCACGGCACGATACCGGCGCCGTACTCATATCTCGTCAGGCTCGGCGCGTTCCTTCTGTCGCTGCTCGGCGCGTTTCTGGCGTCAAGGGGCGGAGGTGCGAGGTTTGCCTCGTCGCCGAAGGTGCCGAAAATAAAGAAAAGATAAAAAATAAG
>CANROT010000121.1 GCA_947632285.1 uncultured Clostridia bacterium
CCTCGGCGCGTCCTCGCCCCGCCGCATCGCGGTCGTCCGTCCGCTCAAGGTGATAATCGACAACTATCCGACCGACAAGACGGAATATTTCGAGCTGCCGAACAACCCGTCCGACCCAGATTCAGGAACGCGCAAGGTCCCGTTCACGCGCGAGCTCTATATAGAGGAGGACGACTTTGCCCTCGACCCGCCGCCGAAGTTCCACCGCTTAAAGCCGGACGGGGAAGTCCGGCTCATGGGCTCATATATCGTAAAATACGCCTCCGTCGACATAGGTGACGACGGCAGCGTTTCCGCCGTACACTGTACCGCGGATATCGAGACGGGGTGCGGCATGCCGGCGGACGGCAGAAAGGTCAAGGGGACGATACACTGGGTCTCGGCTGCATACGCTCACGATGCCGACGTCGTTTATTATGACAAGCTGTTTACCGAGCCGAATATGAACGATGTTCCGTCCGAAAAGTACGACGAATACCTGAATCCTGCCTCCGCCGTGACGTATCACGGCTGCAAGCTCGAGCCCTCCGTCGCGGACGACCCGGACGGCGTCCACTACCAGTTCGTCCGCCTCGGATATTTTATCCGCGACACGAAAAAGCCTAACACGTACAACCGTATCGTCGGGCTGAAGGACAGTTTCAAAGCAAAATAAAATATCCCGGTGCGGGAAATCTATCGGGGATAAATAATGAGACAGATTAGCTTTACCGAAGATCAGATCTGCGGCGTTTTCACGCCGACGCACTTTGCCGCCATATTCGTATATTTCATACTTTTGGCGGCGGCGCTGTTCATCTTCAGGCATGCAGGCGAGCATCAGATAAAACTGCTGACGCTCGCGGCGGCGGCGACGGCGACCGTGCTCGAGGTGATAAAGATCGCCGTGCGCGTGTCGCGCGGTCAGCCGGGGGACGATTACATACCGCTCTATTTTTCAAGCCTCTTTCTTTACGCGGCATGGCTTTCTCTCGCGAAAAACAAGATCCTTCAGAGAATGGGGCGCTGCTTTCTATCATACGGCTGCGTTATAGGCGGTTTTTTGTTCATATTCTACCCATCTACGTCGCTGCCGAAATTTCCGATCTGGCACCCGGCGTCGCTGCACAGCCTGTTCTATCACTGGCTGATGCTGTTTGTTGGACTCACTGTCCTGACAAAGCTGTATAAGCCGGATATAAAGGATTTTTTCCTCTATTTCGCATTCGCGGGGACTGCCTGCGCCGTTGCCGCCGTGCTGAATCCGATCCTCGGGACTAATCTCATGTATCTCGACAATCCGTTCGGGCTCGGATTCCTCGTCGCAATGCGGGAGTGGTCGCCTCTGTTTTATTCGCTGTTCGCGTTTTCGGTGCAGTCGGCGGCGCTGTATTTTGTAATGTACGGGGTCCATGTGCTCGTGCTGCGCTTTGCGTCCCGGAAAAACCGGACGCCGAGCCCGGATTAAGTCGCCGAGACTAAAACCGTGCCTGAGTCCTCGCGCCGTATCGCGATGACGGCGCCGCGTATCATGTATGCGGAGGGGTCGCCGAACGGCGAGGTGCCGACGCACTTGACCGTCGTATTTTCGGTCAGTCCTATGTCGATGAGCCTGCGGCGCATCGAACCTTTTGTCAACAGCTCCCTGACCGTGACGGTCTCGCCCGGGCGCGTGTCGGAGAGGGCTTTGATTTCTTTCATGTTTTTTATCCTTTCATGCGCCGGCACAGCCGGCGTTTTTCCTTTGCGTAAGAAAGTTGGCGGTGGGAAACTTTCTATTGTCATGGTATTCACACGCCCGTATACGTGACACAAGGCAAATCGCACTTGACAAACTGTCATTTTAATGCTAAACTGTATGCGTTCGCGGGTATGTGCGTTAGAATTCCGCCACACCCGCTCATAAATTCGCGGGTATGTGCGTTAAAATTCCGCCACACCCGCTCATAAAATTCGCGGGTATGGCGGAATTGGCAGACGCGTCGGTCTTAGGAACCGATGGGAGACCGTGCAGGTTCGACCCCTGTTACCCGCATAGATCCAATATGATCCGAACCTGCCTCCCATCGGACCGGGTTCGGATCATTGTTTTTCTTCAATCGATGTGAAATATGACCGCGAAAATGATGCGGAAACAAAAAATCAAAGGAAAAGTGCGGAGATGATATGATCAGATTCGGTTTGCTCAGCGATATCCACCTCAGCGGGAAAAAATATCGACTGGTGCGCGCGCTGAACGCGCTGTGTGATGTGGATATTTTGCTGGTTGCAGGGGATATCGCTAACGGAGGCACGGCGGAGCAGTTTGACCTTGCGCGGGAGGCGTTTTCGAATTATCCGGAGACGATACCCGTGTTCATTGTCGCCGGAAATCACGATATTCCGGACAACGACGAAACCAATTTTCGGGCTTTTGAGCGGGACATGCTGAAAAGATCCGAAGGGCTGCTCGATGTGGAGCTCGGAGAGTGCGGCGCGTTTTATGTCCGGCTCAGTGCAAACCTTGATCTGACCGGCCTCGATCCGCTCTATTATCAGAAGCTGTTCCGTTTCCCCGACAGGGGCGAGCAGCTTGCATTTTTGGAAGGGAAGCTTTCAAAGAGCGACTGCGCGAATCACATCGTCCTCTGCCATACGCCGCCGGAGGCACATACACCGCAAGGAATGAGACCGTATCTCCCGAAGGAGCAGGACAGGCGGCTCCAGCAGATTTTGAACGAACACCCCCGCGTCCTGTTTCTTTCCGGGCACACACATCTTTACCCGGAGATCGAGCCGGAGGACGAGTATGGGAACATCTATATAAATGACGGGAGCATCTGTCCCACACTTTCGAGGTCGTCAAAGAGCGAGACCTTCCCCGGCAACGTGATCACCTTCGAGGCAGGGGAAACATTCGCCGGGATCAGGACCGTGTTCCTCGTCTCAAAATCGAAAGGCGAAGAGTGAAAGAGTAAAAACCGCCGCGCGGCAGGGAAATATAGGGAAAGCAGAGGGCAAGATCAAAGCCCCAAATACTGGCAAAGAACAAAAAACATAGCCGCCGAAGGAGTGTGATCGGCGGCTATGTTTTACGCGGAGCACGGCTTTTTTCATGCTTCCGCAAGAGGCGTTCGGTTGCCCCGAACTTTTCGGGCTTTCGCCCGGCAAAGGGCAAGGGAATATCCTCGCCCTTTGCCCGACGCCGCGCGGCACAGTACAAACGACTGCCGGCGCACGGGTGCGGCTTTCCTGTTTTTTCGGTGATCAAAGGGCACAAACGTCATGCGGCTTGTGCCCTTTGATCGCCGTGTACCCCACGGAGGGGGTACACGGCGCTTTTTCGTCCGTCAGGCAGAAAAGTCAGGATATTGTCATTTAATTATGCACCGACTTCGGGGATAGTAGTCGTTCCGATATAGGTATTATCGCTCAAAGAGTAGTTGTCTCCGCGAACCGCATCACCAAGCACCCAGCCGCAATAGCGTGTGCTGCCGTTGGTTCTGCTGATGGTGGTGTTAGGACCGACAGTATTTCCGCAAATTGTAACGGGTGTGTCAGGGTTGGTGTTGGGCTGAATCTGACCGACAATGCCTCCGACGGCTGCGGTTCTGCTAAGTGAACCCAAAGGAAGATCAAGAGTAGCAGTTGCACTGATTTCAGTATTACTTACGGTGCAGCCGGAAATTTTGTTTCCGTACATTGCCAAGCCGGTAATGCCGCCAACCTGACGGCTTCCCTCCAGCTTAACGCCGTCGACTACGCAGCCGGAGATCGTAAATCCGCCCTCGCCGACCTGACCGACAATGCCTCCAACGTTATCACCGCTATCATTAAAAACAGTTGCATCCAGCCTTGCGGATATGACAGTGTCACCGTCGTTTGCCATTACGGTGCAATTTGTGAAGCTGCCATAAGCAAATCCAACGATTCCGCCTACAAAACGGTCGCCATGCACGCTGGTGTTGAAGGTGTGGCAATTTTCAAAGGAGCTGGTGAAGCCGTTGCCGATAAAGGCGCCTGCGTAGGGAGCGGTAGTGGTGATGTTAGAATCTCTAATCATCAAGTTTTCAAATTTTGCTCCGCCGCCGCCCGCACACAGTCCGGCTGAGCCCGTAACATCTACATTCAGCCCGGTAATTGTGACGTAGTTGTTGGTACTTCCTTCGGCCGGGACACCGCGCATGGTACCGTGAAAGTCTGGGATCGGCGTCCATACCATGTTGTTAAGGTCAATATCGTTGACGATCGCGACCGTCCATCCTTGGAAGGTAGAAGGCAAGCCTTCAATGGTTCCTGTATATGTAGACAACCAAGCAAGATCATCTGCAGATTTAATAGTTATTGTTTTTGTATCGGTGTCGATCGCCGGAGAAGTTTCTTCTGCTGCAAAAGCAGACATGGGAAGAATGCTCAACATCATTATGAGCGCCATAAAAACCGATAAAAGAACCTTCTTTTTCATTTCAAATCCATCCTTTCGTTATCTTTGTTTGTTAATGTCTCAATAAACGCTTTAATATGACACGCCCCACAATTTATCTTCCGACATGGTAATACCGCCTGTAATTGTTCCGGTATTTTTATTATTATCGACCACTATACGGCTGTTCATTGCAGCTATGGCGCCAACTATTATATTAGAGGCAGAGGAAGAAGCGGAAATGTTTCCATTGTTCGTGCAATTGGTAATTTTTCCACCATTTCCTTGAATAACCCCTACGATACCACCGACAAGTACTGCATCAGTATTTTCTACACCGGTAACATCAATTGTGACATTGTTGATGCAGTTATCAATCGTACTGCTTTCAGGGGAGAGGCCGGGCTCACAGGAGTTTGCGCAAATACCGCCAATGGATATCATGTCACCCGAAATATTACCGGAAAGAGTGATTGTACCACTAACCGTCAAATTCTTGATGGTTGCGTTCTCGATTTCGCCAAACAGGCCGGCTTTTCCACCGGTTGCTTCCGTAATCGTAAGCCCCGAAATGGTTTTATTGTTGCCGTCGAAGGTGCCTTTGAAAGGTGCAATAGCAGTACCGATAGGCGTCCAATTTGCCTGAGACAGGGTGATGTCATTCTCCAAAGTAATGGTCTTATCCTCAAAGGTGTTACCGTTGAAAACAAGATTCTGCAGCATAAGAAGATCGGACTCAGAGCTTACGGTGAATTCTGCCAGTTCGAGATTTTCAAAAGCACCCGCTTCTTTCAGAGATGCATCTGCATCGTAATCGCTACCAAAGCTGTCGCTTTCGTCAACCATCTGAGTTGCAAGAAGTTTGATGCCAAGGTCAATTTCAGGGGCATAATTTTTGTAATAATTTGCCTCGTTGCCGACAGTCTCGGGCATATAGACTACCAGCGTGATGTAGTCGATATCGGTTTCGGCATCGCTTGCCTTGATGCTTCCGGTAGCGGAATAGCTTTTCAGTTTACCGGCGCTATCCTCTACCGCCGCCCGCGCCTCGGCGCACCGAATTGCAGATAGTCGGAGAGCAGAAAACTTACCTCTCTCCTCAATACGTCATCATATCTCCTTCCTTCTTTCTCACTTGCTATACCAACGGAAAGTTTGTAGTTGAGAGAGAGGGTGCCGACGTTGCTGATTTTGAGATAGACAACCTCGGTGTGGCCCGGCTCCCAAAGGGCAGCCTCGTCGAAAAGGGACGTCGTTTCGGTAACGGGTTGCCACGAACGATTGCCTTCGGCGTCAAGTACGGAATATTCCATATCCACGTCGAGGTTTCCGGCAACGATCCGGTTCTTGCCGGAAGTTACGGAGTCGGTGAACCACGCAAAGGTGGAGCCGACGAGCATTGATACGCACAGCAGCATGGAAAGCGCACTGAGCAGCAATGCTCTTTTTGTGGTTTTTGCTTTTGTCATTGTAATTTTCCTCCTTCATTCTATTTTTTGGTCCAATGACAATATGTAATCGGGTTTCCCCGATAACACCGGTATTAAGCCGATATCGGCAATCACAAGGCATACTATATCGAAGGTCTGTATCTATTATAACAACATAATTTTGATTATGTTGTCGTTTTAAGGGAGACAAAATAAAAAAATCGGGACGCAGACGCAGAAAATAGAATTTTCTACAACTAAATCCCAAAATACTCCATGCATCAGGGCATGACAATTCAAGCCGGGAACTTTTGGTATGCTTCCGGCTTTGTTTCCGTGGACTGCACAACTCAAATTTTTGCAAAATTTCAACTTTTATCGTGATCGGTCTTGAAATTGCTCTTTGTTTGTGCTACAATGACTTATGTAAAGAATATGCGAAGCCCGAGTACTGACGACATAATCAAAATTATGTTGTCAGTATTTTTTGTACCCGTTCAAGGCCGAGGCGGTGTTTTTCACCTG
>CANROT010000122.1 GCA_947632285.1 uncultured Clostridia bacterium
AACGCACCAGTTCGCGGCGCGTCCCCAGCACTCGCCCTCTCCGCGCGCGCCGTATGAATTGGCGATATAGCCGCCCCTCTCGGCGCGCAGCGGGTCCGCCATGCGGACGCCGAGCGGCCCCGCCTCCTTCGTCTTCCCGAAAGTCACGCCGCCGTATGCAGCCGTGAATTTCAGGGCGAGGTCGATATAGCGGACGTCACGGTTCTGCGCGTAGAATTTGTATTCGCATTCGGCGTCGATCATCGGCTCGCCGTCGTGCGAGCACCACTGTGTCCCCGCCGTGAACGCGGCGTATACATTGTTTGCGACCGCGTTTTTGATCCCCGTTGACTTCTGTATGCCGCAGTTTGCCGGTTCGTTCCAGAAATCGACGTGATCGGGCCCGCCGTCCAGCGTCACGTCTCCGACGCCGAAGAAGACGGAGCGGTGGTGCGGGTGCTCCTTCGTCTCAAAATCGAGCCTTGTGTAGCTCTCGCCGAACGACGTCATCACCGGTCCGAGATACGGCTTTGCGAGCGACGGGTCCGTCACATACGAGGTGAACGGCTCGCCGTTTATCGCGATATCGAGGCGATCGTCGCCCCCTTTTGACAGCGTCACCGCGGGCGACGCCTCACCGGCTATAATTTCAAGCTCGTGCTCGCCCGCCGGGGCGGTCACAATGGCGGTGACGGCGCCGCTTTCATATACGGCGGGGAAAACGCACCCCTCGCACTCGTTCCCGCAGACCTTGCCGCGCAGCCCCACGAGCCCGTCAACGGGCTCGGACTTTATCACGACCGGCTCGCCCTCGAGCGCCCGCGCCGTTTTCAGCTTTAACGTGCTCATTTTATTATCCTCCCTTTAAAAATGTGCCTTCATGAAATCGTGCGCGAGGCGCACCTCGCGCCGGAAATCCGAAAATCCGCACTCGACGGAGACCCTGCCGCGATATTCGGTCCTGCCGAGCGCATCTGCGAACGCGGCGATGTATTCCCCGCCGTGGCTACCCGGGTAAGTCCTGTCCGGAGGCTCCGAGACGTGTATGTGAACGGGCAGCACCGAGGCGCGCAAAAGCGCGTCCGCGGGCTCGCCGCCGTGGTACATGTGAAACGCGTCCGCAAGATACGAAACGCGCTCCCTGCCGACGCTTCCTGCAAGCTCAGCCGCAGTCGAGGTGAGGTTTATCGCGTTGCACTCCGAGGCGCGCAGCGGCTCGATCGCGACGGTGACGCCGCAGCGGTCGCCGATGTCTGCGCACATCGAGAGAAATTTCGCGATATACGCGCGCCCCGTATCCGTCGCCATTCCGTCCGGGATCCTGCGCGCGCCGCCCGAGCCGAAGACGACGATCTTTATCCCGAGCGCCGCCATGCGGGAAAGCGCCTTGTCAACGTATTCATAGAGCGGCGAGCCGACCTCGCAGGCGCCGTCCGCGACGATTTTATATTCGGGCGGGATAAAGCTGTTCGCGGTCTCTATCGGCAGCCCGGCTGCCGCCGCCTTTTCCATTTCCGCCTCCGTCATGCTCATCACCATGCCGACGCCGGTTTCTGCGTAATCAAAGCCCGCTCCGATGATCGCCTCACACCCGTCCGAAAGGAGCTCAAGCGCGCTCCGCTTTATCCCCGCCTCGCCCTCCGGCATGAATGATGCGCCGGGTATGCAGCACCCGAGCCTGTATCTACCCATAACGATTACAGCCTTTCGAAAATATTTTGTTTTTCCCTTACCATTTTACCACATTTTGCCCGCAAATACAATTATAAACCCGCGATAAGGCGAAAAAACGCGCACGTATCAGTCCGGCTCACTGTCCCTGTCCGTTAGCAAATTGCAGATGCAGATGACGACGGCGAACAATATCCCCGCGACGGGCCAAACGATCCACGTGGTATCCCAATCGTCCGTCAAAAAGCTCCACCCGAGATAAACGGCGGTCGCTGTCAGCCAGAAAGCCGTGGAAACCGTTTTCCTGACGCGGTTTTCTCTCTTATCGCGCAGCGCGCAGCCGCCCTCCTTCAAGAGCTTTTTCATGCTCTCCCGGCGGACGCCGGCAAGGATAAAGAGCACCGCTCCGACACCCGCCGCGAGCAATGTGACGGCAAGCATTGCCACGGCGAAAAAATCTTTTCCCGTGAACGCGCCTATGAAAAGCGGAATGGGTGAAAGAATGCACAAACACGTGGCGACGATATTGATTTTTATATAGGTGGGCCTGTACGCTTTCTGCTGCTCCTTAACCAGCCCGTCAACGCCGTATTCCGTTTCAAACGGCTCCCTGTTTAAAAACTCGAAAGGCGCGTTTTTAAATCCGCAGGAAATGAATATGGCGACGGCGGCAGCGACAAGGACGAGCAGCACGGTGAGCCCGACCCCGGCGGCCATATTTTCGGAAATAACGTGCCCCGGCGCCTCCGCCGCGGCGCCCAGCAGGAGCAGCGGTATCACGGAGACGATACATAAGAAAACGGCGGCGGCGATTCGGCGGGCCGCGTGCTTTCTCCATTCCAAAAATTCGTTTGCCCGGGCGAGAGATACCCGTTTTACAGGCACGCGGTCCGCATCGTCCGTAAATTCCTCGTCCTCGATCTCGTCCTTGAGAAGATAATCCGTCGTGACTCCGAAGAGCCTGCTGAGCATCAGTATCTTCTCAAGATCGGGCACGGTCTGCGCGCCCTCCCATTTGGAAACGGCCTGCCTTGATACCTGCATCTTTTCCGCAAGCTCTTCCTGCGACCAGCCGTTCTTCTTTCTCAAATTCGTTATCTTGTCTGCCAAGATCATGTTTTTTACCTCCGCATGGTTCTGTCGGCGGCCTTATCTGCCGTCCGCGAAAAAATCATACCATGCTTTGCGGTTGCGTACCACCAAACGGCGGCTGGAAATTTGTCAAACGGGAGTTGCTTTGAGCGAAATGATAATGCCGCAACGTTCCAAACTCCGCGTCGGCCGTTTCCCGCTTTCAATTCATATTTTACTGCATTTTGCACGCAAATACAATTATAAACCCGCAATACGGCGAAAAAACGCGCAACCCCTTGCGCTTTTCGCGAATTGATTATATAATATTGAGCGTAGACTTTTTTCGGTTCGGTGAGATCATGAATAAAACCACAGATATAGAAAGCCTCGTCGCCGAGGCGGAGGCGGCGCTGCGCCCCGTCTTTGACCGGTTCGACAAGATCGCGCAGGCGCGCACCGCAGACGTCATAGACGCGTTCCGCCGGTGCGGAATGTCCGAGGCGTGCCTCTACCCGACGAGCGGTTACGGCTACGGCGACCGCGGCCGCGAAACGCTCGACCGCGTATATGCCGACGTCTTCGGCACGGAGGCCGCCGTCGTCCGCCATTCCGTCGCGAACGGCACCCACGCTATCGCGATAGGGCTGTTCGGGCTCCTTCGCACCGGGGACACGATGCTCTCCGTCACCGGTGCGCCGTATGACACGCTCTCCCGCGTCATAAACGGGCGCGACGGCGAGGGTTCGCTCTATGACTTCGGCATAAATTACGACGAGGTCCCGCTCAAGGGCGGCAAAATCGACTTTTCTGCAATTGCCGAAAAAATTTCGACAAACGCCAAAATCAAAGTCATATACGCGCAGCGCAGCCGCGGCTACGGCGACAGGCGCGCGCTCACCGTCCCGGAGCTTGACGAACTGTGCGATTTCGTACACGCGCGCACATCGGCATACGTCGTCCTCGACAACTGCTACGGCGAATTCACGGACTATTCGGAGCCCCGGGCGGACCTCATGATGGGCTCGCTCATCAAGAATCCGGGCGGCGGGCTCGCGATGTCGGGCGGATATCTTGCCGGGACGGCGCGCGCCGTCGAGCTCGCCTCGTACAGGCTGACGACGCCGGGCATCGGCGGCGAGGTCGGCGCGACGCTCGGGCAGAACCGCCACATGATACAGGGCTTTTTCATGGCACCGCACACCGTTGCGCAGGCGAAAAAAACGGCAGCGCTCGCCGCCTACGTCTTCGACCGCATGGGATTTGAAGTCTCGCCCCGGTGGGACGAGGACAGGTCAGACATAATCGAAACGATAAAGTTCGGCGACCCGGACGCGCTCTGCGCGTTTTGCCGCGGCATACAGCACGGCTCGCCCGTTGACTCGTTCGTGACGCCGGAGCCGTGGGACATGCCCGGCTACGAGGACAAGGTCATAATGGCGGCGGGAACGTTCGTCTCCGGCGCCTCCATCGAGCTGTCCGCGGACGGCCCCCTGCGCCCGCCGTATATCGCCTATATGCAGGGCGGGCTCACGTATGAGTCGGGGCGGCTCGGCGTTATCCTTGCCGCGCGCGAAATAGCCGCGCTTGGCGATTGACAAGCGGCGGCCGCGGCTATATAATATAGGAAAGACGATTTTTGCCTTCGTTTCAAATAAACTGAAGAGGGATAAATAATGAAAAGAAAGCTGTCAATGATAATTGCCGTCGTGATGCTCGCGGCGGTCGCTCTCACCGCGTGCCAGAAGCGCGACACGACCGTCCCGGACGGAATGCGCCGCATCGAAAGCGAAACGATAGGCGTCGATCTCATCGTCCCCGAGGAGTGGACGGATTCGATGTCGACGGGCGCCGTCGGCGCATACTGCTCGAACAACGATTCGACAAACGTGACCGTCATGGCATGGAACGTCGACGCGTCAACAACGCTCGATTCGTGGTGGGAGCTGTACGAGGACGAATTCAACCTCGTCTTCGACGATTTCAAGCTCGAAAACACCGAGACGACGACGCTCGGCGGCGTCGCCGCGAACAAGTACACATACACGGCAAAGCTCGGCGAGAACGAATTCAAATACGTTCAGTGCGCGTGCCTGCACTGGGGCATGGTATACGTCCTGACGTTTACGACGACGCCGGACAAGTACGAGTCCCACGCGGAGGAATTCTCCGACATGATATCGAACTTCGCGTTCCGCTGACAGACCGCTTTATGATATATCTTGACTGCGCCGCGACGACGCGCCCGTGCCGTGAGGCGGCGGACGCCGTCGCGGCGGCGCTTACCGAAGATTGGGGGAACCCCTCCTCAGTACACAAAAAGGGGCTCGACGCGCGCCGCCGCCTTGACGCGGCGCGCGCGCTCATACTTTCCACGCTCGGCGTCCGCCGCGACGGCGCCCTCGTCTTCACCGCGAGCGGCACCGAGGCGAACGACCTCGCCGTGCTCGGCGTCTGCCGCTCGAAAGCGCGCCGCGGGCGCGTCATCATCACCGAGGGTGAGCACGCCTCCGTCCGCGCATCGGCAGAGGAGGCAGCCAAAGAGGGATTTGAGCTCGTCACCGTTCCGACGCGGGGCGGCGCCCTCGATATGGACGTGCTGCGCTCCGCCCTCACTCCTGACACCGTGCTCTGCTCCTTTATGCTCGTCAACAGCGAAACGGGCGCGCGCTACGACGTTGAGGGCGCGTTCCGCGCCGTCCGCGCCGCCGTCCCGTCCGCCGTCTGCCACTGTGACGCCGTTCAGGCGTATATGAAGGTGCCCTTCACCGCGTCCTCGCTCGGCGCGGACCTCATCACCGTGAGCGCGCACAAAATACACGGGCCGAAGGGCGCGGGCGCGCTCTATGTCGCCCCGCGCATCTTGAAGCTGCGCGCGCTCGCCCCCGTCATCTACGGCGGCGGGCAGGAGGGCGGGCTGCGCTCCGGCACCGTCAACGTCCCCGCCGTCCTCGGCTTTGCCGCCGCCGCGGAGCGCGCGTCAAAGACGTGCAAAGAGGACGCCGAGCATATGCGCGCGCTGCGCGAGCGGGCGATATCGTCCGTTCTGCCTCTCGGCATACGCCCGAATCTGCCGCCCGTCTCAGCCCCGCACATTCTCTCCCTGACGCTCCCGGGGATCAAGAGCGAGACCGCGCTCAACTTTCTTTCCTCACGCGACATATGCATATCGAGCGGTTCCGCCTGCTCGACGCACTCGCGCGCCGTCAGCCGCGCGCTGCTCGCGTTCGGCCTCACCGAGCGCGACGCCGACACGACGGTCCGCGTCAGCCTCTCCCGCGAAACGACCGAGGACGAAATAGACGCCCTCGCCTCCGCCCTCGCCGACGGCGTCCGCACGCTCGCGAAGATCAGATAAATAATATTTTTCCGGGAGGGAACTTTTTAAAAAAAGTTCCCTCCCGGACCCACCTTCAAAAATTTTTATTGACTTAAAAAGTAAAAAGCTTTGAAAGGGAGCGCGAGGGGAAACTTTCTCTTGAAAGTTTCCCCTCGCGTCAGTCTGTCGAAAAAGCGTGCTCACGGGAGAAAGGGGGCACGCTTTTTTATTGGCAGAATTAAGTTAATGGAGAA
>CANROT010000123.1 GCA_947632285.1 uncultured Clostridia bacterium
GCGAATCCTGTATTCGAACGCCGCCAAGGATCAAAGGCCGGGTATCATCAAAACGGTGAACGTCGTATCCGTGACCTATGCGGAGATTTGTCATACAGCCTCACCTCTGTGCCGCAGAATGTCCTCCGCGCGGGCAATATCCTCTTTATACGTTATTTTTATATTGTCCGGCCCCACGTCCACAAGCTTTACCTTGAATCCGAGCCTTTCTGCAAGCATGCAGTCATCAGTCGCCTCAAAGCCGTCGTCGCGCGCTGTATATGCGGCGGCGCGGTAGAGGTTCGCGTAAAAGACCTGCGGCGTCGAGACGAGCCAGACGTGATCGCGGTCGACGGTATAGTCGATAAACCCTTTTGCGTCCGCATATTTTACCGTATCGACGACACGGCATGCGGCGGAGGCGGCCCTGTTTTCGTATGCCGCACGGCAAACGGATTCGATCATATCGGGCGTAACGAGGCAGCGGGCGGCGTCATGCAGGGCAATATACTGCGCCTTGGGGTGGCACGCCTCGATCCCGCATATCGCGGACTCCTGCCGCGTTTCGCCGCCCCTGACGACGTGCCTGACCTTTCCGGGAAGGACGCCGTCGACCGATATTCTTATTTTTTCGAAATTTTTCCGGGGAAGGACAAGAATGATCTCGTCTATAAGCGGGCACGAATCGAAAGCCGTGAGCGAACGCTCAAGGACGCTTTTGCCGTTTATGAGCGCGTCTCTTTTATCCTCTCCGAATCTTTCAGATGCTCCCGCGGCGAGTATAACGGCGGAAACGGTCGTCCTTTTGACCTTCAGCGCCCTGTCAAACTTTTTGAAAACGATCTTCATTTCATTCTCCGCCGTCCCCGACACCGTATAAGAAAAATGTCGTAATCTTCCGCAACATATTGATTATATCACATCAAAAGAAGTTTGTCACTACGGTGACGTAGATTTTCTTCGGAATTACTTGCTAAAAGACCGCGGCGGTGATAAAATACGCTTTGAACGAACGAAGGGAGATACACTTATGGACTATATTATCAGGGACAGGGAGCCGAAGGCGCTCTATAATCGCTTTGAGGACATCTGCGCGATACCGCACGGCTCGGGGCACGAGGGCGCGCTTGCAGATTTTATTTCGGAGTTCGCGGAGAGGCGCGGGCTGTACGTATACCGGGACGCAAACAATAACGTGCTCGTGCGCAGACCGGCCTCCCACGGATATGAAGATCATGCGCCGGTCATGATCCAGGGGCACATAGACATGGTTTGTGAGGCGGAATCGTGGAACAAAATAGATTTCCTGCACGATGGACTTGAACTGAAGCTCAACGGCAGCCTGCTGACCGCAAACGGCACGACGCTCGGCGCGGACGACGGTGTTGCCGTCGCGATAATGCTCGCGCTGCTCGAGGACGAAAGCCTTGAGGCTCCGACAATCGAGTGCCTTTTTACAACGGAAGAGGAGACGGGGCTCACCGGCGCCTCAATGTTTGATTACGGGCAGCTGCGTTCTCGCCGAATGATAAATCTTGACACGGGCGGGGAAGTTATAATCGTATCGTGCGCGGGTGGGATGAGAACGAGAGTCAGAGGGAGCGCCTCTGTAGAGGAATACGAGGGCAAAACAGTCACCGTTTCGGTAGACGGGCTTGCCGGAGGGCACTCGGGCGCCGACATACATCTCGGCCTCGGAAACGCGAATCTCATCGCGCTTGAGCTTGTGTGCCGCGCGCGCGAGGTCGATGAGGCTGTGCGCATAGTCAGCATGTCCGGCGGCAGCAAGGATAACGCTATCCCGTCACGATGCACGGTCACGCTCACCGCAAACGACACCGACAAGGTCATAGCCGCGATAAAGAATGCCGAAAAAGATATCCGCGCAAGGCTCACCGATGCGGACGCGGGAATGACGGTGACGGCCGCCGTGAACGAATACAAGGGGACGGTCCCGTCTGTAAAGCTGACGGACAGCGTCATAGGATTCACTAAAGAGGTCCCGTGCGGGGTCATCTCCATGTGCGCGGATATAGACATGGTCGAAACGTCACAGAACTATGCGATCGTTGAGCTGACGCCTGACGGGCTGTTCGAGCTTCATATCTCATCGCGTTCCTCAGTCGATGAAAAGCTCGATGAGGCGGAAGAAAACATGCGCGTGCTCGCCTCAAAATACGGATTTGAAACAATTACGGACTCGCGCTATAACGGCTGGGCATACTCGCCCGAGTCAGAGATGCGAGACGCATATATCAAAGCGTACCGCGAGCTCACCGGGCACGACATTCCCGTGATGGGAATACACGCCGGACTTGAGTGCGGGATAATCAGGCGCGCGGTACCCGATATGGACATAATCGCGACCGGCGCGCGCACTCTCGGCGAGCATACAACGAAGGAGGCGCTCGATCTCGACTCGTTTGCACTTGTCTATAACGCCGTAAAGCTCTTATGCAGCCGCCTTTAACTGCGAATGCATAACGTGTCGGTAAGAATATATGCAAGCGAATAACAAAAAAGCGCGCCCGATTGGGCGCACTTTTTCTATTCATTATCAATATACGAAATAACCTCTGCCGCTGCGGGAGAAGACGAGCTTGTCGTGATAGCTCTTCATCGATTTGTCGTTGATATTGTGAATGTGAACGGGTATCGCTCCTGCGGCGAGGGCAAGATATTCTCCGATAGTTTCCTTTGGAACGAGCATCTTCGGCTCGACCGTCAAAAGGAAGTGAATGATCTTTGATTCGCTCTTTGAAAGCATTATTTTTGTCCCGTTATAGTAGACTTGCGGCGGTTTTGAAAGCTCGCAGACTATTTCCTCATCTTCTGAGCAGCTCGGGTCAAAGGTGAAGGTCTCCTTGAAAATGCGGGATATTTCGGAAATGATCGATGAATGTACGTTCGCTATGACCGTTATGTCCGCGCCGGTGTTCTCGGGGACGTCGCCATCGCTGCCGATATATAAGATCTTCACCTTTGAATTTTCTGCGGCGTAGTTTATGAGCGACACGGCGCTCGACGAATAGTCCGGTGAAAGAATGACGATCATGTCCGCGTTTCTGACATTTTCTTTCGCGCCTTCAAACGAATCGGTGTGTATATAAATACCTGCTCCCGAGAGGTCGTGCCGCAGCTCGCTGATGTCCGCTGTGTCACCTTTGACAAACAGGATATTCGGATAGTGCTTCTTGAAACGGATCATTTTGATATGCCTCCTTGCGTAACGGAAACCGCAGAAATAATTTTTGAGAACGTCAGCCTGTTCCTGACATACGGGGAATAGGTGACGGATCTTTTGATGAAATCGGGATCACCAGGCAGAGAAATGTCTTCCGGCTCGGTACAGCCGCCGACACGTTTCAGTATCGCTCGGACAGAATCGGGCGAGGGGAGAGAGGAGATGAGGGAGCGGAGCTTTTCCGCATTTTTTATCAGTGAATCCTTGCCTAAAACGGCAATTGCAGATGAGCCTTCGCCGTGCGGCAGATTTTCTTTTATGATCCCCTCGGCAAGTGTGCCGAAGATGGGACGTACAACGTCATCACTGAATATTTTGCATTCGTCTATAACGAGCTCTCTATCTATAATATCGGCATTTGCCTTTATATGCGACAGCATATAAACGGTGCCGACGCCGACCTTTTCGCCGTGCAGCGCCTCGGTCGGCATGTTTATCGCGTGCATCTCCCACAGGTGGGACATGTGGTGCTCGGAGCCCGACGCGGGCCTTGAATTTCCGGCAAGCTGCATCGCGAGGCCGGAGAGCAGGAGCCCCTTCATTACGAGCACGGGGAATTCGCGCGACGTTTTGACGTCCGGCCGCTCGGACGCGGTAATGACGGTGTCGAGCGCCTCTTTTGTCATGTCGAATATATCCCGGCACAGCGGCTCGCCAGTCAGTATATTTGCGACCTGCCAATCGAATAGCGAGGTTATCTTGCCGATCATGTCACCGACGCCCGAGGCTGTCAGGCGCGCGGGCGCGTCACAAAAAACGGCGGGCTCGGCAAACAATGCAACAGGCGAGCTTGACGGGTATGTCAGCTTTTGTCCGTGCATTGTCATCGCAGCGACGCCGGACACAAACCCATCAACGCTTGCGGCGGTCGGATATGAGACAAACGGAATTTTCTTTTCGTGTGCGCAGTATCTGACGATGTCGTGGACCGACCCGGAGCCGCACGCGATCATGGCGCTGATCTCACCGCACCCGTCCATGAAGCGGGACAGCCTGTCCGTCTCGATCTCGTTTGCGTGAGCGTTCCCGGGCAGAGTCATACAGCGGCACCCGAGCGCGGTAACGATGGGAGCAGCGTATTTTTCGGTGTTGCTGTCACAGACGAGGAGCGCCCGGCCCGACTCGTATTTATCTTTTATGTACGATATGAGCTTATCCGTCGCGCCGTCCGAGACTTCGAGGACGGAGGTGGATATCGTGTGACGGCTGCCGCATCGACAGCCGAATGTGAGCCTTTTCGCCTTTTCAAGCATTTATATCAGCTCCTTTTTCCTGCCTCCGCGCATAATACGGCGGAGGCGAAAATATATATAGAACAAAAGGCATTTATCGAAGGGAGAGTTTTTATGTTCATATATGCCGTACACGGAAATACCATCAAGTTCTTTGGGATAATCGGCGCCTCAATACTGACGCTGGCGCTGCTCATCGCGTTTATCCCGAAAGGGGAAGCCGCCTCATCGCCCGAAGAACCGCCAGCCGTCAATGTGGCGCCGTCCGGCGACGCGGAGGCGTCCATCTCGGTCAATTTCGATAAGATCAAAACAAACGAGGACCGGATAGCGCTCATCAGGAGCTACGGCTGGGATGTCGAGGAGACGCCCGCAGAGGAGGCAAAGGTGACGATCCCGGCGGAGTTTGACCGCGTAATGGAGAATTATAACCAGATACAGCGGCAGCAGGGGTTTGATCTCTCGAAATACCGCAACCGCGACATGATGCGGTACACGTATCGAATAACAAATTATCCCGACTACAACGGCACGGTCTACTGTAATCTTTTGATCTACAAGAACCGCGTCGTCGCGGCGGACATCTGCTCCTCCGACGTGAACGGGTTCATCGCCGGGCTCAAGGGTACGGTCAGAAACGACGGGTCAGACCCCGCCGAAAGCGGCAAATAACCCCGCTTTTCAAGTGCCCACAATATTATAATGTACATTAAGAAAAAAATCAACAATCGATATTTCCAAAGTTGAATTTTAGTGAAAGGTGTTGTATAATCATGGTGCGGGAAGCCCCCGCACCTTTAATTTTGACGAAAGAAACGATTTGTAAAAAGCATTTATTTACATAAAATTACATTATTAGCATTTATGAGCCGATAATGTGCTGTTTTATGTGCCTTTACTCTTATTCATATTGCACAATAAATCCTGCACTGTAAAATAAAAGAAACTAATATTACAAAATGGCATCGGAGGGAAAAACAATGGAATATGATCTTGTGGCGACATGCCTTTTCGGGCTTGAACATTCGCTTGGCGAGGAGATCGACAGGCTCGGGTACAAGAGGCGCGAGACGATAGACGGAAGAGTATATTTTTCCGGCGGCGAGGACGCGATAGCACGAATGAATATTTGGACGCGGTACTCCGAGCGCATTCTTATTGAGGTCGGCAGCTTTGAGGCGCTCACGTTCACCGAGCTTTTCGACGGGACAAAATCGCTCCCGTGGGAGCGCTACATAGGGAAGAACGACAAATTTCCGGTCAAGGGGCACAGCATAAAGAGCGCGCTTTTCTCGATCCCCGACTGCCAAAGGATTATAAACAAGGCCGTCGCGGACAGGCTCATGTCTGCGCACCGCACCTCTGTCCTGCCCGAGACGGACAAGCTCTGTCAGATCGAATTCTTTATCTTCAAGGACCGCGCGACGCTGATGATCGACACCTCGGGCGCGCCGCTGCACAGGCGCGGATATCGCCCTGAATCAAACGAGGCGCCCCTCCGGGAGACGCTTGCGGCGGAGCTCGTCAACATTTCGCGCCCGCGCGAGGACGTGCTGTTCTGGGACCCGATGTGCGGCTCCGGGACGATCCCGATAGAGGCGGCGATGAGAATGAAGAATATCGCCCCGGGAGCAAAGCGCTACTTCGCGGGCGAGCGGTTCCGCTTTATCCCGAAGGAGACGTGGCGGCGCGCAAGAGAAGAGGCGGCGGACTCTGTCGTGAAAACAAAGTTTGAGGCGAACGCCTCCGATATAGACGAGCACGCGGTCGAGCTTGCGCGCGCAAACGCCGCGCGCGCCGGCGTTGATGACTGCGTGCGCGTCTTCCGCGCG
>CANROT010000124.1 GCA_947632285.1 uncultured Clostridia bacterium
ACCGTAACTTCATAAACTGTGCCGTTGACGGTTACGTTATACTTTTTCATGGTGGTTTATTCCTTTCCGAAAATTACTTGGATTTGTTCCACGGGGAGGCGTGCTCCGCGCGTCTGAATGATACGACTCTGAATCCGGAGGCGAACTCCTCGTCGCCCTCCGTATATGCGGCAATCGCCGCGGTTATCGCCGCAACGAGCGCTCCGTTGTCCACATCGGTGGCGGCGGGCGCCTGTTCCTCCTTTGCCGGGACGGTCACGGGGACCTGGAGCGGCATCTGCGGCGCTTTCGGCTCCGACTTCTTCTCGTGATAGAATATCACGCGGAAGAGCAGCAGCACTACCCAAAGTATCGCGAGGACCGCGAAAACAGTGGCAAGCCCGAGCGCCATGACCGTAAGACCGGTGGAGAGCTTTTCGCTCACGGTGGGCAGCTCCTTCAGGCCTTCGGCGTTGGCTTCAAGTAAAAAATTTACGATTCTCATTTATGCTCCTTTCGGATCAGAGCGGGAGGTTTGCGTGGCGTCTGCCGACCTCTCCGGCGTTCTTCATCGAAAGCATTTCGAGCGCGGACGCGATGCGGGCGTTGAGCTCCGCCTCGGGTATCACGTCGTCGATCTCGCCCCTGTACGCCGCCTCGACAGCGGAGCCGAACGTGGAATCCCACTCGGCGACGAGCTCGGCGCGGCGTGATGCCGGATCATCGGCGCCCGCGAATTTTTCGTCCCAGAGCAGGGCGACGGCCGCCTCACCGTCAAGCGCGCCGATCTTCGCGGTCGAAAGCGCGAGCGCAACGTCTGCGCCGACGGACTTGCTGCCGAGCACCGTGTAAGCCGCGCCGTAAGCGTGACCGACGACGACCGTGATCTTCGCGCAGGACGCGGAGGCGTATGTCGCGGCGAGCCTTCCGAGCTCGGAGGCGAAGCTGACCGAGTCCGCATGAGCGTTCGGCAGCCCCTTCGAGTCAACGAGCGTGACGACGGGAATGTTGAAGCTGTCGGCAAAGCCGACGGCGTGAGCCGCTTTTCTCGCGGCGGCAGGCGTGAGCGCGCCGCCGTTCTCGGCGGGATTGGAGGCGACGACGAGGACCGCCGTGCCGCCGATATGCGCGAGAGCCGTCATGAGCTCCGGCGCGTACCTTGCGGTCAGCTCGATATATCTTCCGTTGTCGGCGACGGCGGAAACAAGATCGGCCGCCGTGTAGTTCCCGGACGAAATGAAGGAGACGTCCGCCGGAGCTATGTTCACGCTGTCAGAGCGCACGGTGCCCTCGCAGTTATTGTCGGGAAGGCAGGCGAGCAGCGCCTTGGCGCAACAGATCGCGGAGATCTCGTCCTCGGTATAGACCGATGCGACGTTCTCTTCGGCGTTGTCCTTGTTTACGTATAATTTGCCCTCAGCCTCGGAGACGACGGTGAAGTCGAACATTGAGGCGACGGCGGCGGACGTGCCGACGCACGACCCGGCTATGACCGCGATCTGCGGGACGACGCCGGAGGCGGCGGCGACTGATGACATGACGCGGCCGTATCCAGCGAGCGCCGAAACGCCCTCGAGCACGTATGCGCCGCAGCTGTCGAATATACCGACGACGGGCGCGCCGTTTTTGATCGCCATGTCGTAGAGCGCGCATATCTTTTTCGCGTGAGCCTCGCCGACAGCGCCCTTGGCGCGGTAATAGTCCTCCGCGAAAGCATAGACGAGGCGGCCGCCCACCGAGCCGTAGCCCGTGATGACGCCCTCAAAATCGTCATTCTCGACGGCGCCCGAGTCAAATTCCGTCGGGCGGCGCTTGATGAAAGCCCCCGTCTCAACGAATGTGCCCGTGTCATAGAGGGCTGAGAGCCGCGCTCTTGCCGTCAGGTGCTTTCCGGCGAGTGAGGACTCTTCATTTTTTGCGTCCAGCTCGGAGAGAAAGTCTTTGATCGCGGCGGTCGACTTGTGCTTGACGCGCTTGAGCGCCTCAAGGACCGCCTCGAAATCTTTTTTCTGCATATGATGACCTCCGGTCTTTATATAAGATAAATGCGGCGGGGAGGAGTGATTTTCTTCTTCGCGCCCCATTTTGACCCATTATAAAATATTATACCGTTTCTGCGAAAATTTTCAAGAGGATTTTCAAATGTTTCGGGTCGATGGCTCAAATTTCGTCATTCTATATAATAGAATAAGCCCGGGGACGCACAAAATACAGTGTTTTTCGCGTCGCGGACGCCAATAAGTTGTGACGACGGCAGAGCAGACATAAATAAAGGGGAACTTCTCCCAAAAGTTCCCCGGATGCGGGGCGTCAGCCCGCGCTCGTTATTTTCTGTTTTGCCCTTGCCGCCTCGTATGCGCCGCGGTAGTCGTCCGTCTTTGTGCAGCATTCCTCGAGGTCGTCGTGGATCATGTACGAGAGCATCGGCTCCGTGTCGCGCGTTATCATGTCCTTTGCCTTTTTGAGTATGTCCGCGGCGTCGTCATAGCTGCCGGCGGACATCTCGGCCTTTGCTGCGATGTGCAGACCGAACAGGGTGTTACGGCGGAGCTCGTCCCGGTCGCGGCAGAACTTTGCGTTCGACAGAAGGAACATATAGAAATTCGCCGCCATCGCGCGGTATGACGGGAGAGTCGCCGACGAAAACTCGTATGGATCGGAGTCAAACGTCTCGTCCGTAAACCGGAATATGCTCATGACGATGTTGTACACGGTGTCCGTGATATCCGAGGACTGCTCGCAGTTCTCCTTCGCAAGCAAAAGGAGCTCGCGCTGACCTTTCATCGACAAAAGCGAGCTGACGGCCAGATTCAGATAGCAGAGCGCGAGCATTCCGCCCGCATCGGACGCAGGCAGGGAAGAGCCGACGGAGATGCATTTCTCAAACTCGCCGTCGTTATAGAGAGATGAAAGCATGCTCTCGACCTCGCTCTGCGGTTTCTCCGATTCATCAAAGAAATACGCGGGCGAGACATCGAGCCTGTCGGCAAGGTATAGGAGCGAGCCGATGGACGGCATCGCCGCGCCGTTCTCGATCCGCGAAAGCATGTTCCGCGTGATCTCGTCTCCCGCGAGCTCCCGCTGCGTCATGCCGCGCGCCAGGCGAAGAGAGCGTATCTTTTTGCCGATGTTCAAGCGCCCTCACCGTCCTCCTCCCCGTCGTCGGCAGCGAGAGCTTCCTCCGCCGATTTCAGAAGTTCGTTCAGCTTGGCTATCATCGACGTGAGCTCACCCCGCAGAGTCGACATCGTCCCGTTTAAGGTATTGCGTACTTTTTCGTCTGCCTCACGGACGGTGCGAGATGCCTCTGCATTCGCGTTCATCAATATCTCGCCGACCTGTCGGCTTATCTCGTCGTACCGGCGGGATTTTTCCGTCGCCTCAACGTCCGAAACCGCGGCGACCGGCGGCTGTCCCTGCGGCGGCAGCATAACGGTCGGCTTTCCCTCAAGCTCCCGGTGCAGACGGGCGTTTTCCGCCTCAAGTATTTCGATTTTCTTCTCGTAATCGCGCTTTGCCTTTACAAACGCGCGGTTCATGTCCGCAATATATTCGTCGACCTGGCGCTTGTTGTAGCCGCCGACTGAATTTGAAAAAACGGTTATGGACATATGTTCCTCCGGACGGTAAATCATATTTACATCTTCAAGATATAATATACCATTTTTAAGAGCAAAATGCAAGTAGAAAACCGTGTTTTCGGCACAGATAATCATGCACAATTTACTGTTGAAAAAACCGGCGGCGCGTGATATAATCATATATTATTACAGCCGCCGCAAAAACGGCGGACCGAAAGGATAAAATCAGTACAAATGGACTATAAATATTTATCGGAGCTCCTTTTCCCGGACGTAACGCTGACCGAGGAGGAGCTCGAGGCAAAATATCCGCCGCGGCAGCTCCCGGAGGGGGCGAAGGTGACGCGGTTCGCGCCGAGCCCGACGGGGTTCGTCCACTTCGGAGGGCTGTTCCCGACGCTCGTCGGCGAGCGGCTCGCGCATCAGTCCGGCGGCGTGTTTTATCTGCGCATCGAGGATACTGACGCGCGCCGCGAGGTCGAGGGCGCCGCGGGCGCGCTCGTGAAGACGCTCTCGCACTACGGCATAAACTTTGACGAGGGCGCGACGGCGGACGGCGAGCGCGGGGATTACGGTCCATACAAGCAGTCCAAGCGGGCAGACATATATCATGTGTACGCAAAGCGCCTTGTCGCGGAGGGGAGGGCGTATCCCGTCTTCTCAACGGACGAGGAGCTGTCGGAGCTATTGACGGCGGACAAAAAGGCGGAGCTCAAAAGCGTCAATTGGGAAGAGGACGGGCAGGCGCGCCGCGAGGCGATGCTCGCGCGCAGAAATTTCACGATAGAGGACGTCGAGCGCGAGCTCTCCGCCGGGCACAAGTTTGCGCTGTTTGCGATCGCGGAAGGCGACGGGACGCGCAAGCGCCGGGTCAATGACCTTGTGCGCGGCGACCTTGAGCTGCCGGAAAACGATGAAGACGTTGTGCTTTTGAAATCGGACGGCATACCGACATATCACTTCGCCCACGTTGTCGACGACCACCTGATGCGGACCACTCACGTCGTGAGGGGCGAGGAATGGCTGCCGAGCCTGCCGAAGCATTTGCAGCTCTTTTCATACATGGGGTGGAAGGCCCCGAAATATATCCACATCTCGCAGATCATGCGCCAGGACGCGGACGGCTCGAAGAAAAAGCTCTCAAAGCGCGACATGGGCGCAAATCTCGACGATTACAGCCGCCTCGGCTACTGCCCGCGCGCCGTCATCGAATATGTAATGACGCTCCTGAACTCGAACTATGAGGAATGGCGTGCGCAGAACCCGGACAGGGATTACACGGAATTCCCGTTCAATGTCAAGAAGATGAGCTCGTCCGGCTGCCTTTTCGACATGAAAAAGCTCGACGATGTTGCGAAAAATGTCGTCTCCCGTATGACGGCGGACGAGGTGTACGCTCAGTTCAAAGCATGGGCGGAGTCATACGCTCCCGAATTTGCCCCTCTGCTTGGGAATGCCGATTACGCGCGGGCGATAATAAGCATCGGCAGGGGCGGAAAAAAGCCGCGCAAGGACTACGGCACATGGGTCGAGATATATAACTATATGAAGCCGTTTTACGACGGGACGTTCGCGGTCGAGGACGAATACCCCGACACGGTCGACCGTTCGGACATAAAAAAGGCTCTCTCCATGTTCCTTGAAACGTATGACAAAAATGACGATGCCGGGACGTGGTTTGAAAAGATAAAGGCGATCTGCGCGCCGCTCGGCTACTGTGCCGATATGAAGGAGTACCGCACAGCGCCGCACGCGTACCGCGGCAGCGTTGCCGACGTCAGCATGATGATCCGCGTCGCCGTGACGGGGAGGCTTAATTCGCCCGACCTTTACACGGTCATGCAGATACTCGGCGCGGAGCGCTCGACCGCGCGCGTCCGCGACATGATAAACAGGCTTTGACCTCGGAGGAAGACGAAAATGGCTGAGAACACAAACTTCATACACGAGATAATCGACGGCGAGATCGCAGCGGGCAAATATCGCGCGGACGAGATACACACGCGCTTTCCTCCCGAGCCGAACGGATACTTGCACATCGGGCACTGTAAGGCGCTGATGATAGATTTCGGCACCGCCGAAAAGTACGGCGGCCGCTGCAACCTGCGCATGGACGATACGAACCCCGCGAAGGAGGACACCGAATACGTCGACGCGATAAAGGAAGATATACATTGGCTCGGCTTTGACTGGGGCGATCGTTTTTACTACGGCTCTGACTATTTCGCCGAGACGTACAGGCTCGCGTGCGAGCTCATCAAAACGGGCGACGCATACGTCTGCGAGCTGTCCCCGGAGCAGTTCGGCGAATACCGCGGCGACCTCTCGCACCCGGCGATATCGCCCTATCGCGACAGACCGGCGGAGGAGAGCCTTGACCTCTTCGAGCGCATGAAGGCGGGAGAGTTCCCGGAGGGGAAATATACGCTCCGCGCGAAGATCGACCTTGCGTCCGGAAACTTCAATATGCGCGACCCGGTCCTCTACCGCATTCGCTATATCGAGCATCACAGGCAGGGGACGGAGTGGTGCATCTTCCCGATGTACGATTTCGCGCATCCGATACAGGACTGCCTCGAGGGGATAACGCACTCGCTCTGCTCGCTCGAATACGAGATACACCGCCCGCTCTATGACTGGGTGCGTGACCACGTCGCGCCGTTCCTCGATATGAAGGTAAGGCCCCGCCAGATAGAGTTCGCGAGACTCAACCTCACATATACGGT
>CANROT010000125.1 GCA_947632285.1 uncultured Clostridia bacterium
TACGAATAAATTTTTGCGGGGGAGGGACTTTTGAAAAAGTCCCTCCCCCGCGCCCCCCTCGTCAAAACTTTTTAGGGCATGGGAAAGGGAAAGCCCCGGCATTTTGCGGTGCCGGGGCGATTTTTTTATAGGCTGCGGGTATCAGTAGAGCTCGCCCGTGGGAGAGCAGGAGAGGGAGACGGAAACGTTCTGCGCATTGAAGAGCCAAAGCAGCTTGAACGTGCCGTATGCGGTCGCGGTGTTGCCGCTGCATGATGCGGAGCCGTCCGAAAAAGACCAGCCCGCCGCATATATCTCATAGCTGTATTCCGCGGACGTCGCTTTCGCCGTCTTGCCGTCGTATGTGAAAAATCCCGTGACTCTGAGGTAGAAATCTACTTGGTCGGAGTTATTATATTTTTTAATTTCTTTATATCCGCTTTTCTGCTTTGAAGTCGACAGCGGCGATATCGACGGCGACGTAAGCTCGCCTATCGTCGTGACATAGTATGAGCCGTCCGGCAGGTAAGTGGTATAAACCGTCACCTCCTCCGAGGCGGCGCTTACACGCGCCGGAAAGGCGGGGAAAAAGGACAGAACGAGCAAAAGGCAAACGACGATTTTAAAAAGGTTCTTTTTCATTTTCTAAACACTTCCTTACTTTTTATTGTTCGGATTTTGTTTATTGTCTGTGGAATGAAGGAGGTAGGCTGTTTGGCCCTGTAGTGTTTGGAGGGTATGTAACGAAGATACTCGTCATGTTGTCGAGCAGGAAATAGATCAGGATAAGGAGCATGACGACAAAGACTGCGACGAAGGCGGAAATGGCGATCGTCGTTCTTTTTTTGCGCTTTATCGCGGAGGCGCGCTCGGCAGGGGGGACCGCTTCCTGAAGGGCGCTTGCCGTGTCCTCCGGCTTCCCGTAGTATGTCTTCAGCTTTTCGAACGAGTCCGACTTTTCCTCGGGCAGCGCCTCAAGCTCGTCCGAAATGCCGCGCAAAAGCTCGGCGCGGCTCTCCCGGGAACAGAACAAGAGCCCGCCGACCTCTCGCAGGTATCGTTTAACGGCCTTGCTTTTCATCGCTGCCCCCTTCTTCTTTGACGAATTTTTCGAAAAGCGACGCAAGCTCAAGGAATTCCTTTGACGTCTTATTATAATACGCCAGGCCGTCGTCCGTTATCGAATAGTAATTTCTCGCGCGGCCGTTTTCAATGACCGTGTCCGAGACGCGGATCATCTCGCGCTCTTCGAGCTTGTAGAGCACGGGATAAAGGACGGAAATTTTCAGTCTTCCGCCGCTGCGCCTGCTTATTTCGCTGTTTATCTCGTATCCGTACATGGACTTGTTCTTAAGGAGCGCAAGCACCATGAGCGGGCTCACCGCCCGCTTAAAATACGCAGTAAAAGAATGCCCGCTGTCAATGTTGACCATATTCACCAATAATCATTTAGACTACACACATAAAATTATACACTTTCCCGCGAAAAAGTCAATACGCTTTATTGACATATATACGAAGCTGTGATATGATATATGAGTGAATATAGATATAGCCCAAACTAAACTGTAACGGGAGGCAGATATGAGGAGATTATATTTCACCGGCGCTCTTTTGCCGCCCGGGAATGTTTGCGCCCCTGTTTGTAAAGTTGAGCTTTGGAGAAAGCGGCTTAAGTTCATCTGTACCTTGTGCATAAGCGTAAAAAATGCCTGAGCTTATGCACATGATATATAATAGGCGGGCCGACAAAAATTTCATATCTTATTATTCAGGAGGCTTGTTATGAGCAAAAAAATCAAATTACTTGTGACGGTCACGGCCGTCGTTATCCTTGCATGCGCTATGGCAGCAACAGCGTTTGCCGTTTCGCAGACCGGAAAAGTCAATACGAACGGCTATATCGGGAATTACAGTGCTAATCTGCAAACTACTAAGGAAAGAACAGATGCGTCACTTAAGGTTGATATTCGAATAGGCCCCGGCTATGTTTCGACCGCAGCGTCAACAGTCTCGTGTGTCGTTAAAAGTGGGACAAGTGAAATTGGCCATTTTTTCAATGCGGGATCTACTGAGTGTGAAGGATATTGTACCTATGGATCCGGCGAGGGATATACCAATGTCACAGCCACGTGCGAATATCATTTTTACAACGACTTGCTTTGCACTTTGACGGAAGAGGTAAAGTGATATATAATAATATATCCGCATAATATCGGCTTTAAACTAAGCTATTATTGAAAAAACTTACACCGATCGCTGCCGCGCGCGGCTTAAATGCTGCGCGCGGCGGCAGAAAGGAAAAATATGAAAAACATTTTTCGCGCGGCGGCGTCATTGGCGCTGTGCATCGTCACCTTGCTTTCCTGCGGGTGCGAAGCTATAATGCCGGGCGGCACAGCATCTCCGATAGATACCGCCGATCTGTCTGGGACCGACGCGGGCACAGTGGATACGGACGGGACGTCCGACCCGGAATATGACAGCAACGGTTTCGCCGTTTTCCCGGAGGGGAACTATCTTGCCGACCCGAAATTCGACACGGACGAGTTTTTGCCCGATTACGATGCAGACCTGTCATTTATGCAGCCGTTCAGCACGGTCCGGAGCAGTCAAGGCACTGTCTGCACGACGGACGACACCGTATACGTATATGACCCCAAAAATTACCGTATCCTGTACGTCGACAAGGCGACCGGGATCTGGGGTCCCCTTTGCGGGAAACCGGAATGTACGCACACGAGCAGCAGCTGCAACGCTTACATATCCTCCCCGGACGCGCTGCGCGTCTATGACGGAATGCTGTACTGGTGCGGCTGGCGCATGAAGCTCGACGGCACGGACAGGGAGAGGGGCACGTGGAACAACAATTTAGATAAGATACATAATAACCCGGAAGCTGTCATACATCGCGGGTACGTTTATACTGCGGGCGGCGACCATATGTATACGTCGGTCGGTGCCAAGAGCCGCGCCGTGATAAACGTCACCGCCATGGACGGCAGCGAGAGCTTCAATCTTTTGACAAAGCCGCTCCCCGGTGAGGGCGCAAGCTGCATGATAAGGCCGGTCGGAAACGACCTTTATATAGAGATATTCAGCTTTTTCTTTGCCGATGAAAGCGACACGGACTCGGAATTCTACACAGTCGCGGAATTTTATCGCTGGAGCTCGAAGACGAGAAAGGCGGAGCTGCTGTTCACCATTGACGGCAGCGACGCGGCCGCGATAAGCATAAGCTCTGAGGCACAGGCCTTTCTGCCCGTCCCGGGCGACGGTATATATTTCTCCGGATTAAAAAGGAAAGACGGGCGCGTTTTTCCCGGCGCGTTCAAATACTCATTTGAGACGGGGGAGATCACCGAGCTTTTCAGCCACGCGAACCGCAACGAAGACGAGACCGAGGCGTACAATATTTATACCCGCTGGACGAAAGAACATTTTGTCGTTAACATGAACACATTTACGCTCGGAGAGGACGGCAAGGCAACGGGCTGCGTGAGCAGTTTTGAGATATTTGACCTTGAAGGAAAATCTGCCGGGGTCATAATGCCGACAACGGACACAGTCGGCGATCTATTGGGCATGGACGACGACTTCCTCTATTACGCCTCCGGGGATCAGATCGCGTTGCTGCCGTTGGACGGCGGCGAGACGCTCCTTGTCGGCGGGGCGCCCGAGACGTAAACGAAAATAAGAAAGACAGAACTGCCGCAGCAGTCGTCAATTGGTAAGAGGAAAAATATGGAACTGAAACTTACAAACATCGTAAAGCGATACGGAAAGCTGACGGCGCTTGACGAATTCTCCGTGACGTTCGGCCCCGGGATATACGGTATCCTCGGCGCGAACGGCGCCGGGAAATCGACGCTGATGAATCTGATATCGGACAACATAAAGCGGGACGGCGGCACGATCACGTTTGACGGTGAGGATATCCTCGATATGGGCAGCCGATTCCGCGCCGTGCTCGGCTATATGCCGCAGCAGCAGGGCGTTTACGCCGGTATGACGGCGGAGAGCTTTGTCTCGTACATGGGTCGGCTGAAGGGGCTGCACGGAAAGGCGCTCGCCGAAAACGTCGACGAGGTGCTCAAGCTGACGAATCTTGACAGCGTGCGCCACAAGAAGGTCGGCGGGTTCTCCGGCGGCATGAAGCAGCGCGTGCTCCTGTCGCAGGCGCTCCTCGGCGACCCGAAGGTTTTGATACTGGACGAGCCGACGGCGGGGCTCGACCCGCGCGAGCTCGCGGCAGACAGGATAGTGCTCCTCGCGACGCACATCGTTTCGGACATTGAGTCCATCGCGGACGAGGTGCTGCTCATGAAAAAGGGGAAGCTTTTGAAGATGGCGCCCCCGGCGGAGCTCGTATCGTCTCTGCCGGAGGATTGGGAGCCCGTGATGTACCGCACGAGCCTTGAGGACGTCTACCTCTGCTATCTCGGCGACTGAATTTTCCGGTGAACGATATGAACGAGTGGAAACGTGTTTTTTGCAGCCCCGGCAGGCTTGCCGCGGCGGCAGTAATATTGGTCCTGTCGACTGTGTTTTTCTATGTCAGTCGGCTCGGAGAATTTGATATTTTCAAGAGCATCGGCTCGGTGCTGATGAGCGAGCGATACTATTCGGAGCTCGTCGACGACATTCGCGGCTTGCAGCCGGAGGAGGCGGAGTCCCGGCTCGACGAGGACGATGCGTTTATCACAAACTATGTATATTATTATGACAGCGAGCTCCGCGAATATCTGACGGAGGAGGAGATCGCCTCTGTCGAGAAAGCGCTCGCCGAGCGCGCGTTCTTTTCGGAGCTTGACGGAATGGAGAGCAGCAAAAAGGACGACGTTTTGATGCTCATGCAGGCGAGGGTCGCGGAGGCGCGGGAGGAGCTCGAATACGTCAGCGGCTATCCCGGATATCTGCGGCAGATACAGACGCAGGCGTCCCAACAATCGCAGACGGCCGTATTCGGCGACAAAAACAGCTTTTCGTACCGGAACCTGATGAAGACTGCGGACGAATTCGCAAAGTTAGAGGCGAACGGTGTCGAGGCAAAGATGTGCGCGAGCCGCGGATTTGAGACCTTTATCGGCTTTGAGCTCGCGGATTATCTCTACTTGCTGTTCCTCGCCGTCTTCGTCATGAGCTTTTTCGAGGAGCGGCGCGCCGGGCTGTGGTGCGCGGTGCGCGCCTGCCCGAACGGGCGCGCGCGCCTCGGGCTCACGCGGGTCGCCGTATTGGCCGCCGCCGCCGTGATCGGCGTCGCCGTCGTATACGGCGTGAATTTCGTGCTCTCGATATCGCTTGCGGGCGGCTGGGGCGACCTTTCGGCGGACGCGCAGTCCGTGCCGTGCCTCCGCTCGCTGACGCTCGACGTCAGCATCGGTGAATTTCTGGCGCAGTACCTGTGCGTGAAGGCATCGTCCGGCTTCCTTGTCGGGCTGCTCCTGTGGTGCGTCCTCGGCGTCGTTTCGAATTCGCAGTTCACGCTCGCGGTCCTCGGCGCGACGCTCGCGGCGGAGTTTGCGCTGTTCCGGTTCTTGCCGGTGCAGAGCATATTCAATCCGCTCAAATACTATAATATCTTTTCGTATGTAAGAACCTCGTCGCTCTATACGGACTATCTGAACGTCGACCTGTTCGGCTATCCGTTCGGCATACGCAGAACGGCGCTGTTGTGGCTGCCGATACTGACCGTTGCGCTCGCCGCCTTGGCCGTCCTCATCACGGCGAAGAAGAATCCGGAGGGCAACCGCGACATACTGTCCGCCGCGGCGGGGATCTGGGACAGGCTCGCGGACCGTGTCCGCCGCCATCTGACGGCGGGCGGCTGGGAGGTGTACAAAACGCTCATCTACGAGGGCGGCGTGCTCCTGCTCGTGTTCGCGGCGGCAGCGTCGTCGGCGCTCTTCAACTATAACGCATCGTACATAAGCAATGAGCAGTACACGCGCGCGTCCGCGTATCTGGAGCTTTTAACAGGGCCGATAAGCGAGCGCACCGACCGGTATATCGAGGTCCTGCGGGAGGACGCCGGGGAGGACGCGGCGCTCTCGTCGGCGCTCGACGAGGTCGAGGCATATGTGGCAGATCAGCGCGAAAATGCGGCGGCGGGCGGATATGAGCCGTGGGTCGTCCCGAATTTCCGCGGATTATATGAAGGCGTCTTCGGTCCGACCGGCGACATGATGGAGCGGATGCGCGCGGCGGAG
>CANROT010000126.1 GCA_947632285.1 uncultured Clostridia bacterium
CGCCATAGCTCCTGGCTATATGGCTACCCACAATACCGACAATCTCCGCAGCGACGAACAGCGACACCGCGCAAGGCATCTCCGACCTGTCCTCCCGCGAAGATACGACATGCGCCGAAACTCGTTCCGGCAGCACCGACAAAAGCTCGCACTCATAAACGACGCCGCAACAGCAAACGGATATGCTCCCGCCGACGGGCGAGCGAAGCGACAGCGCGATATGGCGCGCGTCGTCCCCCGCGATCTCTATGATCCCGTCGCCGTCGGGCGGCGAATCAACAAAAAACCTCGGCATTTCCGTATACCTCACAGGCAGCGTACTGCAAGTCTATTATACAGCATTTTATACTATTTGTCAAAGCCTTTTTTGTGGATTTTCAATAAATTTGCGTCAAACGCCCGCAAAAATGCACAAAAGGACGGTTTTGTGGGTCAAAATCGGCCCCGACCGTCCTTTTTCGCGCTGTTGTTTAATAAAATAAAGGAAATTACTGTATTTTTTTGAGTGCCGCCGCGCACCACCCGTTCTCGTGCGCCTCCTCGACGACGGTGTACCCGAGCGACAGAAACGCGTCCGTGACCTCATTCGCCCTCTCGTCGATGATGCCCGAAACGATCAGCACGCCGTCCCGCGCGAGCAGGTCCCCGACGTCCGCCGACATGCGCAGGATTATGTCCGCGACGATGTTCGCGACGATGAGGTCGTATTTTTCTTCCCTGTCGACCGAAGCGAGCAGGTCGGACGTGCCGCAGACGATCCTGTCTCCGCCGCCGTTCGCGCGCACGTTCTCCTCGGCGACGCGCACGGCGACCGGGTCGATATCATACGCAAAGCAGCGCCCCGCGCCGAGCTTTGCGGCGCAGATCGAGAGGATACCGCTGCCGCAGCCGACGTCGAGCACGCGCCCGCCGCGCGCAAGATATTTGTCGATCAGCCCGATGACGAGGCGCGTCGTCTCGTGCGTCCCCGTTCCGAACGCCATGCCCGGGTCCATCGTCACCGTTATCTCGCCGGGCTCCGGGTCATATTTCTCCCACGCCGGGACGATGACGGCCCTGCCGACCTTGACCGGGTGATAGTATTTTTTCCACGTCTCCGCCCAGTCCTCCTCGGACATACCGACCGTCTCGACCGTCACGCCCCCGTCCGGGGCCGCGGCGGCGAACCGCTCCCGCAGAAACGACATCGCCTCCGAAAGCGAACGCTCGCGCGGCAGATAGACCGAGACGGACGCGTGCTCGCGGTCCGCGTTTTTGACCTCCTCGTCGATGAGGTCGCCGTAGACGCCGTCGAGCATGAGCTCGTCGAGGTCGCCGTAGTCCTCGATCTGTATCTGCGCGTCTATCATGCTCATGACGGCGCACATCGTGTCGAGCAGCTCGCGCCGCCCCGTCGCCTTTATCTGTGTCCATTCGTTCATGATGTCACCTGTCAAAGAGCCGCCTGAACTTCTTGCGCTTTGCGTAATTGTTCTCCCCGCACGCGTCCGCGAAGTCGGAGAGCAGCTTTTTCTGCTGGGAGTTCAGGTTCCTCGGGACCTCGATGTTGACCGTGAAGTAGAGGTCGCCCTTTCTGTTCGGGTTGTTCACGTTCTGTATGCCGCGCCCGCGGAGCTGGAACCGCGTCCCCGTCTCCGTGCCCTCGGGCATGTCGTATTCGACGGGATCCGTCAGCGTCGGCACCTTTATCTTTGCGCCGAGCGTCGCCTCCGCGAACGTCACCGGCACCTCGCAGTACAAATCGTACCCGTCCCGCTCGAACGTCGGGTGGCTCTTGACGCCGACCGTGATGATGAGGTCGCCCGCCGCGCCGCCGTTCCGCCCCTCGTCTCCCTCGCCTCTCAGCGCGATGCGCTGGCCGTTGTCGATGCCGGCGGGGATCGAGACCTCGAGCTTGCGCGTTATCTTGATATATCCGTGCCCGCGGCAGTTGCGGCACGGATTTTTGATGATCTTTCCGGTCCCGCCGCACGCGTCGCACACGTGCGTCGTCTGCATCATGCCGAAGGGCGTCCTCTGCGTCGAGGTGACCTGCCCCGTGCCGCGGCAGGTCTGGCACGTCTCGGGGGAGGTCCCCTTCTCCGCGCCCGTGCCGCCGCAGTCGCCGCACTTCACGACGCGCCCGTAGCTGATCTCGCGCTTGCAGCCGAATGCCGCGTCCTCAAATCCGATGAGCACGGACTGCGAGATGTCCCCGCCGCGCCTCGGCGCGTTCTGTCTGCGCTCCGAGCCGCCGCCGAACCCGCCGAATCCTCCGAATCCGCCGAACCCGCCCCCGAAAATGCTCGAAAGTATGTCGCCGAAATCGAAGTCCGACGGATCGAAGCCGACGCCGCCCTTCGACGGGTCGAAGGCGTCGTGCCCGTATTGGTCGTACTTCGAGCGCTTTTCCGCGTCGGAAAGGACAGCGTATGCCTCGTTCAGCTCCTTGAACTTGGCCTCCGCCTCCTTGTCGCCGGGGTTCATGTCGGGGTGGTATTTTTTCGCGAGCGTCCTGTATGCGCGCTTCAGCTCGTCTTCAGTGGCCGTTTTCGGCACGCCCAGGACCTCGTAATAATCGCGTTTGTCAGCCATAAGTAAATGTACCTCTTAAGCGCGCGGCGCGCGGGGACGATTCCGCCCCCGCACACGCTCGCTTTTTTATTTGCCTGTCTTGTCTTCGAAGTCGGCGTTGTAGTATGTGTCGCCGCCTCCGTTGCCGCCGTTACCGCCGTTCCCGGGGTTGCCGCCGTTGCCCGCGTTCGGATCGAATCCGCCGCCCTGCGGCCCTGCGCCCGCCGCGTTCTGCTGCTGCGCATAGAGCTTTTCCGCTATCGGATAGAACGCCTTCTGGAGCGCCTCGGTGTCCGCCTTGATCGCCGTCTCGTCGCCGCTGTTCATCGTGCTGCGCAGCTTTTCGACTGCCGTCCGGACGGACGCCTTTTCGTCCTCGCTCACCTTGTCGCCGAGGTCGGAGAGGGACTTCTCCGTCTGGAATATCATGCTCTCCGCCGCGTTCTTCGCGTCGATGAGATCGCGCTTCTTCTTGTCCTCTTCCGCGTAGCGCTCCGCGTCCTTGACGGCGCGGTCGATGTCCTCCTTGGACATATTGCTCGAGGACGTTATCGTGATGTGCTGCTCGCGGCCGGTGCCCTTGTCCTGCGCCGTGACGTTGACGATGCCGTTCGCGTCGATATCGAACGTGACCTCGATCTGCGGGACGCCGCGCGGCGCCGCCGGGATCCCGTCGAGCATAAATCTGCCGAGCGTCGTGTTGTCCGCCGCCATGGAGCGCTCGCCCTGGAGGACGTGGACCTCAACGGACGTCTGCCCGTCAGCCGCCGTCGAATAGACCTGGCTCTTCTTGACCGGGATCGTCGTGTTCCTGTCGATTATCTTATTGAAAACGCCGCCGAGCGTCTCGATCCCGAGGGACAGAGGCGTCACGTCGAGGAGCAGGAGGTCCTTGACGTCGCCGCCGAGCACGCCCGCCTGTATCGCCGCGCCGATGGCGACGCATTCGTCCGGGTTGATGCCCTTGAACGGCTCCTTGCCGATGAAGTTGCGGAGCGCGTCCTGCACGGCGGGGATCCGCGTCGAGCCGCCGACGAGCAGGACCTTGTCGACCTGCGCCGCCGTCATGCCCGCGTCCGAGAGCGCCTGGCGCGTCGGCCCCATCGTCTTCTCGACGAGGTCCGCCGTCAGCTCGTTGAACTTCGCCCTCGTGAGCGTCGCGTCAAAGTGCTTCGGTCCCGTGGCGTCCGCCGTGATGAACGGCAGATTGATGTTCGTGGACGTCATGCCGGAGAGCTCGATCTTCGCCTTCTCCGCGGCCTCCTTCAGGCGCTGGAGCGCCATTCTGTCGGAGCGGAGGTCGATGCCGCCGTTCTCCGCCTTGAACTGCTCCGCGATCCAGTCTATGATGCGCTGGTCGAAGTCGTCGCCGCCGAGGCGGTTGTTGCCCGCCGTCGCCAGAACCTCGAACACGCCGTCCGAGATCTCGAGCAGCGAAACGTCGAACGTGCCGCCGCCGAGGTCGAATATCATGACCCTCTGGTCGTTTTCCTTGTCAACGCCGTATGCGAGCGCCGCCGCCGTCGGCTCGTTTATGATCCTCATGACCTCGAGACCCGCGATCTTGCCCGCGTCCTTCGTCGCCTGGCGCTGCGCGTCCGAGAAATAAGCCGGGACGGTGATGACTGCCTGCGTCACGGACGTACCGAGATATGCCTCCGCGTCCGCCTTCAGCTTCTGGAGTATCATCGCCGAGATCTGCTGCGGCGTGTACTCGTTATTGTCGATCCTCACCTTGCGGGAGGTGCCCATGTCGCGCTTGATGCTCATGATCGTGCGGTCCGGGTTCGTGATCGCCTGTCTCTTTGCGACCTGACCGACAAGCCTCTCCCCCGTCTTCGAGAAAGCGACGACGGACGGCGTCGTTCTTGCGCCCTCCGGGTTCGGAATGACGGTGGGCTCGCCGCCCTCATATACCGCCACGCATGAATTTGTCGTTCCGAGGTCTATGCCTATGATTTTTGCCATTTTGTTTTTTCCTCCTGAAATTTATTTCTGCCGCCGCTGCTCCTCATTTCGGGACAGCATACGGTCACATTCGAAAATTATGTGATGTCGGCGCTGCTGTATCAGCCCTCGCTCGCGACGGTCACCGCCGCGTAGCGCAGGATCTTATCGCCGCGCCTGTACCCCTTCTGGAAGACCAGAGCGATGTGCCCCGGCTCCACCTCCGCGTCCTCGACGGTGGCGACCGCCGAATGCATCGCGGGGTCGAATTTGTCGCCCGGCTCGCCGAAGGTCTCGACGCCGAGCGAGGTGAGCAGATCGGGCAGCCCCTTCAAGATGAGCTTGACGCCGTCGGCCAGCTTTTCCGGATCCTGATACTGGGACGCGCGGTCAAGATTGTCGAGCGTCGGCAGCAGCTTTCCGAGCGCCTCAGCGTATGCCTCGCCGTATATTCCCTCGCGCTCCGCCCGGCTGCGCCGCCTGTAGTTGTCGTATTCCGCGGCGAGCCTCATATATTTGTCGTCCGCCTCGGCGAGCTTTTTCTCCGCCTCGTCGAGCTTTGATTCAAGCTCGCGCTCGCGGCGCTTTTTTCCGTCCTTTTCCTTTTCGTGCTTTTTCTGCGGCGTCCCCGCCGCCTCGGCAGGTTCCGTCTCCGATTTGGATTCGGTGGCCTCCTTCGCCTCAGCCTCCGCCTCGGGGGCCGCCTCCGCCTTTTCCGCCTCCGGCGCACATGCCTCGTCGGCGCCGCTCCTGATCTCTTCTTCCATATTATTTTGACCTCACTTTGATGCCGTTATTTGCCGTCGCCGGATTTTTCTTCTCCCGGCGGCAGTGCCTCGTCTCCGCGCGTGAACGCGTCCGAAATGCTGCCCGCCAGCCCCTCTATCAGCGTCATTATCCGCGAATAGTCCATTCGCCTCGGGCCGATGATGCCGATCGCGCCGACGACCTCGCCGTTGTGCTTTATCGTGTGGAACACTATCGAGGAATTCCCCCCTAAATCGACGGCGTTCTCGCTGCCGATATAGACGTTCGTGTCGTCCTCCGGCGAGTCGGACACGAGCTTCACGATGTCCTCGCGCCTGTCTATCATTGAGAGCAGGTCCTTGACCGCGCCGATGTCGGAATATTCCGGGTACTGGAGCAGGTTGTTCACGCCCTCGACCCGGACCTCGCCGCCGCCGCGCTCATTCATCGCCTCATATATATTCTTGATGATCGGGCCGATGAGCGGCGCGTATTCGCCCATCTCCTCCTCCATTCGGACGATGACCGGCAGCGTTATCGCGTCCGCCGTGACGCCCGCCGCGCAGCTGTTCAGTATCGCGGAAAGCCTCGCGACGCACTCCGGCGTCAGCCGCCTGTCGCTGCGGACTCGGACCGTCCTGATGTTGTCCTCCGTCAGCATTATGACGAGCAGGAGATTGTTTTCGTTCAGGTACACGGTCTCGTATCTGCTCACCGTCCCGCCCGCGCGCTTCGGCTTGACGGCGACGGCGGTGTAGTTCGTCATCGTCGAGGCGAGCTTTGTCGCCGTTTCGAGTATCCTGTCGAGCTCGGACATCTTTGCCGCCGCGACGGAGCTCAGCGTTTCGAGCTCGCGTGACGTCATCTCGTACCTGCGGCGCAGCCAGTCAACGTAAAAGCGGTAGCCGAGCTCAGTCGGCACCCTGCCGGACG
>CANROT010000127.1 GCA_947632285.1 uncultured Clostridia bacterium
ACGGCGGGCCGCGTCAGGATTATCCGCTCGACCTCGCGGTCGCGCAGCGCCTTGACCGACATCGCGACCGCAAGGAACGTCTTGCCCGTGCCCGCCGGGCCGACGCCGATAGTGACCGTATTTTTCCTTATCGCCTCAACGTATTTTTTCTGCCCGACCGTCTTTGCCTTTATGGGCTTTCCCTTTGTCGTGACGCAGACGCAGTCGTCAAGGTCCTCAAGCTCGCTCGCCCTGCCGTCCGCGGCCATACCGATGACGTAGTCGACGGTCTGGTCGCCGAGCTCCTCGTTGTATTCCGCGACGCCGCGAAGATATTCGACCGCCTCCGCCGCGTGTGCGACCGCCTCCGGCTCGCCGGACAAAACGATGGAGTCCCCGCCGGAATCCGGGCTCTGCCTGTTGTACATCTTCACGCCGAACGCCTCCTCGATGCGGCGCGCGTTCTTGTCAAAGCTGCCGTAGAGCCGCCCTGTGATCTCGCTCGATTTTGTTTTAACTATCTTTTCCGCCATAATTTTTTCTTCCGATTTTTTATTCCGTAACTTCAAACTCCCTTGTCTCGGCTATGTCCGCGACTACCGACAGTACGCACCGTATCTCATATGCCGCGCCGTCATCGGACATACCGTCCTCCGCCGTGTACGACAAAAGCGTCGTGTCGCGGCACGCCTCGGAAAACGCGCGGCTGTATTCGCGGTACGCGAGCGCCGCCGCCTCCTCCGGCGTCAGCGTGCGCGTCCTCTTTTCGATGCGTTCATGCTGCGTTTTTATGATCTTTATGGGCAATCTGACGGTATTCAGAAGCACAAGGTCGTCCGTTACTGTTATTGTATCATAAAAGTCGGTGTCAATTCTACCCCTTCCGCCGAAAAATATCTCTCCTTCAAAAATTTTTATGCCGTATTCTGTCAGAATATCGCCCGTTCTGACCTCTTCCTCGTATTCGAGCGGTATGCGCACGAAAATTTCGCGCGTGACCTTCGCCCAGACCTCCCCGCGCGCGTAAACGTATTCGGTGCCGATCCCCTCGTATTCGACGACGCCGGAGATCAAAAGCTGCCCTTTTTTCACCTCCTCGCCGACGGACACCTGCGCCTCCCCCGAAAACGGCATGACGTTTTCGATAACGCCGTCGCACGCGGCGACGATGTTGGCGCGCGCGGTCGGCTCGGGCCCGCCCCCGGGCATGTATTCCCTCACCTCGACGCGCGCGACGCTGCCCTTCATGTTTATCGCGATCCACACGATGTCCGGAGACGCGAGCAGGAACCTGTTGTGGAGCACGTCGAAGTCGACCGATTTGTGATACGTCCCGAGCCCGAACCCGAGCTGCCGCAGCTCTTCTATTATGCGCTCCTCCGGGATCGTCTCGTTCCCGGAAACGTCGATGCGCCAGACGAAATCGTCCGATATGAATATCGCCGCGATCATGAGCGCGCCGCCGAGGAACAGACCCCAGCGAAGGCGGTATCTGTAGAGATACACCGTCAGCCCGTATTTTTTCTTTATTTCGTAGGCGATCCCCTGCTCCCGGAAGACGCCCTCGAAGATAGGCAGGTCCCGTATGCGCAGAATGAACACGCGCCCGCCGCCGCGCCTTTTGCGGATGATAACGGGCAGCCCGGCGGAATACAGCACCTCCGTCGCGCGCGCGACGTCCTCCGCCGGGACACGGATCACAGCGGCGCCTATCAGCCACAAAAATATGTATTTCAGCATTCGCCCACCGTCCCCACGGATAAAATATCGCCGCGCACCGTTATCTCCCCGTCGCAGTACCGCACGATGTCGAGTCCCTGCCCGGTTATAGAAAGGACGGCCTCGCCCACATCGACCGTGATCACCTCGTCACCATACGAAAGTATCGCCCGGCACCCGGTCACATATGCCTCCCGCCCGTCCGTCAGCGTGACGCTCCACCCGCCCGGAACGGCGGCGCTCGGCGTCTCGAACAGCTCCGCGGCGAACTCCGAGACAGCGCTTTTTAGTCTGTGTTTTTTCATCTTTACAGTATAATTCTCCCCGAACCTCACATATAAATGTTTTTGCGGAAAAGGCGGCCCACAACGTCGCCTTAAATCATATGTCGGAGGCGTCATTATTATGAAAGAACAGGGCACGAACACGCCGCTCGCCGTCGCCGTCATCGCGGTCTCGCTCTTGTTTTTATCCTCGCCGGAAACGGTCTCGGAAGCGACGGGGCGCGCGCTCTCGCTCTGCGTTTCGCGCGTCATACCGTCCGTGTTTCCGTTCTCCGTGCTGTCCTCGATGTTCGTCGCGGTCGGCGGCGCGCGCGCCGTCGACCGCGCGCTCTCCCCGGTCAGCCGCAGGCTGTTCGGGACGGAGCGCGGTGCCTCCGCGCTTTTTTTGGGGCTCCTGTTCGGGTTCCCGCTCGGCGCGCTGACGGTCGGCGAGGAATACCGCGCGGGCTCGCTCGACAGGGACGAGGCGGCGCGTATGCTCGCGTTCGTCTGCTGCGCCTCGCCGACGTTCCCGGTCTACGCCGTCGGCGTCGGCTGCTTCGGCAGCGCGGCGGTCGGCCTCGTTATCTGGGCGGCGCAGGCGTTGATCTCGATCATGATCGGCATTCTGCTGCCGAAAGGCAGCGCCGTCCGAGCTCCATTGCCGAAAAGCGAGACTGCGCATAAGGGCAGCGCGCTCTCGCTCGTGACACGCGCGGTCACGGACGGTTCACGCGTCATTCTGAATGTCTGCGGCTCGGTCACGTTCTTTTCGATAGCGTCCTCGGTCGCCTCGGAAATGATCGGCAAAATAACGGACTCGATCGTCCCAAAGCTCATAATATCCGCCGTCTTTGAATTTTCGTCCGGAACTTCCCTCGCCGGCGCCGCGTGCGAAGCGGGGGAGATCGGCAGGGGCGCCGCCGTCGCGATAGCGGCATTCTCGATAGGATTTGCCGGGCTGTCCGTCATGTTTCAGACGTCGTCCGTCTGCGAGGGGATCCCGCTCTTGCCATACGTCTGCGGCAAGCTGATAACTGGGCTCGGAACTGCCGCCGCCGCGTATTTCGTCTCCGCCCTCCCGGCGTTCGCGCCAACTTTTTCGGGCGAGACAGGCGGCGCGGGCCACACGTTTGCCCCCGCCGGCGCCGCAGCGTTTATTGCCGCCCTGCTTTTGCTCGCAGTCTTTTACAAAAAGGGTTGCAAAAACGCGAAAGATAGATTATAATATATAAGATGAACGCGAAAACGGAGACGGACATGAGACAAAAGGACGACGGAGACGACATGATATGCGCGCTGTGCGAGCGCGGAACGCCGCTTTTCACCGGTGACGCCGTGCTGTGCCGCAAGCGCGGGCTCGTGTGGGCGACGGCGCACTGCCGCCGGTTCAGATACGATCCCTTAAAGCGCGTCGTTCGTCCCGCGCCCCCCATTCCGAAGCTCGAGTTTCCCGAGCTGCCGTAAACGCATTTTCCCAGCGGAGGTGAGTATATGGAATCAGACAGTAGAAGTACGCCCGGTCGAAGTATCTTTTTCATATACGGCGCCCCGCAGGCCAGCGGATAACTTTTTCGCGCCCGCAAAAAAGCGGAAATATATAAAAAAGATCACCGAGACCGTCATAAAACCATCGACTGTGACTCAAAATTTTTGAAAGATGGGAGAATGCACGGTCTTTTTCCGCGCAAAAAATCAAATGAACGAAACGACTGAAACAACGCTCGACATGATCACAACGCTTTTGCGGGAAAAGCGGATAGGCGAGCTGCACCGGCTCTTTCACGATATACCCGCGGCGGACATCGCCGAGCTTTTGACGGAATTTGAGGGCGGAGAGCTTTTGCTCCTGTTCCGCGTGCTGCCGAAGGAGGCGGCGGCGGACGTCTTCGTCCTCATGGACCCGGACCAGATGGAGGAGCTGCTCGGCGCATTCAGCGACCGCGAGATCACAGCGCTGATCGAGGATATGTACCTCGACGACGCCGTCGATATAATCGAGGAAATGCCCGCAAACGTCGCCCAGCGCATACTGTCCCGCGCCTCGTCCGACACGCGGCGCGAGATAAACGCGCTCTTAAAATATCCCCAGGACAGCGCCGGGAGCATTCTTACGACCGAGTATGTCCGCCTCTACCCCGACACGACCGTCGCCGAGGCGTTCGATATCATACGCAAGACCGGCATCGACAAGGAGACCGTCTACACGTGCTACGTCACGGACAGGCAGCGCCACCTCATCGGCGTCGTTTCCGCGCGGACGCTGATGCTCTCCGACAGCACAGAGGTGACGTCCGATATAATGGAAAAAAACGTGATCTCCGTCAAGACGCTCGACGACAAGGAATTTGTCGCGAGCCAGCTCCAGAAATACGACTTTTTGGCGCTCCCAGTCGTCGACTCGGAGGACCGCATGATAGGCATCGTCACCGTTGACGACGCTATGGACGTCATCGTGGACGAGTACAGCGAAGATATCGAGATAATGGCGGCTATCACACCGACGGACAAGCCGTACCTGAAACAGTCCGTATTTTCGATCTACAAGAACCGCATACCGTGGCTGCTTTTGCTCATGATCTCGGCGACGTTCACGGGCATGATAATTTCCTCGTTCGAGGCGGCGCTCGCGGCGCAGGTCGCCCTGACCGCGTTCATACCGATGCTGATGGACACAGGCGGAAACTCCGGGAGCCAGGCGTCCGTCACCGTGATTCGCGGCATTTCGCTCGACGAAATATCGTTCTCCGACACGTTTTTCGTGATGTGGAAGGAACTGCGCGTTTCGGCGCTCTGCGGCGTCTCGCTCGCGGCAGCGACGTTTATAAAAATACAGCTCGTCGACAATCTTCTGATGCACAACGAGGTCTCCATCGCGGTTTCCGCCGTCGTCTGTCTGACGCTGCTGTTCACCGTCGTCTGCGCAAAGCTCATAGGCTGCGCGCTGCCGCTGCTCGCGAAAAAGATCGGCTTTGACCCGGCCGTCATGGCGAGCCCGTTTATCACGACTATCGTTGACGCGATCTCGCTCCTTTTGTACTTCTTCTTCGCCAAAGCCATGCTCGGCCTTTAAAATCAGACGGAAAGGAACATAAAATGCTCACATTCAAGAAAATGACGCCGGAGGACTATGACGGCGTCGACGCGCTCATGGCGGAGCTGCACCGGCTCCACGTCGAGGCGCGCCCGGACATGTACGTGCCGGTCGATCATCTGTATTCGCGCGAGGAATACATGCGCCGCATCTCCGGCGACGGGTGGATCTCGCTTTTGGCGGAGAGCGGCGGCACCATCATCGGCATCGCGTTCGTCGAGCTGCGCGACCGTGTAAACATGGTGAACTCGCGCACGGCGTATATGCACGACATCTACGTCGTCCCCACCGAGCGCCGCGCAAAGATAGGCACCATGCTCTACCGCATGGCGGAGCGCGAAGCGCGCGAACGCGGCGCGCACCGCCTCGACCTCACGGTTTGGTGCTTCAACAAGGACGCGCTCGCGTTTTACCACGCGATGGGATTTTCCGACCAGCGCCTCGTCCTCGAAAAGGATATAAGAGAGGAACACTTCACACGGGACTGTGAGAAATAATATGTAAAAAATGCGGGGAGAAAACTTTTCGAGAAAAGTTTTCTCCCCGCACCCCGTTTTCAAAAGCTTTTACGGCTGCCGGATTTGATTATACAGCTCCGCTTGTCCGTTCGGCGCTCTTCTCCGACCTTCGGTAAACTTTTTGGGGCTGCCGTGTCAAAAAAGTATAGTACAATGTAGACGCGGAAAACCTAAAAAGAAAACCTATGGAGGAAAAGATCATGACACAGCGCAACTGCGCAAAACAGCTCACAATGTTTGAAAGCTGTCTTCGCAACGAAGAAAAGAGCGGCGCTACGGTGGAAAAATATATGCGGGACGTGCGCCGGTTTCTCGCCTTTCTGTCGGAGTCCCCGAAGAAAGGACAGAGCAAGGAACAGACAATGGCATACAAGGAATATTTGGCGAAGCGGTACGCGCCGGCAAGCGTCAATTCCATGCTGACGGCGATGAACCGGTTCCTGCATTTTATCGGCAGGGAGGATATGTGCGTAAAGCTATTGAAGATACAGCGGCAAATGTTCTGCCGCGAGGAGAGGGAGCTGACA
>CANROT010000128.1 GCA_947632285.1 uncultured Clostridia bacterium
CGGTCGACGCGGCGAGAAGGCAGCCGAAAAACGGGACTGCTGCAAGCGACCACGTCCGGCGGATATCGAGGTGCGACGCAAAAAACAAAAAGCAGATAAACAGCGCGCCGAGGCAGAAGAATTCAAGGAAATGGGCGCACTTGCGCACCGCGTGGTCGAGCGTTTCGAATTCGACGTTTTTGAAGACTTTCGCGAGCACGGACGCGACAAACGAGCTGTTCTTCGATGAAGCCTCCGATGAGAGCAGCGAATTTCCGAAGATCAGCGCATAGTTGCACAGCGTCAATATGCCCAGCACCGAGGTTGCGCGCTTCCTTTTAGATTCTTCCATAAAGTCAAATACCGTCCCATAATACCGTTTGGACAATATTATAATATACACGGCGCGCTTTGTCAAAGTTTTTTTCCGCCTCCATAAAAATGCTCATATGTTCCGACAAATTGCGCGGGCGATTTAGTTAATCTCTCCATTGAAAAACGGCAGGAAATGGTATATAATATAGATAAGATGTAAGATAGGGCGCATTATACGGTGCCGGATTCTTTATTGAGATGTGGTGATGCGGTATGGGCAGAGTTAAGACGGGAAATTCCAAAAAGAGATTCATGCGCGAGCATGACTGCCGGTTTTGCTTATATTACGGCACGTGTTCGCACAAGGAATGTATGTTTGACGGATCCGGGAGCCCGAATTCGGGCGAATGCGGAAAGGACAGCGTGGCGGACGCTGCGGAGCGCGGCGCGGTCACAGATGCGATCTGACGGGGTTATTTTTTAAGATCATGTGTGCAAAATACTCGATAGGGGAAAAGATCATTTACAGTCAGTCGGGCGTGTGCTCGGTCGAGGACATAACGGAAAACGAGTTTTACGGAAAGCGCACCGAATATTATGTGCTGCGTCCGCTCTATGACGCGGGCTCGCTCGTATACGTGCCGACGGATAACGAAAAGCTCACCTCGCGGATCCGTCTCGCGATGACGAAGGACGAGGCGAACGGCATTATAAATTATATGTCGAGCGCGGAAAACATCTGGATAGAAAACGACAACAAGCGCAAGGAAGCATATTCCGAGATACTGCTCGAAAACAAGCCGAGGCAGCTGACGGAGCTGATCGGAACGCTCCGCGCCCGCCGCGAGGAGCAGATCTCAAAGAAAAAGCGTCTGCACATCGCCGACGAACACATTCTCGAGCGCGCGCAGCGCATTCTCTGCGACGAACTGTCGTTTGTGCTCGGCGTTGACCGCGCCGCGGTTGACGCGTTCATTGCCGCCCGCATCGGCGGGGGCGAGGCGAAGGACGCCTGAAATATTTTTTGAAACGCCCGCGGGATCGCTCCCGCGGCGTTTTTTCGCCTTGCAATTTCCGGGGAAATATTGTATACTTGTATTTAAATTCAGACGGAACGGAGAAATTATCATGTTTGACAGTAAAAAGGCGACCGAGGCGGCCGTCGCGTTCGTGAAGGACTGGTTTGACAGAAACGGCGCCGGGTGCCGTGCCGTTGTGGGCATATCCGGCGGGAAGGACAGCTCCGTGGTCGCGGCGCTCTGCGTCCGCGCGCTCGGGCGCGACCGCGTCATCGGCGTGCTCATGCCGAACGGCGAGCAGAGCGATATCGACGTCGCATACGACGTCGTGAACTTCCTCGACATCAGGCACATGGTAGTAAATATAAAGTCAGCGTATGACGCGCTCGTTGAGGAAATAAAGCAGAGCGTCCCCGAGCTTTCGGCGCAGTCGGCGATCAATTTAGCACCGCGAATCAGAATGTCGACGCTATATGCCGTTTCTCAGTCGAATAACGGCAGGGTCATCAACACGTGCAACCTCTCCGAGGACTGGGTCGGATATTCCACGCGGTACGGCGATGCCGCCGGGGACGTCAGCCCGCTCGCGGAGTTCACGGTGACGGAGGTTCGCGCCATCGGGCGGGAGCTCGGGCTGCCGCCGCACATCGTTGACAAGGTCCCGTCCGACGGGCTTTGCGGCAAAACGGACGAGGACAATTTAGGGTTCACATACGACGTGCTTGACAGATACATTAGGACCGGCGTGTGTGAGGACGAGGCGACGCGCGCGCTCATAGACAAAAAGCACTTCGCGAACAAGTTCAAGCTGGAGCTCATGGAAAAATGCGAGTCCGGCGAGCCGAAGCTCGCCGCCGACTGAAAAGGAGGACACGATGGATATCACAACTGCCGAGAAAATATATCGCGATTACAGGCGGCGCCTGCGCGCATATTCGCACGCGATGGGCGTCATGGTATATGACAAGGTGACGGCGGCGCCGCGCGGCGCCGAGGCGCGCGTTTCCGAGTCGCTCGACGTGCTGAACGAGGCGTCATATAAGCTTGAAATGTCGAAGGAGCTGTCGGAGGCGGTCGATTACCTTTACGACCACCGCGACATGCTTGACGCGAAGACGCGGCGCGAGATCGAGGTATACAGGCGCGACGCTGACTACGTGCGCAGTATCCCGGAGGACGAGTATATCGCATATATGTCGCTGACGAACGAGGCGTCGGACGTTTGGCGGCGCGCCAAGGAGGAGAACGATTTTGCGTCGTTCTCGCCGTATCTGCAAAAGATATTCGACACGAACCGCAAATTCGCGCTCTACTACAAGCCGGACTGCGATCCGTACGACACGCTGCTCGACTTTTACGAGCGTGGGCTGACGGCTGAGAGGTGCGACGCATTTTTCGGCAGGCTGAAGGAGGAGCTGATCCCGCTCATCGCGCGCGTCACGTCGGCGGAGCCGATAGATGACGGGTTCATGCACGCGCATTTCCCGACGGAGACGCAGAGAAAGCTGTCGGACTATCTCATGGGCGTCATGGCTATCGACAGGGGCAGGTGCGCCATAGGGGAGACGGAGCACCCGTTCACCGAAAATTTCGGCAAAAACGATGTCCGCATCACGACGCATTATTACGAGGACGACCTGACGAATTCGATGTATTCCGTCGTTCACGAGGGCGGGCACGCGCTGTATGAGCTCGGCTCGGGCGACGAGTACGAGGGAACAGTGATCGCCGGCGGCGCATCAATGGCGATGCACGAAACGATATCGCGCTTCTACGAGAATATCATCGGCAGGAGCGAGACGTTCTGCCGCCTGATCTTCCCGCGCGTGCGCGAGCTTTTCCCGAATGTGTTTGCGGGCGTTACGGCGGAGATGTTCTACCGCGCCTGCAACGTCAGCGCGCCGTCGCTGATCCGCACCGCCGCCGACGAGCTCACGTACCCGCTCCATATAATCATCAGATACGAGATCGAGCGCGACATGATAGCGGGAAAATATAAGGCGGACGACATACCGGAGGTATGGCGGCGCAAGTATAAAGAATATCTCGGCGTCGACGTGCCGGACGACACGCGCGGCGTCCTTCAGGATTCGCACTGGTCCGGCGGGTCCGTCGGCTATTTCCCGACGTATTCGCTCGGTTCGGCATACGGCGCGCAGATCTACGCCGTCGTGCGCCGCGAGCTCGATGTTGACGCGGCGATCGCGTCCGGCTCAACAAAGGCGATCAATGACTGGCTCGGCGAGCACATCTTCCGCCACGGCGCGATGTACGACCCGGACACGCTGTTCAGAATGTGCACGGGCGAAGAGTTCTCGCCGGAATACTATATTTCGTATCTGAAGGAGAAGTACGGGAAGCTGTACGGGCTGAAGGACTGAGAGCGTCGCAAATCAACAGCAGGCAAAAATCAACCCAAAGTTGCACAAAGCAAAAAGAAAATCACGGATATCGCGCCGAAAAAGGCGGATTTCCGTGATTTTTATATGCTGCGCAACCGAAAATTGCGGGAAAATTCAAATAGATATTGGTTGCAAATCTTGCGTCCAGCGTAATATAATGGTAACATGCTGAGTATTGCGAAAGGCACATGATAGATAGATGAAGATCGGAGACAAGATAGCATATTACCGTACCGCGCTCGGTATGTCACAGGAGGAGCTCGCGGACACGCTCGGCGTGTCGCGCCAGGCCGTTTCCAAGTGGGAGGTCGGGCAGACGGAGCCCAGGCTCGACAAGCTGCCGCAGCTCTGCGAGCTGTTCCGCATTTCGACAGACGACCTTATAAGGGAGGACGCGGAGCCGCGCGTCCGAGGCAGTATTCCGGCGATAGGCACGGAGCTGAAAGCGGGAAAATATTTCGGGACGGACGGCTTTCGCGGCGAGGCGAACGGCGAGCTGACGGCGGAACACGCGTTCCGCATCGGCCGTTTCCTCGGCTGGTATTTTTCGTCGCCCGTGTCCGGCTGCCGCGACCGCAATTATAGGCCGCGCATCACGATAGGCAAGGACACGCGCCTGTCGAGCTATATGCTCGAGTACGCGATCGCCGCAGGTATAACATCGTCCGGCGCGGACGCATATATGCTCCACGTCACGACGACGCCGAGCGTTTCATATGTGACGCGGCAGGACAATTTTGACTGCGGTGTCATGATATCCGCGTCGCACAATGCGTATACGGACAACGGGATAAAGCTGATAAATAAGTACGGCGAAAAGATGGACGATGCGACGCTCGCGCTTATCGAGGCATATATAGACGGGGATATTTCCGCTCTCGGGCTCGAGGAGGACGATATCCCGCTCGCTCACAGGGAGCGGGTCGGCGCGATAATCGACTATTCCGCCGGGCGCAACCGCTATATAGGCTATCTCATCTCCATCGCGGCGCATTCGTTCCGCGACGTCAAGATCGGGCTTGACTGTGCGAACGGCGCATCATGGCGCATCGCGCCCGCCGTTTTTGAGGCGCTCGGCGCGCAGATACGCGTTATCAACGGTCAGCCGGACGGCAGGAATATAAATCGCGGCGCCGGTTCGACGCATGTTGAGGAGCTTTGCAGATACGTCCGTGAGAACCATCTCGACGTCGGCTTCGCGTTCGACGGGGACGCCGATCGCTGCATCGCCGTTGATGAAAACGGCCGCGCCGTCGACGGGGACAGGATAATGTATATCCTCGCAAACAGGCTGAAGCGCCACGGCGCGCTCGAAAAGAATACGGTCGTCACGACCGTGATGTCGAACGCGGGCCTGTACCGCGCGCTGCGCGAGGCAGGTATTGACACCGTGCAGACGACGGTCGGCGACAGATATGTATATGAGGAGATGCTCCGCTGCGGCTACTCGCTCGGCGGCGAGCAGTCCGGGCATATAATCATACATAAATACGCGACCACGGGTGACGGCATACTTACCGCTATTATGATAATGGAGGAGATCCTCGAGCGAAAAACGACGCTCGGAAAGCTCGCCTCGGCAGTCACGATATATCCGCAGATACTGAAGAATATCAAGGTCACGGATAAGGCTGCGGTCATGAACGATGAGGATATACTCGCCGCAGTTAAAGACATAACCGAGCGCTTCGGCGACACGGGGCGCGTCCTTCTCCGCAAGAGCGGCACGGAACCGCTCATACGCGTTATGGCCGAGGGCGAGAACCACGAGATGTGCGAGAGCGTCGTTGAAGATCTGCTTGCGCTCATAAGAGAAAGGGCTACGAGAGCAAATAAGGCAATATATGCGACTGCATAACTTTAATTTGTTTTATGCAAAAGGATAAAATGCAAATGACTAAAACAGATCTTACAATAAATAAGTTGTTTGATATTATACGTGCGCCTATAAATGGGCTTTTCGACGGCTGCATATATCCGTGGGAGGCGCTGCCGAAGATAGCCGACTGCATAAAAGTGTATATTGAAACGCTCAGCGAAGAAGAATATTACAGCCCCGAGCCGGGCGTCATGATCTCGCGCGAGGCAAAAGTGGCGCCGACGGCGAGCATATCGGGCCCGTGCGTGATCGAGGCGGGCGCAGAGATCCGACATTGCGCTTACATACGCGGCTCCGTGCTGGTCGGCAGGGGAGCTGTTGTCGGAAACTCGACGGAGCTTAAAAATGCCGTTTTGTTTGAAGGCGTGCAGGTGCCGCACTATAATTATGTCGGCGATTCCATACTCGGATATAAAGCGCACATGGGCGCAGGCTCGATAGCGTCGAACGTCAAGGGCGACAAGCGAAACGTTGT
>CANROT010000129.1 GCA_947632285.1 uncultured Clostridia bacterium
TCGTCGTAACTCACTCATTAGTAGAATCGCTCCTAAAGCAGTATGACGGCATCATTGTTCTAAAAGACGGCCATATCATCGAATCCGGAATGTTTGATGATCTGATGGACAAGAAAGGCTATTTCTATGCGCTTTATACAGTGGCGCAGTAAAAGAAATGATTTGAAAAACGCACATATTATTTGTGTTGCTTTTCTCTGTAAAACGATCATACTATTATCAAGACAAACATACGGTACTCGGCGTCAGACTAAGAGATCAACTGTCATTTTTTGCTCATGCGCAGGCATTTAACCATTACCCCGAAATCGGACTCTGTGCTGATTCCCATCTGATCAGGGCATCAAAAACGATATAAAATTAGTGGTAATTCCGTAACACAGCCTAACACACAAGTCGTGAAAAAGGCTTGAAAATACGGGACTTTTGGGTATGAGAAGCAACTTGGCGCCGCCGCTTCAATGTCACTCCCCGCGTTGCCTCGGGTGTTCGGGTCACCTCGCGGACGGAATAAAAAAGCACCGGCGGGCCGGTGCTTTTTTTATTGCCGGCGTTTCTTTGCGAGGGAGGCGGCGTCGCCGCCGGTGAGCTCCGGGAGGAGCGAAGACTTGTCGTTTGCCATCGCGGCGCGCGCGGTCGATGAGCGCCCGGGTGGACGCATACCGCTCGAAGCAGCCGCGCCTGCCGCAGCTGCAGGGGAGGCCGTCCTTTGACTTTGAAATTTGAGCGTGAGAAATGACCTGCCCGGCAGCGGTTTTTTCTGCCGCCGGGCAGATACTTTGCTTTATTTTTTCTTCCTGTTTGCAATGCAATTTATTACAAATGCGATCGAATTACACATCAAACCTGCAATCAACAAAATTTGATTTTTTCCATCTTGAAAAATACAAAGAGCCAGACAAATTAAACCGGCTAACGCAAATGCAATGCCGCAAAATAATAGAATTCTTTTTTTGTCCATTTATAAATCCTTACCTTTCCGACATTTGGACCGTATAATAAGTATAATTCCCAGTAACATAAGAGGAAAAGAAATGCCAAGTGTGAAACCGGAAAGCGCCTCTTGGATATCGGTTCCGCCGATCAAATGTGAATAGATAAGAAAAACTATTCCCAAAAGGAATACTACAATGCCGATAAGCATCAGCTTCTTATTTTTAAGGTCTTGCTTTTCTTTCAACATTTTCATCATCTGCTGACTATCGTATGTATGGACGCTCTTTTCATCTTCTTCTCCATCAAGCAATTCTGCCAAAGTAATATTTAATTCCCGACACAAGGGCTCGATAATTGAGTAATCGGGCATACACTTTCCCGTTTCCCATTTTGAGATCGTTTTATTGGAAACTCCCAGCCGTTCGGCAAGCTGTTCTTGCGTAAAATTTTGTTCTTTCCGCTTTTTGGATATAAATTTGCCTATTGCGATCTGATCCATATTTTATTCCCCCGGAATATCTCTTTGTATTAAGTATACCTTATGCGCTCCGATAACAACACCCCTTATAAGGCGAATATGGGTGGAATGAGCTTTTTATCTTATCTTAAATTTTTTCCGTCCGCCGACTTTTCGCGTTTTTCGGGACAAGCCGGATCGCTGCTGCTTTCACAGCGCCGGGAATACGCCCGGCAGCAACCTCTATATCTCCCCGCGTTGCCTCGGCGTTCGGGTCACCTCGCGGACGGAATAGAAAAAGCACCGGCGGGGCGGTGCTTTTTTTATTCGTGCTGTTTCTTTGCGAGGTGTGCGGCGCCGATGATGCCGGCGTCGTTGCCGAGGGCCGCAGTCGTGAGAACTGTTTGATCCTTCGAAATTCGCGAATAGCTCTCGCTGTCGAGGCGGCGGCGGACCGGGGCGAGCAGCACCTCTCCCTCGCGGCTGATGCCCCCGCCGATAACGATGAGCTCCGGCTGCATGAAGTTTATGACATTGACGATTCCGAGCGAGAGATATTCCGCAAACTCATCGAGCACCGCGTTCGCAACCGCGTCCCCTTTTCGCACGGCGGCGAAAAATTTCCTGCCGTCAAGGGTATCGGCGTCGCCGCCGGTGAGCTCCCAAAGGAGCGAGGAGCTGTCATTTTCCATCGCGGCGCGCGCGCGGTCGATGAGCGCCCGGGTGGACGCGTACCGCTCGAAACAGCCGCGCCTGCCGCAGTTGCAGGGGAGGCCGTCCTTTTCTATGACGGTGTGCCCGAGCTCTCCGGCGGCAAAATTCACGCCCTCGAAGAGCTCGCCGTTTATTATTATCCCGGCGCCGATGCCGGTGCCGAGCGTTATCATCACCATCGTGCCGTAACCGCGGCCCGCGCCGAAGAGGTATTCGGCATACGCGGCGGCGTTCGCGTCATTCTCGAGCGCGACCGGTATGCCGGGAAAGTACGGGGAGAGATAGTCCCCGAACCGGACGTTCTCCATGCCGAGGTTGTTCGCGTATTCGAGCTCGCCCGTCTTCCTGTTCGCGGTGCCGGGCACGCCGACGCCGATGGCGCATATATCGCTTGCCTCGATCCCCGCCCGCGCGAGTATTCCTTTTACGAGCGACGCGGCGGCCGCGGCGATGGCGGCGGCGCTGTGCTCCCCCGTGGGTACGCTGTCGGACGCGATCATTCGCCCCTCCATATCGACGACGCCTGCGGCAAGGCTCGTGCCGCCGAGGTCTATTCCTATAAGATACATCTCTGTTGCTCCTTACTTTTTCGGTCGGCAACTATTGTAGCACAAAAAAGATTGCGTATCAATGGGTTTTGTGCTACAATTATCAGGCAAAAACAGAACGGAGCGTTTTTATTTTTATGGACAGGATCATAACCGCGGTGCTCGTGGGGGCGGGGAACAGGGCGGACGTCTACGCGACCGCCGCCGAAAAATATCCGGACAGAATCAAAATCGTCGGCATCGTCGAGCCGGACGCGGCGCGGCGGGAGCTGATGCGGGAAAAGCACCGCGTCCCCCGGGAGAACTGCTTTTCGTCCGTTGAAGAATTCGTCGCGCGCGAAAAATTCGCGGACGCCGTCATAAACGGGACGATGGACAGCCTCCACGTCAAAACATCGCTGCCGACGCTCGAGCGCGGGTACGACCTCTTGCTCGAAAAGCCGTTCGCGGTGAACGAGGGCGAGATGCGCGCGCTGTGCGAGTGCGCCGAGAGGTGCGGGCGGCGCGTCGTTATCTGCCATGTGCTGCGGTACACGGATTTTTACCGCGCCGTCAAGGCGGCGTCGAAGGAAATCGGCGGCATCATCTCCGTCGAGATGTGCGAGCACGTCAACTATCACCACATGGCCGTCTCATACGTGCGCGGAAAGTGGCGCTCGGAGAAAATTTGCATGGCGCCGATGCTGCTCGCAAAGTCGTGCCACGACATTGACATCATGCTCTGGATCATGCGCGGGGCGCGCCCCGTGTCCGTCGCGAGCTTCGGCTCGGACTTTCAGTTCGGGCGGGAGCGCAAGCCGGAGGGGGCGGGCAGCCGCTGCATGGCGGACTGCAAATTTGTCGACGACTGCATCTTCTCGGCGAAATCGAATTATCTCTCCGCCGTAAGATGGGGGCAGTACGTGTGGCGCTGCCTCGACGGGGAGGAGGCGACGGACGAGCGCAAGGCGGAGTCTCTCCGGACGGACAACGAATACGGGCGCTGCGTCTGGGACTTCGACCGGGACGGGAACGTCGACCACCAGACCGTGATCGTCAATTTCGGGAACGGCGCGGTCGGCAGCTTTTCAATGATCGGCGGCAGCGCGAAATCAGAGCGGAACATACATATCGTCGGGACGCGCGGCGAGGTCAAGGGCACGTTTGAGGACTCGCGCTTTGTCGTCCGCAAGATGGCGCCCGACACGAAGGCGGGCTATACGGAGACGGTGCACGACCTCCGCGTCGGCGGCGACATGATCGGCGCGCGCGGCGGGCACGGCGGCGGGGACGAGCACCTTGTGCTCGACTTTGTCGATTATCTGAACGGACACGAGGTGTCCGAATCGTGCGCGACGCTGCGGGACTCGATGATGAGCCACCTGACCGTCTTCCGCGCGGAAGAGGCGCGGCGGCTCGGCACAGTTGTCAGCATCGGGAGGTGATTTGATGGAAATATACGTTCCGGGCGGCGGGGACGCCGCCGCAGCGATAGCGGGGACGACGCACCTTGCCGTCTCCGCGCACGAGGACGACATCGAATTCATGGCGTATGACGGGATCCTTGCCTGCCGCGGCGGGAGAGGGTCGTTTACCGCCGTGATACTCGGGGACGGAGGCGGCAGCCCGCGCGCCGGCGCATACGCGGACTACACGGACGGGGAGATGAAGCGCGTCCGCAGGGAGGAGCAGCTGCGCGCGGCGGAGATCGGCGGGTACGGCGCGGGCGTCTTCTTCGACCTGCCGTCATCAAGGATAAAGGACCCCGGCGACACGGAGGCGGTCGAGGGGCTGTGCCGTCTCATCTCGGAGGCGGAGCCGGAGATAATATATACCCACAACGTCGCCGACAAGCACGACACGCACGTGGCGGCGGCGCTGCGCGTCATCGAGGCGCTGCGGAGGGTGCAGTACGTGCCGCGCCGCCTCTACGGCTGCGAGGTGTGGCGGTCGCTCGACTGGGTCAACGACGATGACAAGGTGCGCTTTTCCGTCGGCGGTGAGCCGGAGCTTGAGGCGGCGCTGCTCGGCGTTTTCGACTCACAGATCGCGGGCGGAAAAAAGTATGACTCCGCCGTGATCGGGCGGCGACGCGCGAACGCGACGTTCGGCGAGTCCCACGGGGTCGACACGGACGAGGAGGTCAGCTTTGCGATAGATATGACGCCTCTCGCGGAAAATGTAGACATGTCCGTCCCCGATTTTATCGACGGCTATATCGGCGCGTTCCGCCGCGACGTTTTAGGGCGGATCGAAAGACTGAAATAAAGTCGGCTTAAATAAAAATGAATCAATTCCGCCTTCGGCGCTCATAATAAAATAAAAAAGGAGCACCGGAAATTATGGTGGAACAGGACACGATAAAGCTGCTGCGCGAGTGTGACGCGGGCGTTCGTATGGGGATCTCGGCGATAGACGAGGTGCGCGACTACGCGCACGACCCGCAGCTCAGGGCGCGGCTCACGGACAGCAGAAACGAAAACGACGCGATCAAAACGGAGATACTCGATCTCCTCCACGAGTATCACGACTCGGGCAAGGAGCCGAATCCGATGGCGAAGGGAATGTCATGGCTCAAAACGAATGTCATGCTCGGGACGAGCGGCTCTGACAAGACTATCGCAGACCTGATAACGGACGGCTGCAACATGGGCGTTAAGTCGCTCTACAGATACCTGAACGAGTATCAGGCTGCCGACGGCAGGTCGAAGGACCTGACAAACAGGCTGATAAGCGCAGAGGAACGCCTCGCCGCGGACATGAGGCAGTATTTATAAACGGTTTTTCGGGGGCGGAAACAAAAAAGTTTCCGCCCCCGAAGAAAATAAAAAAGTTTTTGCTCGCGCAAAAACTTTTGGTGCAGTTGTTGAAAGCCGGGGCAAGGCGTAGTATAATCATTTAAAACGCCGCCCGCATAGAATACGGAATGAAAACTAAAGCGACAGCGGAGCGGTTTTATCCGAAGGAGGCACGCGCATGACGGAGCTGCTGTTGAAAATATTCGTGCGCGACAGGGGCTCGCACGCCTCGGTCGGCAAATTTGCGGGAGCCGTCGGCATCGTGTGCAACCTCATTCTGACGCTCGGCAAGCTGGCGGTCGGCGCGCTTGCGGGCTCCGTCTCGGTCATTGCCGACGGAATGAACAATCTCTCGGACGCGGCGTCCTCCGCGGTGACGCTGCTCGGTTTCCGCCTCTCGGAGCGCCCGGCGGACCGCGACCACCCCTACGGGCACGGCAGGTATGAGTATATCGCCGGGACCGTCGTGGCGGCGATGATACTTGCTATCGGAGTTGAGCTCGCGAAGACGTCGGTTGAAAAAATATTTGCGCCCGAGCCGATATCGGTGACGGTGCCGCTCGCGGCGACGCTGTTATTGTCCGTCGCCGTAAGGCTCTGGCTGTCGCGGTTTTACG
>CANROT010000130.1 GCA_947632285.1 uncultured Clostridia bacterium
TACCGAATATCCTGTCGCCCGCGTCGCCGAGGCCGGGAACGATGTATTTGCGCTCGTTCAGGTGCGAGTCGACCGCCGCAATATATATGTCAACGTCGGGGTGCAGCTTCTGCATGACCTCAATGCCCTCCGGCGCGCCGACGAGGCACATCAGCTTTATCTGCCTGCACCCGTTCTGCTTCAGCATCGAGACGGCGTCTGATGCGCTGCCGCCCGTCGCGAGCATCGGGTCCGTGACGACGACGAGGCGCTCGGAGATATCCTCCGGCATCTTATAGTAGTAGAGCACGGGCTTCGCCGTTTCGTGGTCGCGGTAAAGACCGATGTGACCGACCCTCGCCGCGGGAGCGATCTTCAAAAATCCGTCCGCCATGCCGAGCCCGGCGCGCAGTATCGGCACGACCGCGAGCTTTTTGCCGGAGATCACCCGCCCCGTCATTTTGCAGATGGGCGTTTCTATCTCGACATCTTCGAGCGGGAGGTCGCGCGTTATCTCGTATGCCATGAGCATCGAAATTTCGTAAAGCAGTTCGCGGAAATCCTTTGTTCCCGTGTTCTTGTCGCGCATGATCGTGAGCTTGTGAGTTATGAGAGGGTGATCCAAAACGTGAAGCATTGTTGTGTTACCTTTCCGTTTCATTCATTTTCGTCGTCCGACTGTACATATTATAACGCAAAAGTCCCCCTATTGCAACCTTTTTCGGCGTCTCCGACAAACATCTTTTTCTTTACAATTATACTCGCTGATGTTATAATATCTTCGCGGATTTCAAATTCAAGACTTGCCCGGCAAGTCTCGAATTTAAAATCCCAAAAGCTGCGCTTTTGCTGCGGCTTTCGCCGCATACTCGACATTGACGGCCTCGCAAAAATGCCCTTGCAAGCAAGCATTTTTGCTTCGTGGTTTAATGTCTTCGTAGATTTAAAAATCAATCCTTGCTCTGCAACGATTGATTTTTAAATCTCAAAAGCTGCGCTAAAGCTCCGCTTTTGCTGCGGCTTTCGCCGCATACTCGATATTGATGGCCTCGCAAAAATGCCCTTGCAAGCAAGCATTTTTGCTTCGTGGTTTAATATCTTCGCGGATTTGCTTCGCAACTCCCAAAAGCTGCGCTTACGTCAGGGTTGCGCCCTGTGCTCGATATTGACGGCTAAAAGACACCGGCTCCGCCGCTGCTCGCGGGCGTACCGCCCGCGTCGGCTGCTGCCGCAGCCGCTTTTATGGTATAATATCTTCGCGGATTTGCTCCGCAACTCCCAAATTCCCTGTTTTTGCTGCGGCTTTGCCGCTTCTATAATTTTCCCGAAAGGATAAGACAACATGAAAAAACTGCGCGCAGGTATCGTCGGCGCGACCGGAATGGTCGGCCAGCGGTTCATCACCCTCCTTCACGAGCACCCGTATTTCGAGATCTCCGTTCTCGCCGCCTCGGAGCGCTCCGCCGGAAAAACGTATGCGGAGGCGGTCGGGGGCAGATGGCGCATGAGCACGCCCATGCCCGGGGACGTCGCCGCGATGACGGTCGAGAACGCCGCGCACGTCGCGCGCGTTGCCGACATGTGCGACTTCATATTCTGCGCCGTCGATATGGATAAGGCGGCGACGCGCGCGCTCGAAGAAGATTACGCGCGCGCGGAAACGCCCGTCGTCTCAAACAATTCCGCGAACCGCAAAACGCCCGACGTCCCGATGCTCATTCCCGAAATAAACGACAGCCACCTCGACGTCATCGCGTACCAGAAGCGCCGCCTCGGCACGTCGCGCGGATTCATCGTCGTCAAGCCGAACTGCTCGATACAGAGCTACGTCCCGCAGATAACGCCGCTCTTGCGGTTCCGCCCCGAGCGCGTCATCGTCTCCACATATCAGGCGATCTCCGGCTCCGGCAGAACGCTCGCCGAGGTACCCGAGATGAACGACAACGTCAAGCCCTATATCGCGGGCGAGGAGGAAAAGAGCGAGCAGGAGCCGCTCAAGATCTGGGGCCGCGTCGAGGACGGACTCATCGTGAACGCCGCCGCCCCGGTGATATCGGCGCACTGTGTGCGCGTCCCCGTCTCGGACGGGCACCTCGCCTCCGTTTTCGTCGACTTTGCCGAGGCGCCGTCGCCCGAGGAGATCATCTCCGCGTGGCGCGATTTCCGAGGCAAGCCGCAGGCGCTCTCGCTCCCGTCCGCGCCGGAGCAGTTCATCACGTACTTTGACGAGCCGGACCGCCCGCAGACCGCGCCGGACCGCATGATCGGCGGCGGAATGGGCGTTTCGGTCGGGAGGCTCGAACGCGACCGTATCTTTGACTACAAATTCATCGGACTTTCGCACAACACGCTGCGCGGAGCGGCGGGCGGAGCCGTCCTTTCCGCAGAGCTTTTATACCGCCTCGGCTACCTGTCCGCCAAATAAAGGCGCAAAACGGTAAATTAACTGTTTACTTGCGGCCGGATTTATGGTACAATATAATTGCTAAAGACGAAAAGACCGGCAAGTTAAAAGTAAAAAAGACAGCGAAAGGATGGGCAAAAACATGAAAACAACAATAATCGGGAAACAGATGAACGTATCCGAGGACTTGAAGGAGCTTGTAACAAAGAAGCTCTCCAAGTTTGACAAGTTCTTCCGCGAGGGCTCCGAGGCGTTTGTGACCTTTAACCGCAGGCACGGCGAAGAATGCCTCGAGGTCACGATCTCGGCGAACGGCACGCTCTTCCGCTCCGAAAAGAAGAGCGAGACTTTCAGAAACGCGCTTGACGAGTGCATCGAATCCATCGAGCGCCAGATCAGAAAGAACAAAACGCGTCTCGAAAAGCGCCTGCGCGAGGGCGCATTCGATCAGACAGGGTCAGAGCCCGTGCCTGAGATAGAGGAGGAGCGCGAGCTCATCATCAGGACGAAGGCGTTCCACCTAAAGCCGATGACGCCGGAGGAGGCGATCCTCCAGATGAACCTCATCGACCACGAATTCTTTATGTTCGTCGATTCCTCGACCGGAGACACATGCGTCGTCTACCGCCGTGCCGACGGGAATTACGGACTTATTATCCCGGAAAAATGATCGCTGTCAAATATTAAGGAGCCCTCCGGGGCTCCTTTTTTTGCGGGATCAAAAAAAGGGAGAGGAACGTGTCCTCTCCCTTTTTCGGTTTGTCACTTGACTTTATTATTCAGCCACCTCGTAAATGGACATCAGATATCCGTCAATATAAGCGTAAACCGTCGCTTCGTTGACAACGAGCGTGAAGTGGTACCACTGATCCGCCGCGTACTTCGACTCGAAGTTGTTGAGCTGACCGGACTTCGTGCCGTTATCAACGGTCTGGAAGCACGTGCAGGTGTTGCCCCAGCCGCCGACGTTCCAGAAAGCGCTGTTCGCCACGTCCTTAGCATTGAAGATGAGGAGCCAGCCCTCATTCGGAATGTCGATACGGGCGTCAACGTCGATCGTTATATTCGTCCAGTCGGTATTGCCGAGGCCTTCGGTGACCACTATTCCGGCATCTTCAGGCGTCTTATTTATCATGGAGAGAACCTTGCCGTGATCCTTGTCGTCATCGGCAATGACCCATTCATCGAGCCAATCCGACATCGTTGTCCACGAGCCAACGCCGTAACTGCCGGGCGTGAAGTCGTCCTCAAGAGAATTGACATTTTCGAAGTCGTTCTCATAGAGGACCTTGCCGTCCTCGTTGCTCTTGACAACGAAATTGTCATAGGAAACGCCGGTTGCCCACCTTCCGAGGCCGACGCCGCCGTAAAGCGGGTTCTTAACCTCTTCCTGCTTTGCGTAGAGGTGGAAGACCTCAACACCGTTGACGATGGTGGTGATGGAATCCTTCTCAAACACGATCGTGCAGGCAAAATACTTATCGTTGTCTTTGTCTGCAACGTGCAGTCTGTCGAGCATATTGGCGACCTGGGTCTTCTGGCCATCAACTACTTCATAGACGGAGACGTATTTGTTGTCGTCCTCGCCGATAACGAGCTCTTTATAGTTCTTATCGTCCTTGACGCAGAAGTAGATCGAGAAGCCGTCGCCCTTTTCCTCGAGGAGTCTCAGCTTGACAGCGAATCTTATGTAGTTCCACTGAGCGTCGCCGAAGTAGCCCATAACGCCCTTCGCGTCCTTGCCGAGCGTGAGGACCTTGGCGCTTTCGGCAGCGGGCGCCGCCGTCGCCGCATCGGTGTCGGCCGTCGTATCGTCACCGCCCTCGGCGGGCTCTTTGAACGAAACGGGATCGGTTACCGTGAACGCGGATTTGTCTCCGCCCACGAACGTCCAGCCCTCAAACGGGTCGGCCGCGTTGAAGTCTGACTCGTAGAGGTCGACCTTGTCTTCTCTGTTCTCAACATTGAGAGAAGAGATCTCGACGGGCGTGCCGCTCGTGCCTATTCCGACCATGCCGGAATACTGAGCCTCCGCATTGGGAACGTAAACATACGGTGCATTCGGATCAACGGGTGCTTCCGTATCCTTGGGTTTGCTCGTCTGCGTGTCGTCGCCGCCCTGGGTGCCGCCGGACGGAACCGTGCTGCCGTTATCGCATGCTGCGAACACGAGCGGCAGGACCATAACGAGGGCCAGCAGAAGCGCAAAAAGCTTTTTCATTGTGATTTCCTCCAAAAACATCTTCTTTGTACTTATTCATAAGTACAATATGTTGAATATATAATACCACATACCGCGGTCAATGTCAAGTGACGAGAGAAATAATATTTCCTCTTTTTATTTTTCGCCCGTCCCGGTCGTTTCCTCGGGCGGGACATACCCTTCCGGATATTCGAACAGCACCATGCGGCGGAATGCGTCGATGTGGTCGTCGTGCAGGGACTCGTACTTTTTCTTTCCTTTAAATACCGATATCGTCGATACCTTTCTGATGCAGAGCACCGTATCGTCCGGCAGGGAGCCGACGCCGGAATAATATTTCGCGAACCGCAGCGACCCGAGCACGATGCCCGTGCTGTCATAGAGCTCCACGTCCTCGAGCTCCTCGTCCGTGAAGATGTCCCTTATCTGTTCGAGTCCGCCCGCCTCGCGCACGCGCTTATAGAGCGAGGGGTCGAGCATGCAGATCACGGACTCGCCGCCGAAGATCTCCATATCGAATTTTTTGATGTTGTCGCCGTTCGCCTGCTTGTCGATGATATAGTCCTCGGACTCCGCGTGATACTGCGATTCGAGGTGCTCTATCTGTTCCTCCGTCATGCATGTGAGCGCAACGAGCCCGAGCCCGCGCTCCCCGTCTCCGTTGTAGTCGTCGATGACGGCGTACAGCGCCTCGCGCAGGCTGCCGCCCGCGCTCGACGACAGGTACTGCGGTCCCGCGTACATCAGATATACATCAGGCGTGTCCCTGTCGATGAACTGGTAGACGCAGATGCCGATGACGACGGCGAAAAACGCGCCGAGTATGACCTTCCATTTATTATAATACCAGAAATTTTCGAGCTTCGTGTCCTTCACTCCGCGGAATTCGAGCTTCCCGTCGCCCATATCCGGGCCGCCCTGCCCGTTTTTGTCTTCTTCCATCTATATTGCCTCCGCTTTTCTTTTCCCTTACCGTATTGTATCACACGGCGCGCGCGTTTATCAAGCGTGCGGCGCCAAAATTCACCGTACCGTCACCGTGTGATGCCGCTGACGAAGATCTCGGTCCCTATCGCGATGAGTATGACGCCGCCGAGCACGGACGACCATTTTCCGAGCCGCGTCCCGAACCGGCGCCCGATGAGGACGCCGCAGATGCAGATGAAAAACGTCACAACGCCGATTATGAGCGATTCGACGAGCGCCTCCGCCGCCGTGTATTCCGCCGTCGTCAGCCCGACCGAGAGCGCGTCTATCGAGGTCGCGACGCCCTGAACGAGCAGTCCCGCTGCCCCGACCTCGCCGCCGCTCTCCTCCCCGCCGAAGAACGCCTCATATATCATCTTTCCGCCGATGAACAAAAGGAGAATGAGCGCGATATACGGGATATATCTGCGGAACGCGCCGAACGCCTCCGCAGCGGTGTGAACGAGGAAC
>CANROT010000131.1 GCA_947632285.1 uncultured Clostridia bacterium
GTCGGCGTTGTCGGTGACGTAGCAGCTCGTGGCGCCGAGGTGAATGATGCCCGCCGCGGACGGCGCCGCGTCCCCGTATGCATGCACGTGCGCCATGACGTCGTGGCGGAATTTGCGCTCGTATTCGTCGGCGGCGTCGTAGTCGATATCGTCGAGGTGCGCCTCGAGGTCCTTTATCTGTTCCTCCGTCACGGGCAGGCCGAGCTCATGCTCCGCGCGCGCGAGCGCGACCCAGAGCCGCCGCCATGTCTTTGTCCTCGTGTCGCGCGAGAACAGGCGGAGCATATATTCCGATGCGTACCGCTGCGAGAGCGGGGATTCGTATCTGTCGTTCATGATGATATTTTCCTTTTACCTGACTATTATGCTGTCGCGCTCCGGTCCGACCGAGACGTACCCGATCCGGCACCCGATCTGCTCCTCGATATAGAGGACGTAATTGCGCGCGGCCTCGGGCAGATCTTCCCAGCGGCGGACGCCGGAGATGTCCTCTCCCCAGCCGTCCATGTATTCGATGACGGGCTCTGCCTCGTCGAGCAGCGCCGGGAACGGGAACCTGTCGACCGTCTCCCCCCCGAGCTTATAGTGCGAGCAGACGGGGATCTTTTCCATATACGAGAGCACGTCGAGCTTGGTGAGCGCGATGTTCGTCGCGCCCTGGACCTCGACGCCGTACCGCGTTGCGACTATGTCTATCGGGCCGACGCGGCGCGGGCGCCCCGTCTTTGCGCCGTATTCGCCGCCCGCCTCGCGCAGGCGCTCCGCCTCCTCGCCGAACCATTCGGCGGTGAACGGTCCCTCGCCGACGCACGTGGAGTACGCCTTGACGACGCCGATTATCTCGTCGACCTTGAGCGACGGGCAGCCGCACCCGATGGGCGCATACGCCGCGAGCGTGTTTGATGAGGTCGTGTACGGGTGTATGCCGTAATCTATATCGCGCAGCGACCCGAGCTGCGCCTCGAAGAGGATATTGACGCCGTCCGCCTGCTTTTCGCGGAGCAGGAGCCCCGTGTCGCAGATATAGGGCTTTATGCGCTCGCAGCAGCCGGCGAGCCATGCGTCGAGCTTTTCCATCGTATAGCCCTCCGCGCCGTAGACGCGCGTGAGCGTGAGGTTTTTCCATTCGAGCAGGTCGGAGAGGTGCTCGCGCAGGCGCTCGGGGTGTAAGAGTTCGCCCGCGAGCACGGTCTTTTTCGCGTATTTATCGGAATAAAACGGGGCGATGCCCTGTTTTGTGGAGCCGAACTGCTTGTCGGCGAGCCTTGCCTCCTCGAGCCCGTCGAGCTCGCGGTGCCACGGCAGAAGGAGCGAGGCGCGGTCGCTGATCTTCAGCTTGTCGGGCGTGACAAAAACGCCTTTTTCGGCGACGGCGTCGATCTCCGCGCAGAGGTTCTCGGGATCGACGGCGACGCCGTTGCCGAGGATATTGACGACGCCGTCGCGGAAGATGCCGGACGGCAGCAGGTGGAGCGCGAATTTGCCGTATTCATTGATTATGGTGTGCCCGGCGTTTCCGCCGCCCTGATATCTGACGACGACGCCGCAATTCTCGGTAAGGAGATCGACCATGCGTCCCTTGCCTTCGTCGCCCCAGTTGATGCCAACGATCGCGTAATTAGCCATAATTGATTCCGTACACGGCGGGGTGCCGTGTGCCCTTTCTTTAAGCGCGTGTATTCCCTTTTTCGCGGGGATATGCCCGCCAATGGGACACCTATTTTATTATACCGCATTTTTCCGTTTTGCGCAAGACGGAATCGGCATTTGCGGAGGTTGCTTTTTTGTGCAACGGAATGTTGCATCTTCGCGGGGCCGCCCGTGTGGCGGATCAAAGCTTTGACGCAGCTGTTGATGATTGGCGGGGGTAAGGCGGAAGACTGGCTCCTTTTCTTTCTTTGGTTATTCCGTTTCTTTAATGCAAAAGTTTTTTGTCACAAGGAGGGGGTTACTCCGGAACCCCCTCCTTGTGAAACCACCCTCCGGCACAAGGGGGAGACCCCCTTGTGAATCCCCCTTATAGGGTGCTCCGTCAAGCTGTGGGAGTATTTTTTCATTTTCCGCTCCCCCGAAGGGGCGGCACACAACAGCGCTTGAGAAGTTTTTGAACGCTGTCGCGGCTGCGGCAAAGTTTCGGAAGCTATGCGTTCGATGGGCGCTGCCCGGCTGCGGCGTTTGTTTTTGTACTCGTGACAACAAGCGGTTCGGCTGCCGGGAACGGATTCATATCCCGCGTGTTCTTCAAAGCGGTTTCGTCCCCTTGAATACGAACGGCATGATGCAAACATTCCTGTACAAGCCCGAGGAACGATTCGAGCAAACATCAAGCAAACACTGTTGGCACTTCGCAGGAGCGGTAAATAAAAAAAACGCTCCCGCGAGCGCATGAGCGCCCGGGGAGGATTCACAAGGAGGGGGTTTTATTCCCCCTCCTTGTGCCGGCAGGTGGATCCATAAGGAGGAGGGTCCGGAGTACCCTCCTCCTTATGACTAAATACTTTTGTGATAAAGAAGAAATTTTTTGCAAATGAAGAAAAGGAACGAATCAGCCGCCCGAATGGCAACTTGCATTAAAGAAAGTTTTTTTGCAGAGATGGAAAAGGAACCATTCCCCGAAAAAATGCAAGAGGGACCGCGGCGGGTCCCTCTTTTACGCACTCCCCGGGAGGGGGAAAGCTTCTCTTATAAACCCTTATCTTACGCCGAAGAGAAGGTCACCGTAGGTCGGGAACGGCCAATACTCCTCCGAGGTCAGCGTCTCGGCCTCGTCCGCGACGGCGCGCAGCTCACTCATGGCGCAGAGCACCGTGTCGCGGATCGCCCGGGACTCGTCGATGATGTCCTTTATCTCGTCGCTCTTGAGGTTCATGACCGCGACCTCGAGCGTGTCTGTCTTCTCCGCCAGCTGATCGATCAGGAGCGACAGCTTCGAGACGAGCGTGCTCTCATACGTGCACGCAAGCTCCGGCACGACCGCGCGCTTCGCGGCCGCAGCCCCGGCGACGCTCGCCGCATACTTCTCGACCGCCGGAAGTATCTGCTTTCTCGCCATGTCGACCATGGCGTTCGCCTCTATCTTCAGCGTCTTGCAGTAGTTCTCGAGCATGATCTCGCAGCGGGACTCGAGCTCCGCGCGGGAGTATACGCCGTGGCGCATCAGCATCTCGACGTTCTTGTCGTCGAGCAGGTGCGGCATGCAGTCCGGCGTCGTGCGGTAGTTGCAGAGGCCCCTTGCTTCCGCCTCGCGGACCCACGCCTCGTCGTAGCCGTTGCCGTTGAAGATGATGCGGCGGTGATCCTTTATCGTCTTCTTTATCATACCGTTCAGCGTCGCCTCGAAGTCGTCCGCCGCCTCGAGCCTGTCGGCATAGATGCGGAGCGATTCGGCGACGGCCGCGTTCAGCATTATGTTCGCGCACGCGATCGAATCGGACGAGCCGACGCTGCGGAACTCGAACTTGTTGCCCGTGAACGCGAAGGGGGAGGTGCGGTTGCGGTCCGTCGTGTCCCGCGCGAAGTCGGGCAGGACGTCGACGCCGAGCGTCAGCGTCTTCTTCTCCGAGCCCTTGTACGGGCGGTCGTTCTCTATCGCGTCGAGGACGGCGTCGAGCTCGTCGCCGAGGAACATCGAAATGATCGCGGGCGGCGCCTCGTTCGCGCCGAGGCGGTGATCGTTGCCCGCCGTCGCGACGGCGAGGCGGAGCAGATCCTGATAGTCGTCGACCGCCTTGATGACGGCGCAGAGGAAGAGCAGGAACTGCGCGTTTTCATACGGCGTGTCGCCCGGCTTTAAAAGATTTATCCCCGTGTCCGTCGCGATCGACCAGTTGTTGTGCTTTCCGCTCCCGTTGACGCCGGCGAACGGCTTTTCGTGCAGGAGGCACACAAGGCCGTGCCTTGCCGCCACCTTCTGCATTATCTCCATCGTGAGCTGGTTGTGATCCGTAGCTATATTCGTCGTCTCGTATATCGGCGCAAGCTCGTGCTGCGCGGGCGCGACCTCGTTGTGCTCGGTCTTCGCGTATATGCCGAGCCGCCAGAGCTCGCGGTTCAAGTCCTCCATGTATTCGGCGACCCTCGGCTTGATCGCGCCGAAATAGTGGTCGTCCATCTCCTGTCCCTTCGGCGGCATCGCGCCGAACAGCGTCCGCCCCGTGAAGATCAGGTCGCGGCGCTTGTCATAGAGGCTGCGGTCTATGAGAAAATATTCCTGCTCCGGGCCGACCTCGGTGCGGACGTACTTGACGTCGTCGTGCCCGAAGAGGTGCAGGATCCGCAGCGCCTGACGGTTCAGCGCCTCCATCGAACGGAGGAGCGGCGTCTTCTTGTCGAGCGCCTCGCCGCCGTATGAGCAGAACGCCGTCGGTATGCAGAGCGTGTTCCCCTTTATGAACGCGTATGACGTCGGGTCCCACGCCGTGTAGCCGCGCGCCTCAAACGTCGCGCGCAGGCCGCCCGACGGGAACGAGGACGCGTCCGGCTCGCCCTTGATCAGCTCTTTGCCGGAAAACTCCATGATGACGCCGCCGTCCGGGGACGGGGTGATGAAGCTGTCGTGCTTTTCGGCGGTGACGCCGGTCAGCGGCTGGAACCAGTGCGTGTAGTGGGTCGCGCCGTGCTTCGTCGCCCACTCCTTCATCGCGTTCGCGACCGCATACGCGATCGAGGGGTCGAGCGGCGCGTCCTCGTCGATCGTGCGCTTGAGTGATGCGTACACCTTCGCGGACAGCATGGACTTCATAACTCTGTCGTCGAATACGAGCTCGCCGAAGTAATCAGGAATGTTTGTCATGTCAATTCTCCCGTTTTATGATTTTTTCCGTAAACGAAGATAAGGCGTCTTCCGAGTTTCCGCGGAAGACGCCTTTGCCTTCGATATTGTCATTATACGACCGCCGGTGAATTTTGTCAACCAAAAAATTGCACAAATATGTCTCCGCAGCTCCTATAAAACGTGTAAACTGTCACAAAGCGGTCGGCGATGATTCACAGATAATACCCCTCGAGGGCGACGAGCGTACTGTATGTCGCGCCGTCCCCGCCTATGTATATCTCCGCCCTGAACTTGACGTTGAACGTCGTTTTCTCTCCGCGCGCGATACTGTAGGTGAAGACGAGCTCGTCCGCATACGTGTACCCCGTGAACTTCGTCGGCAGCCCGTACCTGTCGGCGATGTCGCTGAAGCTCTCGCCCGCATTCACGTATGCATCGGAGGTGATTATCGAATTTTTCGGATCGATCGGATATTTCGCGAGCAGCCCGTCGTCCCCGCCGTTCTCGAAGAAATATGAGCCGATAACGGTGCCGCCGTCGTCAAGGATCAGCTTGAGCAATCCGTCGCTCGTGCGGTAGTCCGTCTTTGTTCCGTCCCCGTCCCTGCGGTACGGGACGCCGAGCAGCATCAACAGCTCATGCTCCGTGACGCCCGCCTTGATATATTGCGCCGCGGCCGTATCGCAAAGCATGGCGCCCGTCGCCTCCCGCGCCGAGACGACGCTCAGCTCGCCGTTCGCCTCACTGTATTCGAGGTAGACGTTCACGGCGCCGAGCCCGCGCGCGTAATAGTAATATTCCGCGCTCGACCGGGGATCGTCCGCGTATGTGACGTTCGGAATGCCGAGCGCGCCGACGAGCTCGCTGTGCGTCATTCCCTCCGATATCTGCGCAAGGATATCGTCCGCGGTCGGCAGATCAACGTCCGGCACGTATCGTATATCGGTGACGGTGTTCGCCGAGACGACGTCGCCCTCGGTGTCTGCGTATTCGACGGCCGCCCAGCCGCTGCCCTCGAGCTCATATTCCGCAACGTGGCCGAGCATACGCTGCGGCGCGCCGAGCATTGCCTCAACGTCTGTCGCTGTCAGCCCGCCGCCCTTTTCATAGAGCAATTCAAGGAGCATGCGCACATCTTCCCCGGTCGTCGTTCCGCCCTCGTCGACGGGCGCGCCGCGCCATGCGTTGACGTCCCGGACCGAATACTGCGGGCTGCCGTTCGC
>CANROT010000132.1 GCA_947632285.1 uncultured Clostridia bacterium
GATATGTGCCGTTTATCGTCCGGGCGACGTCAACATAATGCCGCATCTGCGGCGGGGCAACGATGTATGTCACGCGCTCGCCTGTCGTGCGAAAAATCTCTCGCACGCGCTCTTCAAGCTCAAAGAGGCGGCACCGCCCCGATATGCCGTATGCCTTCAGCGCCGGTGTCACGGCGAGGCATATCGTCTTGTCCGTGCGCTCCGGGTCCGCGACGACGAGCCTTGCCGTCAGCGGGTCGAGCCCGCGCTCGACGCACTCGACGGACGCGTAAAAGCTCTTGAGGTCGATGGCGAGATATGAACGCTCTTTCATGATTTGTGCCGCCTTTCCGCAATATCCGAACAAATGTTCGTATACATAGTATACCGCACCGCCGACCGCCTGTCAAGCGGGAAAATGAGGAAAGCGGAGAAATTTTCGGCAGGCGGGGCCGTTTTGCGCAAAAAACTCGCAGATTTGCGCCGGAATCGAAAATATGTATTTGACATCGCGGAATTTTGTGGTATACTATATAGTTGATATACCCGATAGTTGATACACCCGCAACTAACCACACCGAAAAGAGAGAGTCTGTGATGAAAAAGATATTAGCGCTGATCCTTGCGTGTCTGACCGTGTGCCTTCCGATGATGATGACGTCGTGCTCCGAGAATTCGACGGACCTGAAAGACTATGACCTTACAAAATATGTCAGCCTCGGCGAATACAAGGGGATAGAAGTGACGAGAAAGTCCATCACCGTTGACGAGGACGACGTGCGCGCGGAGGTCGACAAGATGCTTGACAGCTTTGCGGAGACCGTCGATCTCAAGGAAGACGACGTTTTGCAGCTCAAGGACGAGGTCAGCGTCACATACGTCGGCAGGATCAAGGGTGAATACGACGGATTCACGGACGGCGAGGAGATCGCGAATACGGACGACAAGACGGACACGTTCTCGATCGGTTACGGCAACCATATCCCCGGTTTCGAGGCGAGCTATATCGGCTACCACCCCGGCGACCAGTATTCGTTCGATATCACGTTCCCGGATAAATATACGATCAATCCGAAGCTCAGCGGCGTCGTTGTGACGTTCAGCGGCACTGTAAAGTCCGCAAAGCGCAACGTCCAGCCGGAGTATACTGATGCGTTCGTGGCGGAAAAAACGGAATTCAAAACGATAGCCGAATACGAGGCAAACGTGCTCGAGGAGCTTAGAGCGGCGGCAGATGAGCAGGAGATGCTCGACGAGATCACCGAGGTGTGGCAGACGGTCATGGATAAGTGCGAGGTCATAAAGTACCCCGACGCCGTCGTTGAGGCGAGATATAAAGAGTCCATGGCGAATTTTGAGACGACCGCAAAGGCTTACGGCATGTCGGTCGAGGACCTCGCAAAGGCGATGTACAATATGACGAACGCCGAATTCGAATCCGCAATGAGGACTCAGTGCCAGCAGCTCGTGTTCGAGGAAATGGTGCTGACGATGATAATAGACCGCGAGGGGATCAGCATATCCGACAAGGAATATTCCGAGGGCCTCGCGAAATACGCCGAGAAAAACGGTTCCGACGATGTTCAGAAATTCGAGGAGGAGTACGGAGCGGACACGATCCGCGAGAGCCTTCTCTGGGACAAGGTGCTCATGTTCCTGCTCGAGAGAGCCGACGTCTCCGAATATACGGGAACGGACGAAGGCACCGAGCTTGCGGTAAAATAAAGCGCATATGAAAAAATCCCTTCCGGACAAAAGCCGGAAGGGATTTTCGTGTTTACTGGCCTTTTACATTCAGGCGGAAGGTGAGGTTATAGAGGCTGCCGTCGATAGCGTAGCTGATGTTGAAGCCGCAGTCGCCCTCGACATCGGGGACATCGAAATAGATGCGGAACGCGTTCTGCGAGGAGCTGACCTCGACCGGTTCGCCGCCGTCCGGCGGATAGCAGGTCACCATGACGGCGTCCGGGGCGTATTCAAACGTCGCCTGTACGGTCTCCCCGACCATAGCTGAAACGCTCGCCGTGACAGATGAGAGATACGATTCCGAGAACTCGCCCGCCGCCTCATAGACGGGGACGGAGCTGCCGCCGACCGTGACAGATCTGCCGCCCGTGCTGCACGAGAGCAGCGCGAAGGCAAGCACGGACGCGACGATACAAAATAAAACTCGTTTCATACGGCTCAATAATATCTTACGGCGGCGATGACGCGGCCGAGCACGGCGACCTCGGGGACGATTATCGGCGCCATTTTGCTGTTTTCGGGTTGGAGGCGGAAGTGGCCGTCCTCGCGGAAAAAGCGCTTCACCGTCGCGCTGTCGTCCACCATGGCGACGACGATGTCGCCGTTGTCGGCGTGCGGCGTGCGGTGGACGATGATGACGTCGCCGTCAAGAATGCCGGCCTCTATCATGCTCTCGCCGCTGACGCGCAACGCGAACAGCTCGTCCTTAGGGTATTTCCGCCGCAGCGAGAACTCTACCGTGTCCGTCTCGTCGTAGACCTCGGCGGCGAGTATGGGCATACCGGCGGCGATATTGCCTATGACGGGGAGGCGCACCGTGTCTCCCTGCTCACCGTCAACGGTCCGCAGCGTGCGGCTCTTGTTCCCGTCTTTATAAATATATCCTTTTTCCTCGAGCTTTCCTATATAAGTGTGGACCGTCGAGGTGCTTCTGAACCCCATGTGCGCCATTATGTCGCGGACGCTCGGCGAATAGCCGTTCTTTCCTATTGATTCGGAGATGTATTCGTACATCTCGCGTTCTTTTTCCGTCAAAGGCTGCTTTGGCACGGTTTTGCCCGCCTTTCGCATTATTTTTTATAATTTTATCACATTTCAGAGGAAAATGCAAACAATTGTTCGAATTTTTTTGAGAGAAATTTTTTAATAAGAGGAATATGTGATATTTGTGTGAAGGATTTGAAAAATATTCGATTCGGTATTGAAATCCGACTTGAAATCGGATATAATTGTAGAGGTGGAAATTGGCATTAAACAAATTCCGATTTTAAAAAAGGAGAAACATAAAATGACAAACAACAAGTATGTCCTTGATTGGATCAATGAAATGGCCGAAATGTGCCGCCCCGAAAAGATCGTCTGGATCGACGGGACAGAGGAGCAGGCGGAGGCGCTGCGCGCCGAGGCTTGCAGCACCGGCGAGCTCATCAAGCTCAATGAGGACCTTCTGCCGAACTGCTATCTGCACCGCACCGCTGTAAACGATGTCGCGCGCGTTGAGGGCAGGACGTTTATCTGCACGCCCACAAAGGAAGAGGCGGGCAACATCAACAACTGGGTCGAGCCGAACGAGATGTATGCGACGCTGAAAAAGCTCTACACCGGCGCGATGAAGGGCAAGACGATGTACGTCATTCCTTATTCGATGGGCGTTGTCGGCTCCGACTTTGCGAAGATCGGCATCGAGCTCACGGACTCCATCTACGTTGTCCTCAACATGCTCATCATGACGAGAGTCGGCAAGAATGTTATCGACTCCCTCGGCGATTCGCCCGACTATATCAAGGGCCTGCACGCCGTTGCAGACTGCGACCCGGAGAACAGATATATCACGCACTTCCCGCAGGACAACACGATCATGTCCGTCAACTCGGCATACGGCGGAAACGTTCTGCTCGGCAAGAAGTGCTTTGCGCTCCGCATCGCCTCCTACCTCGGCCGCAAAGAGGGCTGGATGGCTGAGCACATGCTCATTCTCGGCGTTGAATATCCGAACGGCGAGATCAAGTACGTGACGGCGGCGTTCCCGTCCGCCTGCGGAAAGACGAACCTCGCAATGCTCATTCCTCCGGAAATATACAGGAAGAAGGGCTACAAGGTCTGGACGGTCGGCGACGATATCGCATGGCTGCGCGTCAACAAGGAAGACGGCAGACTTTACGCCGTCAACCCGGAGAACGGCTTCTTCGGCGTTGCCCCTGGCACGAACGAAAAGTCCAATCCGAACGCGCTTGCAACGACGAAGCGCGACACGATCTTCACGAACGTCTGCTACGACGTCGACAACAACACGGTATGGTGGGAAGGGCTTGACAACAACCCGCCGAAGAACGCCATCAACTGGAAGGGCGAGCCGTGGGATTACAGGACCTACGACAAGAACGACAAGATCAACACGTCCGGCGCTCACCCGAATTCACGCTTCACGGCTTCCGCAAAGAACTGCCCGTGCCTCTCTTCCGAGTTCAACACGATGAAGGGCGTTCCGGTTTCCGCGATCATCTTCGGCGGCCGCCGCGCGAAGACGGCACCGCTCGTCTACGAGTCCCGCGACTGGCAGCACGGCACGTTCGTCGGCTCCATCATGGCCTCCGAGACGACGGCTGCGGCAGCAGGCGCGATCGGCGTTGTCCGCCGCGACCCGATGGCGATGCGTCCGTTCGTCGGCTACAACATGGGCGACTACTGGGCACACTGGCTCGAGATGGGCAAGGTCATTCCGAACAAGCCGAAGATATTCCACGTCAACTGGTTCCGCACCGATGACAACGGCAACTTCATCTGGCCGGGATTCGGCGACAACATGAGAGTCCTGCTCTGGATACTCGCTCGCTGCGAAGGCAAGGTCGACGCGGTCGAAACGCCTATCGGCTATGTTCCGAAGCCGGAAGACATCAACGTCGAAGGGCTTGACGGCGTGACGGTCGACACGATCCGCGACCTTCTGACGATAGACAGAGAGTCCTGGCTCGCAGACGTCGAGAACATCAAGGAGTTCTACGCTCAGGTCGGCAGCCACGTTCCGACCGAGATGTACGACGAGCTCGCAAAGCTCGAGGAAAACCTCAAGAAATAAGGCTATAATTAACGGGGGAAACCTTTGGAAAAGGTTTCCCCCGTACCCCTTTCTAAACTCTTTATGGAGCTGTTTTGAAATGGGGCGATTGGGAGCGCGAAATTCGTTAGAATTTCGCGCCGTTCGGTGCTCGGCTCCGCCTCCGCCCGCCGCACGGCGGCGGTAACCGCGCTTTGCGCGGTTATTTTTTTAGGTGTGGTGAGGAAGAAACTCCATAAAAAGTTCTGATAATAGGGGGTGCAGGGGGGAAGAAACTCTTTCAAGAGTTGCTTCCCCCCTGCATTAAAAACCATAATATTAGGTTACCTGCTCGCGTCAAACGCCTGCTTTATGTCGTCTATGATGTCGGAGACGTTTTCAAGGCCGACGGAGAACCGGATCATTCCGGCGTCGATACCGGCGGCGGCGAGCTGCTCGTCGTTGAGCTGGCGGTGCGTCATGCTCGCGGGATGAAGCACGCAGGTGCGTATATCGGCGACGTGCACCTCGCGGGACGCGAGCTTAAGCGCGTCCATAAAGCGCGTTGCGCGGTCGCGCCCGCCCTTTATGTCGAATGAAATGACGCCGCTGCACCCGTTCGGCAGATATTTTTTCGCGCGCTCGTAGTACGGGTCGGACGGGAGCCCCGGATAGCTCACGCGCTCCACATCGTCGGACGCGGCGAGATATTCGGCGACGGTGAGCGCGTTCTTGCAGTAGCGCTCCATTCTGACCGCGAGCGTTTCGAGCCCGATATTTAAAAGGAACGCCGAATTTGCCGCCGGATAGCAGCCAAAGTCACGCATGAGCTGCATGCGCGCCTTGATTATGTATGCCTGCCTGCCGAAGTCGCGCGTGTAGATGACGCCGTGATAGCTTTCGTCCGGCTCCGTAAATTCGGGAAAATTGCCGTTTGCCCAGTCGAAGTTCCCGCTGTCGACGATGACGCCGCCGCCCTGGAGCGCGTGACCGTCCATGTACTTCGTCGTCGAATGCACGACGATATCCGCGCCGAATTCAAACGGGCGGCATAGGATCGGCGTCGGGAACGTGTTGTCTACGATGAGGGGAATTTTGTGCCTGTGCGCAAAGCCTGCAAAGCGCTCGATGTCAAAGACGTTCAGCGCCGGGTTCGCGAGCGTTTCCCCGAAGACGAGGCGCGTGTTCGGCTTGATAGCCGCGTCAAGCGCTTTG
>CANROT010000133.1 GCA_947632285.1 uncultured Clostridia bacterium
CGTTGATGCAGCGGACGAGCCCGCCCTCGCCCCCGTCTTCCTCATCTCCCGCGTCGTCTCTGACGAGCGGCTCGCCGCACGAGGGGCAAGTCTCCGGCATCGTGAAGACCGTCTCCCGTCCCGTTCTCTTTGAGGTGACGGCGCCGACGACCTCGGGGATTATGTCGCCCGCCTTCTGGATTATGACCGTGTCGCCGATGCGGATATCGCGCTCACGGATAATGTCAATGTTGTGCAGCGTCGCGCGCGAGACGGTCGAGCCGGCGATCTTTACCGGTTCGAGCACGGCGGCGGGCGTCAGCACACCCGTCCGCCCGACGGCGGTGACGATGTCGAGCAGCTTTGTTTCGCGGCGCTCGGGCGGATATTTGTAGGCTATCGCCCACTTCGGCGTCGTCGTCCCTTCGCCGAGCGTGCGGCGGAGGGCGAGGCTGTCGACCTTTATGACCGCGCCGTCGATGTCGAATGACAGCGACTCGCGCAGGCTGCCGATCTTTTCGATGTGCGCCGTTATTTCCTCGTCCGTCGCGGCGAGTATCTTCAGCGGCAGCACCTTGAACCCGAGCTCCTCCATGCGCGCGAGCGTTTCGGCGTGGCCCGCCGGCGCGTGCCCGTCCGCATAGAGGGAGCCGCCCTGAAAATTGAAGACGAATATGTCGAGCCCGCGCGATGCGGCGACCCTTGAATCGAGCTGGCGAAGCGAACCGGCGGCCGCGTTGCGCGGATTCGCCATCAATGGCTTGCCCTCCGCCTCGCGGCGGGCGTTGTGCCGGTTGAACGTCTCGCGCGGCATATACACCTCGCCCCTTACCGTGAGCGACAGCGGCTCCGGCAGGCGCAGAGGAATGGAGGCAACCGTTTTGAGGTTCTCGGTCACGTCCTCGCCGACGGTGCCGTTGCCGCGCGTCGCGCCGACGGTGAAGACGCCGTCCTCGTAAGTGAGCGAGACGGAAAGCCCGTCTATCTTGGGTTCGACGGAGAACACGGCGTCCGGCGCTTCCTCGCGGACGCGCGCCGTGAACGCGCGCACCTCGTCAAACGAAAAGGCGTCCGTCAGGCTGCGGAGCGGATATGTGTGGCGCACCTCGCGGAACCCGTCGAGCACGGCGCCGCCGACGCGCTTTGTGGGTGATGTCGGCGAATCGAGCTCGGGGTGCTCCGCCTCAAGGCGCAAGAGCTCCGAAAACATCGCGTCGTATTCAAAATCGCTGATCTCCGGCGCGTCGAGCACGTAATATCTGTGGGCGTGGTATTCGATCTTTCGCCGCAGCTCTTCTATATGTCGTGAAAGCTCGTCTTTTTCCATATTCAAACACCGTTTTTCTTTTAAATGAGAATGGGGAGCGCATATAAAGGCTCCCCGATTTTTTGTTTTATGATACAGGATCAGCCGAGGGGCTTGTTCGTCGGCTTCGGAATGACGTCGTGCGCGCCGCCCTCAACGATGCTGACGGAGGAAACGAGCGTGAGCGTCGCCTTTTCCTGGAACTCGGGGATCGTGATGGCGCCGCAGCTGCACATCGTCGACCTGATCTTTGCGAGCGTGCGCTCGACGTTTTCGGAGAGCGCCCCGGCGTAGGGAACATAGGAGTCGACGCCCTCTTCAAAGCTGAGCTTTGCGGCGCCGCCGAGGTCATAGCGCTGCCAGTTGCGCGCGCGATTGCTGCCCTCGCCCCAGTATTCCTTCATGAGCGTTCCATTGATGTTGACCTTTTCGGACGGGCTTTCCTCAAAGCGGGCAAAATATCTGCCGAGCATGACGAAGTCCGCGCCCATCGCGAGCGCAAGCGTGATGTGGTGGTCGTGGACGATGCCGCCGTCCGAGCAGACGGGAATGTATACGCCCGTCTCTTCAAAATATTCGTCTCTCGCGCGGCACACCTCTATAACGGCGGTCGCCTGACCGCGGCCGATGCCCTTTGTCTCGCGCGTGATGCAGATGGAGCCGCCGCCTATGCCGACCTTGACGAAGTCCGCGCCGCAGTCCGCGAGGAAACGGAACCCGTCGCGGTCGACGACGTTGCCCGCGCCGACCTTGATGCTGTCGCCGTAGCGGCCGCGTATGTAGCTGAGCGTGCGGCGCGTCCATTCGGTGAAGCCCTCGGAGGAGTCGATGCAGAGCACGTCCACCCCGGCGTCCACAAGCGCGGGAACGCGCTCCTCGTAGTCGCGGGTGTTGATGCCCGCGCCGACGGCGTATCGCTTTTCTTCGTCGAGGAGCTCGCGGGGGTTCTTCTTGTGGCTGTCGTAGTCCTTGCGGAAGACGAAGTAGCGCAGATGCCCGTCATTTGAGACGATGGGGAGGGAATTGAGCTTGTTGTCCCAGATTATATCGTTTGCCTCGCGGAGCGAGGTGCCCTCCGGCGCCGTGATGAGGCGGGAGGCGGGCGTCATGAACGATGAGACGGGGAGCTCCGGCGCCATGCGGCTGACGCGGTAGTCGCGCCCGGTGACGATCCCGAGCAGGACGCCCGATGCCGTACCGTCATCAGTGACGGCGACGGTCGAGTGACCGGTGCGCTCCTTGAGCGCGAGGACGTCCGCAAGCGTCGCATCCGGCTTTATATTCGAGTCGCTTTCGACAAATCCGGCCTTATAGCTCTTTACCTTTGCGACCATCGCCGCCTCGGACTCTATCGTCTGGTTCCCGTATATAAACGAAAGCCCTCCCTCACGTGCGAGCGCCACGGCGAGCCTGTCGCCCGAGACGGACTGCATGATGGCCGAGACCATCGGAATGTTGAGGGAGAGGGCGGGTTCTTCACCGCGGCGGAACTTGACGAGCGGTGTTTTCAGCGAGACGTTTGCGGGAATACATTCCGCAGACGAATAGCCGGGAATGAGAAGGTATTCGTTAAAGGTACGCGAGGGTTCGTTATAATATTTTGCCATGATGCTCCTTTTGCCGAGAGACGGACGCGCATATATGCGATGATTCTATACACATCTATTATACTTCCGATATCGGGACAAGTCAACACGCGGAAAAGAGAAAATCCCGTATGTGATGCGGGATTTTTTTGGTTTATTTGTCCTTTTTGTAGTTCATTATTTTCCTTTTCGCGGGTGTTGCGTTCTTTTGGGGAGGTATTATGCCTGCCTCGAGCTCTCTGACATAGCCGATGGCCTTGTCTATCGCCTCATGGAATTCGTCGCGCGTTATGACGCCGGTGTAGAGCAGCCCGGAGAGGATATTCAGGTCCTCGCCGAGGAAGAGAATGAGCGAGCCGATGGAGATGTCGTCCGGGATCGGGTAGTCCGGCTCAAGCATGGGAGGGTAGCGTCCGTACATCTCCTTCAGCCGTTCGTGGCCTTTTTCCCACATTTCCGTGCCGTACTTGAGCATACGCATATATTCCGTAACGTATTTCTCGCGCGCCACATGTTCTTCATAGAGCTGCCGCACTATGTCTTCGTATTCCTTCTGATCCATTTTTGTGACCTCCTTTCCTTTAAAATAAAAAATGCGCCCCATTCGGGGCGCACGAAAAACGTATCCCCGAATGTTGCCACACATCTCCACCTGATGGATCACCGACGGGCACTAAAAGCGCAGCCGCCGAATGCCTATACAAAGCGTTGGGATACATTTTTACCAAATATATCTTTTACTTTGTATAAGCAAAATTATTCAATTGACGACGAATTGCGCGCAGACAAAAAGAGGGACAAATCCCCCTTCAAAAAAGGTCGGCGATCCGTAATAGAGATATGTGGCAAAATAATAATACCACAAAGCGCGGAAACTGTCAACCTCTACACACAAATGTTTTTGCATGTTTTCAAAAAAATTTGAAAATAACACTTGCAATCGCGCGCAAGTTATGTTATAATAGCAAAGCGCTCGCAGGTGAGCGCGTGAAATACGGAAGCGTAGCTCAGATGGTTAGAGTGCTTGGTTGACATCCAAGAGGTCACTGGTTCGACTCCAGCCGTTTCCAAAGCAGAGCGGCGAGCCTATATCGGCTCGCCGCTCATTTTTTCGTCATAAACTGCCGCCCGCCCGGGCGTTTTTTTCTTGCATACGGAGCTTTGATATGGTAAAATAGCATATGGGAGATGAAGAAATGGAGAGACTGACCCATGTATTCGGCCCGGTGTATGACGGCGAAAGCGAGCTGCTTATCCTCGGGAGCTTTCCGTCCGTGAAGAGCCGGGAGGCATCGTTTTATTATGCGCACCCGCAGAATCGGTTCTGGCGGGTGCTCGCCGCGTGCTTCGGCGGGGAGACGCCGTTGACGACGGAGGAAAAGCGCGCGTTTCTGATCAAAAATAAGGTCGCGCTCTGGGACGTCGTCGACAGCTGCGAGATAAAGGGGTCGAGCGACGCGTCTATACGCGGCGCTCTGCCCGCGGACATCGCGCGGATCTGCCGGGAGGCGCCGATAAGGCGCATTATCCTGAACGGGCGGACCGCAGAGCGGTATTTCCGCCGCTTCTTCCCGGATTTTCCGATAGCTGCCGTGACCGCGCCTTCGACGAGCCCGGCGAACGCCGCGTGCGGGCTGTGCAAGCTCACGGACGCGTGGCGCGCGGCGATTTTTTCATAAATTTGAGTGGCGCGTGTTTTGGGCGCCGCATATCCGGCAATAATAGATCATGAAAGGAAAAAGATGACATGAAGATAGCATTTTTCGATACGAAACAGTATGACGTCCTGCCGTTCACGCGCTGCGGCGAGGCGGCGGGCGTCGAGTTCAAGTTTTTTGAGCCGAAGCTGACGGCGGACACGGCGGGGCTTGCCGCCGGATATGACGGCGTCTGCATCTTTGTGAACGATACGGCGGACGCAGGCGTCATCGATACGCTCTATAATGAGGGCGTCCGCTTTATCGCGCTGCGCTGCGCCGGGTACAACAACGTCGACGTAAAGTACGCGTTCGGCAAGCTGCACGTCTTTCACGTCCCGGCGTATTCGCCGTATGCCGTCGCGGAGCACGCGATGGCGATGCTTTTGACCTCGATCCGCCGCATACACAAGGCTTACAACAGGACGCGCGATTTCAACTTCAGCCTGTCCGGTATGACGGGGTTCGACCTGCACGGCAAGACGGTCGGCGTCGTCGGCACCGGGCGGATCGGCAGGGTATTCATCGACATCTGCCGCGGGTTCGGAATGAACGTCATCGCATACGACAAGTTCCCGGCGAAGGATTCCGGAATAGATTATGTCGACCTGTCCGAGCTGTACGCGCGCTCCGATATCATATCCTTCCACTGTCCGCTGACGGACGAGACATATCACATGCTGAACGCGGAAACAGTGAAGGAGCTGAAGCGCGGCGTCGTCATAATCAATACGTCGCGCGGCGCGCTCATCGATGCGGAGGCGCTGCTCGCGGGGATAAAATCGCGCGTTATCGGCGCGGCCTGCCTCGATGTTTACGAGGAGGAGTCCGACATATTCTTTGAAGATTTCTCCGGCCACATCGTCGATGACGATACGCTCGCGCGCCTCATCTCCATGCCGAACGTCATCGTCACCTCGCACCAGGCGTTTTTGACGGAGGAGGCGCTCCACAACATCGCCGAGACGACGGTGAAAAACATCACTGATTTTGCAGCGAACGACACGTGCGACAACGAGCTCTGCTACCACTGTGGCAACACCGAAACATGCAAAAAGCAGCGCCTTGAGCGCTGCTTCTGAGCCGCTGTCCCGGGGTTACTCCGTTTTTTCGGGCTGCTCTGTTTGCTCTGTCAGCTCCGTTTGCTCCGGCGTCACGGGACCGTGCCGCCCGACTTTTTTGCGGATCAAAACGACGGCGAAGAAAATGCACATCGCGGTGAGCGATCCCGAAAAATCGAGCATCACGTCATAGACCGAGTTGCCGCGACCGGTGAATA
>CANROT010000134.1 GCA_947632285.1 uncultured Clostridia bacterium
GTTTTAAAATATTTCTGCCACACGCCGTCGGCGGTGACGTCCTCCTCGTTGTGGTTGATGTAGCCGTCGATGACGTTGTCGCGGTCGGGCCTTCCGAGCGTGTCGAGGAACGGCAGCTCGAGGACCTTGTCGCACTGGCGCAAAAACCACGTGTCCGCCTTTGTCCCGGCGAGGCGCGTACAGTGTATCCTCGACTGCTGACCGGCGCCGACGCCTATCGCCTGCCCGTCAACGGCGAAGCAGACCGAATTCGACTGCGTATATTTGAGCGTGATTAGCGAGACGATGAGGTCGCGCACGGCGGATTCGGGCAGCTCCTTATTCGCCGTCACGACGTTTGCGAGCAGTTCGCGGTCGATCTTGAAGTTGTTCCTTCCCTGCTCGAACGTGATGCCGAAGACCTGTTTTGTCTCCTGCGGCTCGGGGATATATTCGGGGTCGATCCGGACGATATTGTAAGCGCCCTTTTTCTTGGTTTTGAGAATTTCGAGCGCCTCCGGCTCATATCCCGGCGCGATTATGCCGTCCGAGACCTCGCGCTTGAGCATCTTCGCGGTCGTGACGTCGCAGACGTCGGAGAGCGCGACCCAGTCTCCGAACGAGCACATGCGGTCCGTCCCGCGGGCGCGCGCGTATGCGCACGCGAGCGGCGATGAGTCAAGGTCCTCGATGTCGTCGACGAAGCATGCCCGCTTCAGCTTTTCGGGGAGCTTTATGCCGACCGCCGCCGAGGTGGGGCTGACGTGCTTGAACGAGGTGACCGCAGGCATTCCCGTCGCCGCCTTCAGCTCGCGGACGAGCTGCCATGAATTGAACGCGTCGAGGAAATTGATATATCCGGGCCTGCCGCAGAGTATCTCTATCGGGAGCTCGCCGCCGTCGCGCATATATATTTTCGCGGGCTTCTGGTTCGGGTTGCAGCCGTATTTCAGCTCAAATTCTTTCATGTTCTCTCCCCTTTACTTATTTTTGTTGATGATGCGCTCCGTCCTGCCGCCGCCTTCAAGGTCGGTGTAGCGGACGTAGAGCGAAATTTTGTTGTCCTCGTCGAGCGCCGCCCACAGCTTGTCGGTGAACTCGTCGATATCGTTCGGTATCGCGACGCGCTCGGGCTCGCCCTGGAACGTCGGGATCGGGTTTCCGTCGCAGACGTAGGTGTGGATAAAGTGGCCGATGCCCGGCAGCGGCTCATAATCGAACGTGTAGCGGTTGCACGCGGAGCCCTCCGCGTCCGCGCTCTTGAGAATGCTCATTCTGTAATTGAAGCCGCCGTCAAAATAGAGCATCGCGCTGATGCGCGGCGTCAGATTCGGCGCGTCCGGCTCGAACCGCCTTGACAAGAGCGACGCCGAAAACGTTTCCCCGGCGCGAATGCCGTCGTATATCGTGTCCGTCTGGTCGCCGTTCGTGACGATGAGCTTTTGGTCGAGCTCGCGCACCGCGGCATATATGATAAGGCTCGGGTCCTCGACCTTTGAGGCGTCATAGGGCTCGGTATAAAGGACGCCGTCGCGCATCGTGAAGACGCGGTTGCGGCTGTTATTGCTCCTGCCCATGATAAAATATGCGGCGCACGCCTGCCGCCCGTCCTCGCTCAGCCCCGCGACGATGCCTCTGCCGACATAAGAATTTCCCGCGATAAGCTCGCCGATGTCGTTTACCTTGTAGATGTCCATTTCACCCCTCCGTTTTCGCTTTTATTATCCCTGCGCAGATTTTCTCGACCGCGCGCGGGAGTATTATCCATTCCGCCTGTTCCATGACGCGCCGCTGCAACGTTTCCGGCGTGTCGCCGTCCTCGACGTATACGGCGCGCTGGTCGATGATCTCGCCGCCGTCCGGTATCTCGTTGACGTAGTGCACCGTCGCGCCCGTGACGCGGACGCCCTTTGCGAGCGCCGCCTCGTGTACGTGCAGCCCGTAAAATCCGGCGCCGCAGAACGACGGGATCAGGGACGGGTGCACGTTTATGATCCTGTGCTCGTATTTTTTCGTGAAATCGGCGGAAAGTATGCTCATGAACCCCGCGAGCACGATGAGATCCGTATCTGCCGCGTCGATCAGCTCCGAGAGCTTTGCTTCGAACGCCTCCTGCGAGCCGCACGACTTTTTCGTGACGGTCGCGGCCGGGACGCCAGCCTCCTTCGCCCTTGTGAGCGCGTATGCGCCCTCCTTATTCGAAATTACAAGGCGGACGCGCCCCGAATTTATGATCCCGTCCCGCTCGGCGGCGAGTATCGCGCCGAGATTCGTCCCGCCGCCCGAGACGAGGACGGTGACGTTTGCTTTATCCTTCATGCTTTTTTCCCTTATAGTTGAGCGCCGGAAGTATCATCGCGCCGACCGAGTTGCCGAGAATGACGATCCAGATGAAAAGGCACGCCTTGAGCGACACGATCCCGGACGCGGCAAAATAAAACATATCGGCTATCGAATGCTCGAACCCGGCGACGATAAAGACCGGTATCGCGAAGAGTATGCCGACGACCGTTTTGTTCTCCCTGTATACGGACACGGCGATATACATCAAAACGCCGCAGAACACGCCGCGCACAAACGTCGAAAGATACGCCTGCGTTAGCTTGCTCTCGCACGCGGCGGCGGCCGCGTCCCCGGTCGCCGGTATCGCGTACCGAATGAGGAGCCCGCAGATGACCGTTGCCAACGCGTTGCCGAGGAGGCACAAAAGCAGCGTTGATACGTCGTCCTTTTTATGCGACTCCACGATAAAGCCGACCCTGCCCGTAAAGAGCGCGTACCCGCGCAGGCAGATGGAGAGCAGCGCCACCGTGAACAGCACCGCGGCGAGTATCTTTGACTCGGACGATGCCGCGAGATAGACGGCGCCGCCGATGGAGATCATTATCCCGGCGGACAGCCCGGACCTTATATCAGAGAGCGCCCTCATACTATCCTTATCTTGTCCTCCGACCGGACGACCGTTCCCATCACATACGCGTCCTCGCCGTGCTCGCGCAGAATGGAGAGCGCGCGCTCCGTGTCGTCCTTCGCGACGATGACGCTCATGCCGACGCCCATGTTGTACGTGTTGTACATATCGTGCTCCGATATGCCGCCGCGCTCGGCGAGCAGATCGAATATCGGCGGCGTCTTTATCGCGCGCTTTTCGATGACGGCGCCGAGCCCGTCCGGGATAGAGCGCGGGATATTCTCATAGAACCCGCCGCCGGTGATATGCGAGATGCCGCGCACCGCGACCGATCCCATAAGCGCGAGCACCGGCTTTACGTATATCTTCGTAGGCGTGAGCAGCACGTCTCCGAGCGGCTTGCCGCCGAGCTCGGGGACGGGGGAGGTCAGGTCGGCGTGCTCCACGTCAAAGACGCGGCGCACGAGCGAGAACCCGTTCGAGTGTACGCCGGAGGACGGCAGCGCGATGACGGTGTCGCCCTCGCGCATCGTGCCGTTGTCTATCATTTTTTCTCTGTCGACGATGCCGACCGCGAATCCGGCGATGTCGTATTCATCTTCCGGCATCATGCCGGGGTGCTCCGCCGTCTCCCCGCCGATGAGCGCGGCGCCTGCCTGCACGCACCCCTCGGAAACGCCGGAGACTATCTCCGCTATCCGCTCCGGCACGTTTTTGCCGCACGCTATGTAGTCAAGGAAGAAGAGCGGCTTCGCGCCGACGCAGATGATGTCGTTGACGCACATCGCGACGCAGTCTATCCCTATCGTGTCGTGCCTGTCGAGCAAAAACGCAAGCTTCAGCTTAGTCCCGACGCCGTCCGTGCCGGAGACGAGCAGGGGATCGCGCATTCCGAAGACGGGCGGCGCGAACAGCCCGCCGAATCCGCCGACCGCGCCGACGACGCCCTCCGTCTCGGTCCTCTTTATGTGCCGCTTCATCAGCTCGACCGAGCGGTAACCGGCGGTTATATCGACGCCCGCCGCCGCGTATGCTTCAGATTTTGATTCTGTCATAATTTTTATCTCCCCGGGGGAAAAACTTTTGAAAAAGTTTTTCCCCCGAAGCCCCTTTTTCAAAACTTTTTAAACTTTTTACCGATTATTCTTTGCCGCTCCAGCAGTATGTGCAGAGCTTGCACGGGTCAAGCCCGATCGCCTCGATAACGCCCTCGAGCGACTGATACTCGAGCGAGGCGAGATGCAGCTCGCGGCAGATGACCTCGCGGAGCTTTTTGCCCCTCTCTGTCGAGCCGTCGCTGTATTCCTCCATATGCTTGAGCCCTTCCTCGCCCTCAAGCTCGACGATGACGCGGCGCGCTATCAGCTCCATCTCGCTCCTCGAGCGCGAGAAGTTCAGATATTTGCAGCCGTACATCAGGGGCGGGCACGCGGACCGCATATGGACCGCCTCGGCGCCGTGATTATATAAGAATTCGACCGTCTCCCGGAGCTGCGTTCCTCTGACTATCGAATCGTCCACGAACAAGAGCTTTTTGCCCTGTATCAGCTCGTGGACCGGGATCTGCTTCATCTTTGCGACGCGGTTGCGCTCGCGCTGCTCCGTCGGCGTGAAGCTGCGCGACCACGTCGGCGTATATTTTATGAACGCGCGCGCGAACGGAACGCCGCTCTCGTTCGCGTATCCTATCGCGTGGGGCGTACCGGAATCCGGGACGCCGCCGACATAGTCGATGTCGCCGGCGATGCCCGCCTCGCGGTCGTGCTGCGCCATTATCTTGCCGTTCCTGTACCTCATCACCTCGACGTTGACGCCCTCATATGTGGAGGTCGGGTAGCCGTAGTAGCTCCAGAGGAACGCGCATATCCTCATCTTTTTGCCGGGAGGCGAGAGCTGTTTCACGCCCTCGGCGGTGACCTCGACGATCTCGCCGGGGCCGAGCTCGAGGTAATCCTCGTACCCGAGCTTCTGATACGCGAACGACTCGAACGAGACGGCGTACCCGTCCTCGCCTTTGCCGACGAATATCGGGAGCCTGCCCACCTTGTCGCGCGCCGCGATGAGCGCGCCGTCGTCCCGGAGGATCAGAATGGACGCGGTCCCCTCGATCCTCTCCTGCGCGAACTTTATCCCCTCGACAAAGCTCGGGCGCTGGTTGATGAGCCCCGCCAAAAGCTCCGTCGAATTGACGGCGCCGCCGGTCATCGCGCCGAAGTGCCCGCCGGTGAGCTGCAAATACCGCCGCGTTAAGTCCTCCGCGTTATTGATGATGCCGACCATCGCTATCGCGTATGTCTCGACCTTCGATCTGATCAGTAGCGGCTGCGGATCGTAATCGCTGATGCAGCCTATGGCGGAGGTGCCGTGCATCTCCTCCGTTATCCGCTCGAACTTCGTCCGGAACGGCGAATTTTCTATGTTGTGGATATCGCGCTGGAGCCCGTCCCTGCTGTCATACGCCGCCATTCCTCCGCGGCGCGTCCCAAGATGTGAATGATAATCCGTCCCGAAGAAGACGTCCGAAACGGCGTCCCTGCGGCTCGCGATCCCAAAAAAGCCTCCCATGTCGTTACCTTTCCCTGTTATTGCATTTTTACGTTTGTGCGGCTGTCGGTTTTATTGTTTACGCCTCGTTCAGCCTCGCCGCGATCCCCGCGTCCTTTTGCAGGACCGCCTCGGCGTCCGCGCGGCGCTTTGCTTCGAGCTTGTCCGCGAGCGCCTCGTCGCCGAGGGCGATGATCTCTGCGGCAAGTAAAGCGGCATTGACCCCTCCGTTTATCGCCACAGTCGCCACCGGGATCCCGGAGGGCATCTGTACCGTCGACAAGAGGGCGTCAATGCCGTCAAGTACGCTTGATTTGCAGGGTATGCCGATGACGGGCAGCGTCGTGTTCGCCGCGAGCGCGCCCGCAAGGTGCGCCGCCATTCCGGCGGCGGCAATAATGACGCCGAAGCCG
>CANROT010000135.1 GCA_947632285.1 uncultured Clostridia bacterium
CACGCGCATCGGGACGCCGTTGTTCATATCGAAAGCTACGTTGTCTTTCCACCCCGAGCGGCAGTTGATGCCGAGCCCGCCCGCGTCGCACCTCGCGAGCAGAACTATCTTCCCCCGCGCCTCGCCGAGCGTCGGCAGCCTGTTCTGCGTGTACCATAATGCGCCCCCGGACCTTATCTTTGACGCAAGCGCATCGCCGAACCCGGCAACGCTTTCGTCCTCCTCCTTTACGCTCATTATAATCGTCTCGCCCGGGTGCGCCGCAAGAAAATCGGCGCACGACGCGACGACCTCGTCAAACGTGAGGCCCATATCAACAATGCCGTGATATACGGACAGCACGCCGTTCACGAGCTTCAGCCTGATATCGATGAACCGAACGCCCGCGCCGAGCTGATTGCTGATGCTCATGCTCTGGCACTGTCCTAAACCGAAGACCCCGCGCTGCGCTCCGCTGTCGTGCGTCCCGGGGATCGTGATATCGGAAAGCGAGAGATAATCCGGCAGCTTCGCCAGCCACGATGACGTGTCCCCGTCCCAACGGACCTTCAGCGTCCCCGTCGCGCGGCGCTCGCTCTTGCCGCAGCGGGAGCACTTCCGCGTCTCCTCGCCCTCGGCATCGAGCGTCGGACGGCGGCTCTCCGACCAGCTTCCCCAGCTGTGCCCCGTCGCGGGTATGCTCTCCGTCTCCGCCGCGCCGCAGCCGGAGCAGCTGCGCCTCCGGCTGCCCGCGCTCTCGCACGACGCCGAACGCGTCACGGACCACGAGCCCCATGTGTGCGTGTGCGGCGTGTTCGTTACGGGCGCGTCCGTTGTCGGCGCATCTGTCGTCGGTTTATCCGTCGTCGGTGCGTCCGTTGTCGGCGAATCCGTCGTCGGCGAATCCGTCGTCGGCGAATCCGTTGTCGGCGCGTCCGTCCCCGGCGCGTCCGTCGTCGGCGAATCCGTCATCGGCGAATCCGTCTCGGGCGCGTCCGTTTCCGGCGACGCCGTATCGACTGCGCCCGTCGTCTCGGCGGCCTCCGTGACCGTGTCGCTGTCACGCGCGCCCGCACCGGTGCTCTCCCCGGGCTGCGTCTCATCGGTGCGGCCGCACCCGAAACACGCAAAAATTATCGACACCGCAAGCAGCAGCGCAAGTGCGGCTTTAGTTTTTCTCATTCGTTCGCCCCTCGTATATTTAAAGCTGTACATTTATCCCTTCCCTCTCGCGGACATATACGTCGACGCGCCAGCGCACGGGGCGGTCGCGGAATCGCGGATTTGACACGGCGCGCCTCTCCCCGCCCGGCGATAATATAAAGTACGATGTTGGCCCGTCCGCGCCGCCGATAATGCCGATGGCATCTGTGACATCGTAAAACTCGCCCGAACTCGCGCCTCGGCGTCTTTTCGGCTGATCGCCCGGGTCCGCATCTGTGACGGTCAGCTCGTCCCGAAACTCCGGCGCGACCGTATACGTTATGGACGCAAACCTGTCCGGCAGAACGTATTCGCCGCCGGGGATATGCTTCACGAACGCCTCCGCCGACGTGACGGTGAGCGTATATTCATCTCCGCCGACCGGGTGGCGGAACTTCACCTCGTCGCCCTCGCGCGGGTCGTCCATCACCGCGACGCGCACGCGCGAAGGCCTCGTCTCCATATCGAGCGACACGGGCGCCTCGTCCCCGCGCGTATACGGGAACGAAAGGCGGAATATCTGATACGCATATGACGTGTCGAGCATATAGCGACGGCATATCTCATACCCGACGCTGCCGATCGACTCCGGCAGCCCCGTCCAGATCTCCGCGCTCATGCGCGTACACTTCGCCGTCCCGCCGCCGACGCGCAGCCGCGCCGTGAACGAAAACGCAAACGGCCCGCGCCCATTCTCTCCGTCATCGCTGTCGCCGTCCGGCGCCTGCATGACCCGGCAAACCGCCTCCGGGTCGACCTGCCGCGCGATGTCCGCGACAAATCCGCGCCCGAACCTGTATATCCCCGCTATGGTAAAATTCTCGCCGCCCCAAACAAAGCGGACGTCTTTAATTATCGGCTCCGCGTCCTCCCCGTCCTCCGAGAAAAACGCGCCGTCAAACCCGACGTTCCAGCGCAGCCGGACGGCAACCGACACGAGCTCCCTGTATTCCTCGCCGTATTCGAGTTTTTCGCAGTCGATCTCCTCCCGCACGGCGCGAAGGTACCCGTAAGCGTCCGCGACCGGCTCGACGCCGAGCGCGCGCACCGCGTCAAGCGCCGCCGAGACCTCGCCCGTCTGCTCTATTCCGGACACATATGACAAAAACTGATCCCTGTCGAGCGCGCATGCGCGGCATATCGCCTCCGTGTCGCGGCATGACAGCAGAAGCCCCAAAAAATCGGAAAACGACCGCGCGACGGCGCGGACGTATCCGCCCTCGCCCGGCGTCCCGTCCATCGGCAGGACTGCAAATACGTACTCCCCCGCCCCCGGGACGGTGCAGAAATGTATGCCGTCGACGCCGACGGCGCCTATAACGCGCGCGCCGATCGGGTCACAGAAGTACCCCGGCTCGGGGTCGCAGCGCGAAAAGCCGAGCGCGGACAGATCCGCGCCGGACGCGATATATTCTTCAAAAAGCCCCATTTTGCGCCTCCTTTGTCCCCATGATACCATAACGGGCGCCGCCGTGTCAACCGCCGGGGCGCAGTCACAAAAATTTTATCGCCCGCGCGCAAAAAAATCGCACCTCCGCCGCGCAGATGTGATACAATATCGTATAGAAAAATTTCGAAAGGAACAAACCCAAATGAAAATATACGGTTCCGTCACGGAGCTCATCGGAAAAACGCCGCTGCTGCGCCTCTCTCGCTTCTCGTCCGCGCGCGGGCTCGCCGCGCCGATAACGGCGAAGCTCGAATACTTCAATCCCGCGGGCAGCGTCAAGGACAGGGCGGCGCTCGCGATGCTCGACGACGCCGAGGCGCGCGGACTGCTCGCCCCCGGCTCCGTCATCATCGAGCCGACGAGCGGCAACACCGGGATCGGGCTTGCCGCCGTCGCCGCAACGCGCGGCTACCGCGTCATACTGACGATGCCCGAAACGATGAGCCTCGAACGGCGGCGTCTGCTCGCCGCATACGGCGCGGAGCTCGTGCTGACGGACGGCAGCCTCGGCATGAAGGGAGCCATCGACCGTGCAAACGAGCTCGCCCGCACGGTCCCCGGCGCATTTATCCCCGGCCAGTTCACAAATCCCGCGAACCCGGCGGCGCACTACGCCTCGACCGGCCCCGAAATATACGAGGACACGGACGGCGCCGTCGATATCTTTGTCGCCGGCGTCGGCACGGGCGGCACCGTCTCCGGCGTCGGAAAATACCTGAAGGAGCAAAAGCCCGGCGTTTACATCGCCGCCGCCGAGCCGGACGCCTCGCCCGTCCTCTCCGGCGGAAAGGCGGGGCGTCACGCGATCCAGGGCATCGGCGCGGGCTTCGTCCCCGAGATCTGCGACCTCTCCGTCGTCGACGAGATCGTGAGGGTCACGGACGCGGACGCGTTCGCCGCCGCCCGCCTGCTCGCCCGGACCGAGGGCGTCCTCGTCGGGATCTCGTCCGGCGCCGCGCTCGCCGCCGCCTGCACGCTCGCCGCCCGCCCCGAAAACGAGGGCAAAACGATCGTCGCCCTCCTGCCCGACACAGGCGAGCGATATCTCTCGTCCGGGGTGTTTGACTGAGGCTTGATTTTTTCGCGGGGGAGGAAAAACTCTTGAAAGAGTTTTTCCGGGGGCAGAAAAACCCTTGAAGAAGGGTTTTTCTGCCCCCTTCCCGCTACCCCCTCTTTTTCAGAACTTTTCGGGGCTTTTTTTGTTGGCGCTATGCGGAAGCGTGTGCGATTTGCGTTTGAAAAAGCGGAGCATTTCGATGGCGCAAATTTTCTCTTGACAGGGGACGGGAAATAGTATATAATTGAACTGTTCAGTTTTGAACTATATCTTCGATCCCGGAAGGGCATAAAGATGAACGACTTCATCGAAAGTATGTTTTACGCGCGAGAGCTGTTTTCGCGGCTGCTCGCGCCCGTCTGTGAAAAATATATGCTCAGCCACACGGAGCTCGCGATCGTGATGTTTCTGCGGAGCATGCCCGAATATGACACGGCGTCCGACATCGTTCGCGGCAGGCACATGACGAAATCCGCCGTTTCGATGGCGGTGCGCGCGCTCTCGGAGCGCGGCTTTATCAGCGAAGGCGCCTCCGGCGGCGACCGCCGCTCCGTTCATCTGCGGCTGACCGAGAGCGCATACGAAGCCGCGGACGCGGGGCTTTCGGCAGAGAATGATTTCATCGCCGCCGTGATGGCAGGATTTTCCGATGCGGAGCGCGAAGAGCTCCGGGAGCTGCACCGCCGCATGACGGAAAATATGCGCCGCGCGCACGTGCCGGAGCACCGATAAAACCCGCCGGGACCGAAGCGAAAGGAGAACAATATAAAATGGAACAGGACCGCCTCCACGAATACGCCGCCTCGGCCTCGTCGATGTGCCTCGAGTGCGACCGCATTGATCCGGACCTCTTCGACGAGCTCGGCGTAAAGCGCGGGCTGCGCGACAAAAACGGAAACGGCGTCCTCGCCGGGCTGACGAATATCTCAAAGATAACGGCATTCAAAACCGTTGACGGCGTCAAAACGCCGTGCGACGGCGAGCTCTGGTATCGCGGCTGCCGCATCGGCGACCTTTTGCGCGATCTTGAGGGCAGGCTCGGCTACGAGCGCATCGCGTATCTGCTCTTGTTCGGCAGGCTGCCGAGCGAGGCGGAGGAGGCGGAATTCCGCTCGCTGCTCGGCGACTGCCGCACGCTGCCGACCAACTTCGCGCGCGACGTCATAATGAAAGCGCCGAGCGGCGACATCATGAATTCGATGACGCGCAGTATCTTGACGCTCGCCTCCTATGACGAGACCGCGTCCGACACAAGCGTCGCCTCGTCGCTCGCACAGTGCATCAGGCTGATCGCCGAATTCCCGCTGCTCGCCGTCTACGCCTATCACGCGCACAACTACTACGACAACCTCGACAGCATGATAATCCACCGCCCGGACCCCTCTCTCTCGACCGCCGAAAACTTCCTCCTCCTGCTCCGGCAGGACAAGTCGTACACGCCGACCGAGGCAAAGGTGCTCGACACGGCGCTCATTCTCCACATGGAGCACGGCGGCGGCAACAATTCCACGTTCACGACGCGCGTCATCACCTCGTCCGGCTCGGACACGTATTCGACGATGGCGGCGGCAATGTCCTCGCTCAAGGGGCCGAAGCACGGCGGCGCGAACATCAAGGTCATGGAGATGATGGACGACATTCGCGCAAACGTCCGCGACACGCGCGACACCGAGGAGCTCGCCGCATATCTCTCACGCATCATAAATAAGGACGCCTTTGACCGCGCCGGCCTCGTCTACGGCATGGGCCACGCCGTCTATTCCCTCTCCGACCCGCGCGAGCGCATCTTCAAGCGGTACGTCCGCGAGCTCGCGGCGGAAAAGGGGCGCGGCGACGACCTCGCGCTCTACGAGGCGGTCGAAGATCTTGCGCCAAAGCTGATAGCGAAATACAGGCACATATACAAGGGCGTCAGCCCGAACGTCGACTTTTATTCCGGGTTCGTCTACGATATGCTCGGCATTCCGATGCGGCTCTATACCGCCGTCTTCGCGATCGCCCGCGTCGTCGGCTGGTCCGCGCACAGGATAGAGGAGCTCATCTGCGCCGACAAGATAATCCGCCCGGCGTATTACAGCATCATGAAAGAGAATATATAATTATACGGGGGGAGGAAATTTTGAAAAATTTCC
>CANROT010000136.1 GCA_947632285.1 uncultured Clostridia bacterium
AAGAGCTCATTGAGCTCGCAGTGAAGGATATAGAAAATATAAAAGTAGATATCTACGAGGGAATGCTCGTCGGCGAGTGCCCCCGCATGGAGAATATCGCGGTCAACGTCTGCAAAAAGAAACACCTCACCGCTATCCGCTCGACCGGAGCCGACGAGGCCCTCCGCCTCACGCCGCCGAAGATCCTCTCGCTCGAGCAGGCTATCGAGTTCATCGCGGACGACGAGCTCATCGAGGTCACCCCGAAGTCCCTCCGCCTCCGCAAACGTATCCTCAATACCGAACTCCGCCTCAAGGACGAAGCGAAGAGAAGGGCTAAGTAATAATACGCGGGGGAAAACTTTTCGAGAAAAGTTTTCCCCCGCGCCCCTTTTCAAAAGCTTTCCTTGACTATAAAAATAAAATAATTAGGCGTTGGAGTCTTGACAAGGGGGAATATATAATGTATAATATTTTAAAGGCGTTGACGGGGAGGAGTAGGTCCCGGGGCTGCATGACAGCGAGCCGACGGCGGTGGAAGGTCGGCGGAGCAGAGTAAGGATCGAAGGTCGCCTCACGAGCCGCGTGCGTGAATTTTGTAGCGCGCGCCGTTTTCCGTGCGTTAAACGGATTTGAGTGGGCGCATTTTTGCGTCAATTCGGGTGGTACCGCGCGATTTCGCGCCCCGGGATATTTCGGGGCGCTTTTTATTTTTGTGAAAAAGAAAGGAATTCGAAAATCATGCCGAGAGAACTTCCGAAAACTTACGACCCCTCCGACTTTGAGGATCGTATATACAAGAGCTGGTGCGAGCACGGTTATTTTAAGCCGTCACACGAGGGCGCGCCGACGTATACTGTCGTCATGCCGCCGCCGAACATCACGGGGCAGCTCCACATGGGTCACGCGCTCGACGAAACGCTCCAGGATATCCTCATTCGCTACAAGCGCATGAAGGGGTTCGATACGCTGTGGGTCCCGGGCACGGATCACGCGTCCATCGCGACGGAGGCAAAGATCGTTGAGGCTATGCGCAAGGAGGGGCTCACGAAAGAGGACGTCGGCAGGGACGGTTTCCTCGAGCGCGCGTGGGCGTGGCGCGAGCAGTACGGGAACAGGATCGTTTCCCAGCTCAAAAAGCTCGGCTCGTCGTGCGACTGGAGCCGCGAGAGATTCACGCTCGATGAGGGCTGCTCCGAGGCGGTCCGCGAGGTGTTCGTGCGCCTCTACGAAAAGGGGCTCATATACCGCGGCGAGCGCATCATAAACTGGTGCCCGCACTGTAAGACCTCCATCTCGAACGCCGAGGTCAATTACGAGGAACAGAGCAGCCATTTCTGGCACATCAAATATCCGCTCGTCGGCGGGGAAGGCTACATCGAGGTGGCGACGACGCGCCCGGAGACGCTGCTCGGCGATACGGCGATCGCGGTCAATCCCGAGGACGAGAGATACAAGCACCTGATAGGGAAGTACTGTGTCCTGCCGCTCGTCGGCAGGCGCATTCCGATCGTCGGGGACGAGCACGCTCAGCTCGACAAGGGGACCGGCTGCGTCAAGATAACGCCCGCGCACGACCCGAATGACTTTGAGGTCGGCAGGCGCTGCCATCTGCCGATGGAGGTCGTCCTGACAGACGATGCGAAGATCACGGACAATTATCCGAAATACGCCGGAATGGACAGATACGAGGCGCGGCGCGCGATCATCGCCGACCTTGAGGCGGGCGGCTACCTCTGCGGCATCGAGGATCTGTGCCACGAGGTCGGGACTTGCTATCGCTGCGGCACGACGATAGAGCCGATGATAAGTCTCCAGTGGTTCGTTAAAATGGAGCCGCTGGCGGGCCCGGCGATAGAGGCGGTCCGCGAGGGCAGGACGAAGTTCGTGCCGGAGCGGTTCGACAAAAATTATATGCACTGGATGGAGAACACGCAGGATTGGTGCATTTCGCGCCAGCTCTGGTGGGGGCACCGCATTCCGGCGTTCTACTGTGACGAGTGCGGCGAGACCGTCGTGACGAAGGAGGCGCACGCCGTCTGCCCGAAGTGCGGGCGGGAGATGAGGCAGGACCCCGACACGCTCGACACGTGGTTCTCCTCGGCGCTCTGGCCGTTCTCAACGCTCGGCTGGCCGCACGACACGGCGGATCTCCGCCGGTTTTACCCGACGAACACGCTCGTCACCGGATACGACATCATCACGTTCTGGGTGTCGAGAATGATATTCTCGGCGCTCGAATATACGGGACAGGTCCCGTTTGACACTGTGCTGATCCACGGCCTTGTGCGCGACGCGCAGGGGCGCAAGATGTCAAAGTCGCTCGGGAACGGCATCGACCCGCTTGAAATAATCGACAAATACGGCGCGGACGCGCTGCGGTTCGCGCTCGCGACGGGCAATTCTCCCGGAAACGATATGCGGTTCTCGGACGAGAGGATCGAGGCGGCGCGCAATTTCGTGAACAAGCTGTGGAACGCGGCGAGATTCGCGCTCATGAATCTTGATATCGACAGCGTTTCGTATCCGGAGGGGGAGTCGCTCTCGGTCGAGGATAAGTGGATCCTGACGCAGTATGAGAAGACGGTCGCGTCCGTGACGGCGGCGCTCGATAAATACGAGCTCGGCATCGCGCTCTCGAACCTCTACGACTTCGTTTGGGACGTGTTCTGCGACTGGTATATCGAGCTCTCGAAGGCGTCCCTGGCGGAAAAGGGGACGGAGGCGAACAGGCGCACGCAGAATACGCTCGCGTTCGTGCTGGGCGGCACGCTGAAGCTCCTTCACCCGTTCCTTCCGTTCGTCACGGAGGAGATATTCATGTCGCTGCCGCACACGGACGGGGACGCGGAGAGCATCATGATCTCGCCGTTCCCGGAATATGATGCGGGGCTCGTTTTCAAGGCGGAGGCGGAGAAGATGGACGCCGTGACGGAGGCGATCCGCGCGATCAGGACGCGCAGAGCGGAGATGAACGTCCCGCCGTCCCGCCGGACGAAGGTCATGCTCGAGGCGAAGTCTCCCGATGTGTTCGAGGGGACGGAGCCGTTCTTCCGCCGCCTCGCGTCCGCGTCCGAGCTCGATCTTGTGGACGGCGCGCCGGAGGGCGCCGTCGTCCGGCTCGTGACGGGGGCGGCGACCGTTTATATCCCGCTCGGCGAGCTCGTCGACCTTGAGGCGGAGCGCGCAAGGCTGAAAAAGGAGCTCGAAAAGAGCGAGGGCGAGATAAAGCGCCTTGAGGGCAAGCTCTCAAACGAGGGATTTATTGCGAAGGCGCCTGCCGCCGTCGTCGAGGGGGAGCGCGCCAAGCTGCAAAAGGCGCGCGAGCTGAAATCGTCCATCGAGGCGGCGATAGCGGCGCTCTGACGGCAAATTGTTCGGAAAATATCACCTTTTTGTGATTGACACGCGCGCCGCTTTGTGGTATAATCCTTTAGTCTGGACAACTTCCTTACCGCTGCGGAGTCCGACAATATCATGCGGCGGTCACAAGTCCATGAGGAGGTAAAACATGGAAAACATCAAAAACACCTATGAAGTGCTGTTCGCCCTCAGCCTGAAGAACGGCGAGGAAACGGCACAGGCGACGTCCGAAAGGCTCAAGGGCCTGATCGAGGCAAACGCCGAGATCGTCGCCGTCGACGTATGGGGCAAGCGCAGGCTCGCTTATCCCATCAATTATGAGAAAGAGGGCTATTATGTTCTCATCTACTTCAAGTCCGCGCCAGACTTTGTCGCAGAGCTGACACGTGTCCTCGGCATCACCGAAGACGCGCTCCGCTACATCGTCCTCTCCGTAGACGAGAAGAAGCAGACCATCGGCGTCAAAGGCAGCGCCCCTGAGGTCATTGAAGTGGACGAGGAGGAAGAGGCCGCGGTTTCGGCTCCCGTTGAAGAGGCTGTCGCGGAAGAGGCTCCGGCAGAGGAAGCCGCAGCAGAGAACGCCCCCGCAGAGGAGGCTCCCGCTGAAGAGGCACCGGCTGCCGAATAATGGGAGGCGTGAGAGTTGGCTAATTTTAATTTGAACCGTGTCATTCTCGGCGGCAGACTTACGTCCGACCCGGAGCTCAGAATGACACAGACAAATACACCCGTAACATCATTTACGATTGCAGTCAACAGACACTACCAGCCGAAGAATCAGGAAGGCCAGCAGGCGGACTTCATCAGATGCACCGCTTGGCGCAATCAGGCGGAATTCGTATCTCGCTATTTCAGGCGCGGAAGCTCCATCTGTGTTGAGGGCTCGATTCAGACACGCACGTGGACGGATCAGCAGGGGCAGAAGCAGTATGCGACTGAAGTTCAGGTAGACAATGTCTATTTTGTAGATGCGAAGGGTGAGGGCAATTCCGCACCGTCATCATACACGCCGGATTCATACGGCGCGCCGACATATTCGGCCGGCGGCACGTCCGCTCCCAAGTTCGAGGAGATCTCGGATGACGACGATCTTCCGTTCTGAGCGAAAATATTGCGAAAGGAATAAGGTTATATAAAAATGGATAACAATGAAAACATGACTCCGAAGACCGAGGCCAAGGCGGCAGAACCGAAGCCCGAAGCGACTGAAAAGCGCCAGTACCGTCAGCCTCAGAAGAGGCGCAAGAAGGTCTGCGTTTTCTGCCAGGACAAGATCAGCTACATCGACTATAAGGACACGGCTCGCCTCCGCAAGTTCGTTTCTCCCGAGCGGTCAAAGCTTTTGCCCCGCAGAGTGACGGGCACATGCGCGAAGCATCAGCGCCAGCTCACGCTCGCTATCAAGCGTTCGCGCCAGATGGCTCTCATGCCGTACACCACAGACTGAGCAGGTCATAAAAATGGGGGAAGGACGTTTTGTCCTTCCCCCGAATACGTTTTCGGGACAAAAGGAGGGGCGGCCGTGACGCTGCTTGACAGACTGAAGGAATATTCCGCCTCCGGCGCGCTGCCGATGCATATGCCGGGGCACAAGAGGAACGCGGACGCGTTCCCGTGGCTCTCGGAGCTCGGCGGGGGGATCGACATCACCGAGATAGACGGATTTGACGATCTGAACGACCCGCACGGCATATTTGCGGAGCTGGAGGCGCGGGCGGCGCGCGTTTTCGGCGCGGACGAGAGCATCGTGCTTGTGAACGGGAGCACGTCCGGCGTGCTCGCGGCGATAACGTCCGCGCTCGAGGGCGGCGGCGCGCTGCTTATGGCGCGCGGCTCGCACAGATCCGTGTATCACGCGGCGGAGCTTTCGGGCGCGGAGGCGTACTACCTTGTGCCGGAGCTTGACGGCGAGCTCGGGATATGGCGCTCCGTGTCGCCGGAGAGCGTGGACGCGGCGCTGTCCGAGCACGCGGACGTGCGGCTCGTCGCCGTGACGAGCCCGACATATGAGGGCGTCATCAGCGATGTGCGCGGCATCGCGGAGGTCTGCCACGCGCACGGCGTCCCGCTGTTCGTTGACGGCGCGCACGGCGCGCACCTCGGGTTCGGCGGGTTCCCGGAGAGCGCCGCCTCCTGCGGCGCCGATATGGTCGCCGTGAGCCTGCACAAGACGCTGCCGTCGCTGACGCAGACCGCCGTTTTGCTCCTGAACGGCGACCGCATCGACCGGGGCGATGTGCGGCGGTGCGCGGCGATATTCGGGTCGAGCAGCCCGTCATACATTCTCTCCGCCTCCGTTGACGGCTGCGTCCGCTACATGGAGCGCGAGGGGGACGCCGCCGCCGGGCGCTGGCTTGAGGCGATGGGCGGTTTTTATCGCGCGGCGGCGGAAATGGAGAATATAAAGCTGCTCTCGGGCGGCGGATTCTTTGCGCGAGACG
>CANROT010000137.1 GCA_947632285.1 uncultured Clostridia bacterium
GAGGGGGTTCCGGAGTAACCCCCTCCTTGTGACAAAAAACTTTTGCACTAAAGAAAGAGGTTATTCCAAAGAAAGAAAAGGACCCCATCAACCGCCCGGAAGGAAAACCAAATACGGAAGATATGAGCAAGGGGGTCGCCCCTTGCGGAAAACTAAACGCGAATTCTCTCCGTAGCATAGCGCAGCGCCGAAACAGCATGATCGTCCCTGTCGGGGAAATCCCCTTCCGGGGTAAGCTCATACGCCGCGAGCTCCGCATACGCCTTCGGCGTCCGCTCCGGATCAACGACGATGGTCCGCGCCGCGAGCCAACGGAACCCGAACGCGACCGACCCCGCGCCCTTGACTGCGCCGACGGCGGGAACGCCGAACCGCCGCAGCTCGGCGATGGACCTCGGCTCCGCCGAATCGCAAACGATCCGCTCGTCGTCGTAGCCGCGCGAGATAATGAAATCCGCCGCCTCGGAATTCTGAATTTTGTTCCCGTACAGCTCGTCGATCAGGTAAATGCGCTCCCGCGCCGCGTCGTAGTGCAGGCGCAGAAACGCGAACGGATCCGGGTACCACCCGAAATCGATGCCCTGATATATGCGGTCGAACGCGGCTGTTTCCTCATCCGTTATGCGCCGCACCTCGAGCTTTTCAAACACCGCCCCGCCGACGCCGTTCGGCACGCCGAGATATTCGTGCTCGTATGCGGCAGGGTCTACCTCCCGCAGATGCTCCGCGTCGTCGATGAACTTCCGCCCGACCCATTCCTCCGGCAGCTCAAGATACGTCGAGTGGTGCCGGACAGCGCCCCCGTCCGGCAAGGTATTGATCCAGTGCTTTTTCGAGCGCGGCGGGTTGTAGGAGGAAAAATCGTACGAAACGCCGCCCCCGCGCAGCACGGACTGCGCGATCCCGCGCGCCTCGTCCGGCCCCGAAAGCTGATCCGCCTCCTCGCGCCAAAGGATGCCGATGGTGCCGAACGGCGGCCGCGTCGACTTGAGCTTCGCCGCGTCGTCGACGCCGCGGAAGAAGATCGTCTGCCCCGTCGGGATATAAACGATCTCGAGCGGCGAATACTTGAAGCGGAACTTGTCCGAAAGCCCGAGCTCGCGTATCGCCCACTCGAACTGCGCGTAAACGGAATCACGCAGCGTCGTCGCCAATTTTCGCACCGCGCACGCGTGGATCGTCGGCTCCCCGAGCATGATCTCGATTATCTTGAGCGCGATGAACGACGATTTCCCGCTGCACCGCCCGCCCGTGAAGATGTAGGACACATTCGGAACGATCCGCCGGTTGATATCGACAAACGCCCGCCCGATCGCGTCCGCCGGCAAACGGAACCGCACACGCTCCTCCTCCGCCGCCGGCGCCCCCTCGAGCAGCGACTTCTCCAGCGCCGACGCCGCCCCGAGCCTGTCGGAAAGCCGGAGCGACGTATCCCTCATCGCCGCCGCCCGCAGCCCCCGTATCTCCGACAGCAATTCCCTCTCCCCGCCTCCACTCTCGCGCACATTCGTCCCCGAATCCTTCACGTCGCCCCCACTCCCGCGCACTTTTATCTCAATATTCTTCACTTCCACGCCACCCCCGCGCATCTCCGCGCCCGAATCAACCGCCTTAGCGCCACTTCCGTGCACTTTCGCACCCGAATCAGGCATATTCGCGCCACTCTCGTGCACTTTCACGTCTGAATCCGCCGTATTCGCGCCACTCACGCGCACTTTCGCGTCGGAATCTGCCGTACTTACGCCACTTCCGCGCACTTTCGCACCCGAATCAGCCATATCCGCGCCACTTTTGTACACTTCCTGACCTAAATTCTTCACGTCCGCGCCACTCACGCGCACTTTCGCGTCGGAATCTGCCGCATTTACGCCACTTCCGCGCACTTTCGCACCCGAATCCGCCGCATTTACGCCGCTTCCGCGCACTTTCGCACCCGAATCCGCCGCATTTACGCCGCTTCCGCGCACTTCCGCACCCGAATCAGCCGCATTTACGCCACTTCCGCGCACTTTCGCACCCGAGCCAGCCATATTCGCACCACTTCCGTGCGTCTCCGCGCCACTTTTGCGCATCACCGCGCCCGAATTCGCCGCACTCACGCCACTCTCGCGCACTTTCGTGCCCAAATCGATAACGCCTGCGCCACTTTCGAGCGTCTCCGTGCCCGAATCGATAACGCCCGCGCCACTCCCGCGCACATTCGCGTCCTTGCCGACAGCGTCCACGCCACTTTTACACCCCTTCGTGCCGGAATTCGCCGCCTTAGCGCCACCTTCGCGCTTCTTCGTCTCCGAATCCGTCGCGTTTACGCCACTTCCGCGCATATCCGCACCCGATTCGATAACATTAGCACCGCTTCCGTGCGCCTCCGCACCCGAATTCTTAACTTCCGCGCCACTCACGTGTAGCTCTGCATTTAAGCCCGCCGCTTTCGCGCCACTCTCGCGCTCCCCCGCGCCCGAATCGATAACGCCCGCGCCACTCCCGCGCGCCTCCGTACTCGAATCCGCCGCATTTACGCCACTCTCGCGCACTTCCGCGCCCGAATTCGTCGCCCCCGCTCCACTTCCGCGCATCTCCGCACCCGAATTCGCCTCCTCCGCTCCACTCCCGCGCACCTGCGCGCCGTCGCCGCCCGCGCTCGCCCCACTCACGCGCGCTGACGCGCCGCGTCCCATTCTCATCATAGCCTCACTTTCGCGCACGCACGCCTCGATCGTCTCGCGGTCAACGCCGATGAACAACAAATGCTCGCGGAACCGCTCGTCCCGCATCAGGACCCAAATCCACGAATCGCTGAACGGCTCCTCCCGCCGCGCATCGGCGAGCGACCCGCATCTCGCGATCGCCCCCGCAAATCTGATCTGCCGCGCCGTCATTTTCTCCCTCCTGCTCGAACAAATGTTCGCTTAATCCCCCAAAAAAACCGGCGTCAACCGCCGCATACAGCTCACTCCCTCGCGATAATGCCGCCTTCATCGTCCGGATCCGCATCACCCACGCCGAACAGCGCCCGCGTCTGCCGCCAACGCCGCCCGAACCACTCGCGCCAGGCGTCGCAGTCCTCGAAGTGGCACGATTCGCCCTCCCGCGCGCACCCCGCGCACACCGGGCAGACCGTCTCCTTCTCAATTTCCGCCATATAAACCCCTCCTTTCCCCGAATCAAAATTCAAAAATCAAACCTGCGCCCCGCGCTCGCGCTTCCCGCCGACGCCGTAATGCTCATCGAGCGACTGCTCGATCCCGTCGCCGATGCCGCCGAAATCGCAAATACGCGCCGCCCGGAGGTCGGCGGCGAGGCGCCAGTCCTTCTCCTCGTCCCAGCCGCGCAGCGAATTGTACGCGACGAACTTTTCCGCCTCCTTCACCGCCTCGATCAGCCCGAGCTCGTCGCGGAAGTAGAGCATCGCCTCCGTGAGCGTCGGCGCGCTGCGCGCGCCCCCCTCGCTCGCGTGAGCGCGTGTATGTACGTGCCCGCGAGTCGTCTGAGTCAGTAACAGAGATTCTTTTTTCTCTTCGTCCTCGTCTTTGTCTTCTTCTTCATCTTCTTCTTCGTCTTCTCTCTTTTCTTTTTCTTTGGTTCTTTCTTTTTCTTTTCTGCCGCTTTTTTTCCGATTCGCCGCCGCCTTTTCGGTGAGCGCCGCGCGCTGCCGGTCGATCTGCGCCCGCAGCGAGGGAAACAGCGCCCGCGCCACCTCCGTCAGCTCAGTCGGCTCCTCCCCCGCCGCATACGCGAACAGCGCGCGCATCAGGCAGCCGAGGTCCGGGTCCGTGACCGCCTTGACCGTCTCGTAAAAGTCGCAGAAAAATTTGATATACGAGAGCTCCATCTCAGTCGCAGAACGTCAGATGACAGTGCGGGCACCCGGTCAAATGCGCCTCCCCGGCGCCGTTCGTCCCCCCTTCGTACACATTACGCCCGCAGCGCGGGCATCTCCCGCCCTCCGGCGCGAAGAACGGGAGCGAATTCTCCCGGCAGAAAACGCGTTGAGCGCGCTCCGCCTCCGATGCAAATTTTTTCGTAAAATTTCGCTTTTCCATTGACAACTCCTCCGTTGTATGCTAATATATCTACATCAGCATTGACGATTATACGCTAATTTTTCAGCACTGTCAAGTGCCGATACGCGTTTTTTAGCATTAACGTCAAAACAGCCATTATATTAAGGTGCCGATATGCTAAATCTGGACAGATTGAGAGACGCGATCACGCGCAGCGGGAAGACGCGCAAGTATCTGTGCGCGAAGCTGGGCAAGCCGCAATACTACCTGACGAACGTGTTCCGCCGCACGGTCCCGCCGGACGCGGAGGACTACGACTATCTCCCGCCCGCCCTGCTCGAAACGCTCGCCGCCGAGCTGGGGACGACGGTCGGGTACCTGACGAATGAAACGGACGACCCGCGCCGTCCGCCGCACCAGACGCCGCCCGCCGCGCCTCTGCGCGTCCCCGTATACGGCCGCGTCGCGGCGGGGATCCCGATCGACGCGATCACGGACATCGAGGACTACGAGGAGCTCAGCCCGTCGATGGCATCGACGGGGGAATACGCGGCGCTGCGCATTCACGGCGACAGCATGGAGCCGCGCATCATGGACGGGGACACGGTGATCGTCCGACTGCAAGACACCGCCGACACCGGCGACGTCGCGATCGTCATGATCAACGGCGGCGAGGCGACGTGCAAGCGCATCAAGCGAATGCACGAAGGCGTCATGCTTGTTCCGACGAACCCGAGGTATGAGCCGATGTTCTACACGAATGATGAGATCGAGTCTCTCCCCGTCACCGTCTGGGGCAAGGTCATCGAAGTGCGGGGGAAAATATAAGGAGGCGCGCTCGAGCCGCTGCCTCCCTATCCCCACCGGGGCGGATAAGTTCCTTTTCTCTCTTTACAAAAATTTCCTTCTTTATCTCAAAAGTTTTCTGTCACAAGGAGGGGGTTACTCCGGAACCCCCTCCTTATGAAACCACCCTCCGGCACAAGGGGGGAGACCCTTGTGGAACCCCCTTATAGGGTGCTCCTCCGAGCCGTGGGGGTATTTTTTATTTATCTCTCCCCCGAAGGGGCGGCACACAACAGCGCTTGAGAAGTTTTTGAACGCTGTCGCGGGCTGCGGCAAAGTTTTGGAAGCTATGCGGAGAGAGGCGCTGCCCGGCTGCGGCGCAGTTTTGGTGCTCGTGACAACGAACAGTCGCAGCGCTTGATTTCGAACGGCTGCGGCGCAGTTTCGGGACTTGTTACAACAAGCGGAGCGGCAGCTGGATATGAACTCACATTCCCGCGTGTTCTTCAAAGCGGTTTCGTTCCCTTGTACACAAACGGCATGATGCAAACATTCCTGTACAAGCCCGAGGAACGGAACGAAAAAATTTCCGGCAAACACTGTTGGTCCTTCGCGGGAGTCCGAGACGGTCAGCCTGCTCCACGCGAACGCATGAGCACTCGGGGAGGATTCACAAGGAGGGGGTTTAATCCCCCTCCTTGTGCCGGCAGGTGGATCCATAAGGAGGAGGGTCCGGAGTACCCTCCTCCTTATGACAAAAAACTTTTGCGATAAAGAAAGAAATTAAACCAAAGAAAGAAAAGAAACGAATCAGCCGGCAGGAAGGTATTTTAGCCGCCGCCCGTTGCCGCGGGGTCTGAGGCGTTCGCTGCCGCAGCGGCAAAGCAAAAATACACGATTGCTGGGGAGAAACGGGGCGGGGAGCCCCGTCACTATATTCACTGTTGAAATCCCCGAAAAAAAGCGTTATAATTATAAAAACCCATA